>CAYYKR010000074.1:0-1528 GCA_964469235.1 uncultured archaeon | reverse complement strand
TTCTCAGTAGATTTTCCAAAAGATTCATTTTACATGGGAGAATTGTTTAATGTAAAAGGAAAGGTTGTTGATGAGTCTGGAAATCCTGTGAAAGATTCTATAATTTCATATTGGTTTGACGACGGTGAAAAGTCAACGACAAAGACGGACGATGGAGGATTTTTCACGATGAATGTAGAAGCTCCTAATAAGGAAGGAGGAACAGTTTTACATCTTAGGGCTGAAAAAGATCCATTCATTCCATCAGAAGTTTCTCAAGTTTTAAGTATTTATAAAAAATCTGAAATAACTGTTAACGTTCCTGATACATTTGCAGTTAATTTCAATAATCCAGCGGCCGTTAATGTAACGATTAGAAACACAGGGCAGACAAATTTATCTACAGTAACTCTATCTGTAGATGGGTTGAAATCATCATGGTATACAATTTATCCATCAATATTGGATAGTCTTAGCCCTGGAGCGAGTAAAAATGTTCAAATAAAATTTAACGTTCCATCTTCAGATTGTGTCAATGAACAATGCAAGACGTTTTACTTTGTGAATGTCAACGCCAAGTCGGGAGAAACCAGTGGAACAGGTACTATAACACTAAAACTATCCGAGAACAATCAAACTCAAGGAGGTACATCAAATCAATCATCTGCTACAGGATTTTCCATAAAAGAGGCAACTGACTTTTTGAAAAATCCTTATGTTTTGACGCCAATTCTCATATTGATAATAATTGCAGTTTTTGTTTACTTAATAAAACAAAAGGAAAAATCACGCTCTGGAGGATTTTCATCATCATATACAAATAGAAATTACTCTTCTGGAAGCGGATATGGTGCAAGGTCAAATACAGTTGATAAAATACACGCTATAAAATCAAAATTAATTGTAAAGACAGAAGACGAAAATAAAAAATCTCATTCAAGCAAAAGGAGAAGCAGGTCAAGTATATCTGAAAACCCATTCAAATTCAAATACTACAATATAAAGAAGAGATAAATTCAAATTTAAAATTAATATTCATAATTAACTTATAATGTTGGACTGAGACATGTACATTTTATACTGTGGTATAGAATTACAATACAACTTGTGTAATTTATACCTTATGCTTAAGTCATCGATGGGGATGTGATGAACTTAGAAGGAACGACCAATAGATTAATATCAGTATTTGTATTTCTAGCAATTTTATCAGTTGTGACAATGTCATTTTCCTACAGTCCAAAGATATATGTTATAAATTCTTCAAGTGGAATAAGAATAAAAATTTTAAATGGAACCGATTGGACGCTTCACTTATATAAAGGAAATGAAGAAATTTACGAAAACAAGTTAAAGAATGACATATTTTTTTATCCGGATGGCAATTATCTGAAATTTGATGACTACCATATAGAACTTGTAAATGGAAATCTTATCAAAAATCATGATATAAAGAAAGAAGAATTCTCGTACGATAATGTTGATTCAAAAAATTCATCTTCGATTGCAAATCATACTTTAGGAGCTCCCCAAACTTCTAACGTGTCTC
>CAYYKR010000073.1:0-1549 GCA_964469235.1 uncultured archaeon | reverse complement strand
TCCATTATCTCATCCAAAACCTCTTTTACTTGTTTTTCCGTTCTCGTCCTTGGATCTCTGATCAAAATCTCCTCGAGCATTCTCCTATCACCTGTTATGAAAGCATCAAGCGCCATTTCCATTCTCATTATTCTTGGCGTTAAATACATCTTTTTTATTCTCTCCGTCAAATCAGGTTCTATTTTTTCTGGATGAATTCCATCTTTGTCAACGTTAACTGACACTTCCACAACAACATCGTCTGGTATTCCCTTTATGGTACTGTTGTTTAGAATATTCAAAAACAGCCTTACCTTTTTGTTATTAACGATCGCATTAATAAATGGTACCTGTTGTTCGCCACTTAATTTATCTGCAGGAAATTCGTCTGGCCAACTTTTGGTGAGATTTACGGAAGAATCTTTCGAAATTTCTATGAGTTTTTCTCTAATTTGCCTTAACTCGTCATAAAACTTCGGCCTTTCCACTTCATTATCGATTCCGCCGAACTTTCCAAACCATTTCTTTTTCGTCTCAAGATTATAATGATATTTCCAGCTTCCATTTCTTACCGAATCTCCAATTGGAAGCATCCCGTAGAATTTATACATATCCATCGCTGCAGGACTCATTTGTAAATCCCACGGATCTTTGGGATCCCATGAACTTATTTTTTTCTCCATCCATTTATCCAAGATCGGATATGCGTTCTTTCCTTTGTATAAAAAGCGATTCAACCAGATACCATGATTGACCCCTGCCACTTGCCAATCGATATATTTTTCATCTAAGTCAAGTACTTTGAAAACATCATGGACACCCATAACTCCATGGCAAAAGCCAACAATCTTTGCATTAGTTTGTCTCTTAATAAGCTGTGTTATTTCAAATACTGGATTTGCCGTTTGAATGAGCCAAGCATTTGGACATATCATTTCAACGGCTTTCGCAATATCCAGGTGAAGTTTCAACTGATTGTAATCAGAAAGAGTGTAATAATCGGAAACCATGTTGAATTCTTGAGAATCGATCCCTCGATAATACCCATGCTTCTCTCCAACATCCCTCATGATTTCATATTGAACGTACCCATCCTGATGACCTTTTCCGCGTGCAAGAGCTGTGTTTATAACAAAATCAGCACCGCTAAGAGACTTTTCTATATCAGTTGTTTTCTCAAATTTTAAACTGCCTCCTATTTCAGACGTGTACCTTTGTGAAAGCAAATAGATCGCATCCAATCTCCTTTCATCTATATCCATGAAAGAAATAAGAGTTCCAGACAATTCTTTTGTCTTTGCCAAATCACCCACAAGTTTTAAGGTGTATCTTACACTTCCCGCTCCTATAAAACTTATTTTCACGTTAGACATTTCCATTCCTCCTTTTTTCAGATCTTCAGGTTGATATTTTTGAAAAAGGTTTAATATTTTAAACCACCACTTGTAAGACCTTGCATGAAAAACTTTTGGAAAGCAAGAAATATAATAAGCGGTGGAATCATTGATAGAACAGAGAGCGCCAGAATTGAATTCCAACTCACCTCATATTGTCCCTGAAAAGATCCAAG
>CAYYKR010000072.1:0-1582 GCA_964469235.1 uncultured archaeon | reverse complement strand
GCGATGGCTTTGGATATCGACTCTGGCCATAAAAATCTTTGTCTACTTTCGTACGAGGGTCATCTGGATTAATAAAATTTTTGCATCCAGCTTTCGAAGCAGGCGATTTCGGTATCAGTCGATAATCTTGCTTCTCCAAATTTCTAAAACAAGGTGCAGACTTTAAGAGAATACTATTTTTATCTCTACCATCTTTTTGCCATTCAGGCCACTTTGACAAAGATTCTCCTTTTCCTATTAACCAATGTTTTGGATGTGGCATCAAATAAACAAAATGCCGCAAGTCAAGAGAGAGATAATCATTTTTTTTAGCTTTTCCACTTTGGTAATAGACTGTATATAGAGGTTTACCAAATACGCTCAAGAGACAATTAATGAAATGTGTTGGACCATTTTTACCCTCTACACCCCATATTTTGTATAAAACTCGCTCTGAGCAATCTTTATCTATAATATACGTTTCATTAACATGATAAATATCATATCCTTTATGCTGGTCAGCAATAAATGTATTAATGTAAAGATTATTTGCAAAAAATAGTTTACAAGTAGATGAACTCGTTCCACACTCTTTATTGTAATGACAATTTTTAAATATATTTCGCTCTATGCGAAATATATGATTTTTATAAAACTTGTCTGAGCGTCTATGAGAAACATCTAGAGCTGCGCCGCCGCGTTTCCAATTTTCAAAGTAACAATTAAACAGAATACCATCTGAAGCTGAGTGTATCAATATGCCATCCTGGTTCCGTTCATTATCTGGTTTTCTATCTGAGGCAAGGTTATCATGAATATAACAGTTTTGAATCACACACCATTTCATATTCTTCGGATTTGGACTGACCATGCCCCACTTACCACCTGCTTTCGGATCACCATTATTGATAAATATTCCCCCACCACAACGTACCCCCTTTTTACCATAATTATAACCCGATATTTCTACATTTTCGACACGGACATTTTCACAACCCTCAATCCTGACATGGGAATAACCTGAAGTCCCTGCAAAATAGCAATTTTTTATGACAACATTCTTGCAGTCTTCCACAAAAATACTAAACGCAGCACGATAGTCGGGATCGAGCTGAATGATAGCGACATTCTCCACAGTCACATTATCACATCCACGAATCAGATAGAGAGTATTTTTGTATTTATTATAAGGGTGTTTCCAATGGACTTTGAGTGCAATATCTTTAAGATGGACATTTTTCTTGTAAAAAAATTTTTTTCTAAGATTATCGCCGACGCCAGTAGAAAACTTATAGCTTGAAATTTTCCCCCTTGGGAAATCCTTTCCTGTAGGCAATTTTGCCCAGTCACTTTGATAATCTTTTGGCAACCGTTCACTCCACCCCTCTCTGTTTTGAGATTTATTTAATGAAGCCAAAGAACCAGGGGTTTCACTTTTAGGATTTCGAGAGGGAGAGTGAAGGATTACCCCCTGGCTATACTCGCTATGCGCCGGCAAAATACGCAGATTCTCGGGGACTCCTATAGCGCGGGCGACGGACACACCATAAAAGACAAAACAGATTATTACTGTAGTAACTACTAAGCGCAGTCTTATCATATG
>CAYYKR010000071.1:0-1587 GCA_964469235.1 uncultured archaeon | reverse complement strand
ACGATGATAATACTCCAATCACCCAAATTATACCTTCGGCACAACTTCTCATACGCCGAACATATTAAGTGAAATCGAGGCAAATTGTTTGTTGGGTGTAAGTATAATGGGTGTAAAGAAGTTTGACCTTAATATCGAAAAAATATTGGAGAATTGGGAAGTATATCATGCTATTAGAGAAGTTATAGCAAATGCCATGGATGAGCAAGTGTTAACCCAAGCTAAGGACATTGAAATATTTAAAGACCCGGAAAATAAGTGGTATATAAGAGATTATGGCTGCGGTCTTAAATATGAGCACCTTACCCAAAAAGAAAACAATGAGAAACTAAAAAATCCAGATGTTATTGGGAAATTCGGCATAGGATTGAAAGATGCTCTTGCAACATTTTACAGAAAAGGAGTAAAAGTTTTTATAAAATCAAAATATGGCGACATAACTCTTGATAAATCACAGAAACATGGTTTTGAAGATATAATTACACTTCATGCGTATATCGCCCCACCATCGGATCCGACTTTTATTGGAACAGAATTTATTTTGGATGGCGTAAAGAGTGATGATATTGAGAAAGCAAAGGATTTATTTCTAAAATTTTCAGGTGAGAGGATCATTGAAATAACAAAATATGGTGAAGTGCTGGAAAAGAAAGGAAAAGCAGGGAGAATATACATAAATGGAGTTAAAGTAGCTGAAGAAGGGAATTTTCTTTTTACTTATAATATAACCTCACTTACTAACAAAATACGCAAAGCACTTAACAGAGAGCGAACAAATGTTGGACGTGGTGCATATTTAGATAGAGTAAAATCTATTCTATTGTCGTGTAAAAGTGAAGAAGTTGCCGAGCATTTAGTGAACGATTTAAAAGAGTATTCCACTGGTGATATGCATAATGAACTCGGGTGGATAGATGTTCAGGAACATGCAGTTAGAATATTAAATGCTGCGGAGAAGGTAATCTTTCTAACACCTACACAGTTGATATCTGATACAGATATGGTTGATGAAGCAAGGTCAGCTGGGTATAAAGTAGTTACAATTCCACAAAACTTAAAAGATAAGATTCGAGGGTTAAAAGACATTTCTGGAAGCAGTATACGGGATTCAAGTCAATTTCGTAAAGAACGTGAAGAAAGTTTTAAATTCAAATTTGTCGAACCAAATAAATTGAGACCTTCTGAAAAAGAAATCTTTGACACTACAGATAAAATTTTTGCTATTATCGGAGGAAAACCTCGAAATATAAGGGAAATAAAGATATCAGAGACCATGAGAAAAGAGTGGGCATCTTTTGTTGAAGCAACGGGGGTGTGGGAACCCTCAACTGGAAGAATTATCATCAAAAAGGATCAGCTAAGAAGTGTAGAAGCGTATGCAGGAACGTTATTACATGAAACAGCACACGCTATGAGTGGTGCATCGGATGTTAGTAGAAATTTTGAACACCAGTTGACTTCACTGATTGGGCTAATAATCTCAAAAACTATAAGAGAAGACTCTTCGGGATAAAACTCAGTTCAGACTTCCGAACCAACTCACATTTGCCAAACAGAGGTGAATAACCCACTCATGTCCCTACTACC
>CAYYKR010000070.1:0-1637 GCA_964469235.1 uncultured archaeon | reverse complement strand
TTCTTAGAAAGAAGCCTTTAGGGAAGAACTCAAAAAAGCCTTTTAGAAAAAGGCTTTAGCGAAAACTCAAAGAAGCTTTTTAGAAAATGACTTAATTTCGCGGCGTTCGTGTATTTAAAACTTTTTAAATATTTGTGTTTATAAGTATGAAGATATAATAGTAAAAAAGGTGTAATAAATGGGACTTAGACCAGGAAGGTGCTATACAAAACCTCATAGACCATGGACAAGGCAGTCAAGACGTAAACCTAGAAAGGGTTATGTAAAAGGTGTCCCAGGTTCAAAGATTCATCAGTTTAATGTTGGAGACATAACAAAAAATTATGATAAAAAATTACTTCTCATATCTGAGCAAAACATACAGATAAGACATAATTCATTGGAAGCTTCTAGAATAGCAGCAGTTCACTATTTGGACATAAAATTAGGTCAGGGAAATTATTTTCTAAGAATAAGACCTTATCCTCACCAAGTTTTAAGAGAAAACCCTCTCGCTACTGGTGCAGGAGCTGATAGATTTCAGCAGGGAATGAGAAGGTCTTTTGGAAAACCAATTGGAACAGCAGCAATTGTTAAAAAAGGTCAAATAATAATGGAAATTTGGCTCAACAACAATAAAATTGATGTCGGAAAAGAGGCATTCAGAAGGGCTAAGCACAAGCTTCCATTAAAATACAGGGTTTTAATTGAAGACATGTAAATTTAAATTTTTCTCATTAGAATTTCCCTATGGAAACGTTTTTTATTGTTAATCCAACGGCAGGAAGTGGACGCGCCAAGGAGAGTTGGAAAAACATTGAGGAAATTCTCGTTAAAAATGAAATTCCTTACGATGTCAAATTCACAAAGTATCGCGGGCATGGAATAAAGATAGCAAGAAAAGCTGCTAGGGATGGATACAAGAAAATATTTTCTGTCGGTGGTGACGGAACTGTTAATGAGGTTGCAAATGGAATTATTCTTTCTAAAAAATCACCAACCCTTGGAGTCATTCCAGTTGGAACTGGAAATGATTTCTCAAAATCTCTTGGAATTGATTGCAGTATCGAAAAGATTTTACTATCAAATAAAACAAGAAATATAGATGTTGCATTGCTGAAATCTCGAGGAAAGAAAAAATATTTTGTGAATATGTCCGGAATCGGATTTGATTCTTATGTGACGAAAAATATAATACTGAGAAATCTCGGCGGGACGATTCCCTACCTCACGACAGTTTTGATATCGCTTTTTAGATACTCTCCCAAGAAGGCTATTATAATTCATGATAATGGAAAATTTGAACAAGATATTTTCATGATGTCAATAGCAAACGGTAATTATATCGGTGGAGGAATGAAAATTTCTCCATTTTCAAAAATGGACGATGGATATTTGGATGTTGTAATAATACCAAAGATATCCAAATTTGAAATCCTTTCAAATCTTTCAAAGATTTATTCTGGAAAGCATATATATCATCCAAAAGTTCAATTATTTAGAACAAAAAAGTTGCATGTGGGTGCAAAAGACCTTTTTGTTCATGTTGAAGGGGATGTGGTAGCTAAAACCCCAGTTGATATAAGCATTGCTGAATCCAAAATAAAAGTTATCGTTCCAGAAGTTAGTCATTAAAAAGCACTTAACAACCTTTTAAA
>CAYYKR010000069.1:0-1700 GCA_964469235.1 uncultured archaeon | reverse complement strand
AATTATTCCATTTCTAGGATATAATGAATATTTTCCTTGCGATAGCTCTTCTAATGTATTTGACATAAATTTATTACTTTTTGGGAGTATTTAAAGTTTTCGGTTTGAAAAAAATGCTTTAAATTTCAAATATTTTGTATTTATTTACTTAAATTCACGACACAATTTAAATTATGAGAGAATTAATACACGCAAGATATGCATTCACTAGAAGCGTGATGAGTAATTATTGGTGTTGCAAAATTTTTGTGATATCAGCATCAATTAGAAATTCAATTGTCAATTGAATTTATGAGCCGAATGCCACGAATGTTATAATTTTTGGTGGTTTAGGTTTATCTTTTCCATTGCCATTAGTATCACTTCCATCGCTATCAGAGCCGTTTCCACCCAACATCCATGCCAACATACTTATATGGATGAAATTTCCTTTCTTATCCCATGCCTTCCTTAATTCTGGCTCTTCGTTAACAGTTTTCAGTATATCTTTCAACGACGGGTTGTCGGATATTCCATTATTCGGATCCACATAAATGGTAAGCATTGGTGTTGTATATGTTCCTCTATAGTTATCGCTACCATTGTCGATATCTTTTCCAATCAAATTATCACCAATGCCAGCTATCCATGGGATGTGAGTATAAATTGTCGTAAGATCAGTGTATCCAACTCCGTTTACCAAATATTTTCCAGTATACAAACCGTCTTTTAGTAAAATTCCATTAAAAGCGTGTCCATAATTAAGCTTGCCGTTTTCAAAATTATATCCCACATATCCAGCTCCCGGAAGGAGAAGTGCCTTAAGTGCTCTCCTGCTAAGGGCGGAATCATTTTGGCAAACTCCTGTATATTTGAATTCACTTTTTGGGTCAAGAATCTTTTTCAATGTAACCCACACCCTGTCAAAGTCCACCCATGGAAAATCTTCATCGACTATAGTAGACCATTTCTTATTCGCAATATCATCTTGAACAATTTTTCCATATAAATTGTATGGAAGATACTCCTTTGCTTGACTCTGAAGGCCAAAATTCTGTTCAAATATAAGTATTATATTTTTAGCAGCCGTCTTATCATCTTTGAAAAAAGTGAAATTTTCTTTGTCGTAATGTTCTTTCATAATTTCGAAAATTTCATCTTCATTTTTCGATGTGTCAAATAAATATTTCAAGATATTGTGATAGCTGTTTCCAATTGCTTTTGAGTAAAATTCAATATAAGCTCTTTTTTCATGGTCATTAGGACTGAACACAAAAACCAACTGAGGAAATGTGTAACCTTCTAATGAAAATGTATTTCCATATTTTTTCCTCAACTCATTTATCACTTCTTCTCTCCTGAAGGCGGATGCAAGTTCATCCTGGGAGTATTTGACCAAATTCTTGAATTCTCCGTTTTTGAGCTGCTCTTGTATGTCTTTAATATCCAAATATCTTCTCCATTTCTTTGTGGTAAGCTTATCTAGCGTCAGCCAAGGTCTGACATCAAAAGCATATGATAAGATTGTTTTAGGATGTTCTTCTATATACTTCTTCAATTCAGGGTCCGAGTTTTTCAGTATGGCAAACATAAGTGTTGGGTCGTTGTACCTGTCTCCTTGAGTTGCCTGGAATACATAATCATCCAATATTATCTTTCCGAGGTCGTCTGTTGCATTCAAATAAACATTGCCAAGCATTTTCCTCATTTCTGAAACGACG
>CAYYKR010000068.1:0-1727 GCA_964469235.1 uncultured archaeon | reverse complement strand
GACTTAAATACGGGGGTTGAATGGGAAAGAAAAAAGACTATCTTCCAAATAATATTGAGGCTTTGGAAGAAATATATTATGGCAAGAATATGAATGGAAAAGACCTAAATTCTGAAAGGCGGAAGAAGTATGAAGACTACATACGATCAAAGTTCATAAGTCCAGGAAGAGAACAAGAAATAATGGAGTTATTTTCACCAATTGGTGAACTTGAAAAAATAAAAAGGAAAGAGGGGGAGGCGACGGCCGATTTCAAATGCGAAAACGAAAAATTGATAATTGAGGTCACAAGCTTGGACATCCCCTCAGATCAGGATATTAAAATTGATCTCATCGCTAAGATGAATAGGGCAATCGGACACATAGAAGAGAAAGATACGAGTGAATTTCAAGACTACTCAAAAGGAGGGATTATATTTTATTCAGTTGAATTTAATTTTTTCTCTAAAATTGGAGAAATTGTAAATTCCACTAATATTTTAGGTGAAACTATTTTTCCAGCATCTACACTGGATTTTTTATGTTTTATTCCAGATTTAGCATCAATTAATGACAGAAGTTCAAGAGAACTTTTCCCACCAGTTATTTACGTCAAGAAAAAAGAATTACGTGAACTATTCACAAGTAAGCTTCCTGAATTTAGAGTGATATTTTGGGAGGCTCATGGGCATATGCACGAGGGCGTCTAAGAACCGACTCGCGGATGCCCCGGCTTTGGTCAGAGAAAAGAATGTCCCACAAAAATTAAATAAAAGAAAAAGGATACATTAAATATGAGAGGGTGAAAAGATGGGTTATGGTGTTTTTGTTTTCCTACCGATAGATTTCATAAATAAATATAGAAAACCCAAGAATCGGCATGAGAACTTGGAATTACCTTTTGAAAAATACAAATGGGGCAGAGATTGGATATATATAACGTATAATGGATTCATTGGGTGTTCTAATAATGACTTAAAGAAATGCACTAAGATTATAAACTCTATTCTTCTCTCAATAACATTGCTTTTTGAGTCTCGTGCATCAATATCGGAATTAGATCTCAATGAGTTTAATGTTGATCATGTTGCTAATCTTCTTTCAAGCAATAAGTTTCACACCACATCGGTAAACCATGTTTACTATCTGGATTCTGATCTTCGAGACCTCCCCTTACCAACACCGTTGGTAACCAAAAAACAACTTGATAACATCATGGGACTTGCAAAGAAAATTTGTAAATCACCCAATTTTACTTGGCAAATAGCATTTTATTATGGTTGGTCACGATTTGACCGAAAAGAGTACTTTGAATCATTTGTATTGAACTGGTCAGTAATAGAAGCTTATGTGAAAAACAAAATTAGAAATTACTATAAAAATAGTAAGTTTGAAAATCGCCCGATCTACATTTTATTGAACGATTGTAGAAAGAAAGAATTAATTGATCCAAAGCTATTCAAAAAAATAGACAAGATGAGAAAAAAGAGAAATGATGTGATTCATGGGACGAGTGAAGTTACCCCAAATCTTGCGGGAGATTGTAAGTCTATAGCCAATATGGTATTCTGGGAGCTACTTAGAGAAGCAGATATAAAATATAATCAGTACTATAATAACAGAATTTAAACAAATGGCAAGAATTCCTTACACAACCGAAAGTGGATGTTTTCCCCAAATATTTCAGATTTACTTGTAGGTGAAACACTTGTGAGTATTGACCTTGAAAGTATCGAAGAGAGTTTTCA
>CAYYKR010000067.1:0-1743 GCA_964469235.1 uncultured archaeon | reverse complement strand
AAAAAATCTAATCTCCCACCTCTAATTTGATACTCTGGAGAAATTTCAAAATTTTTAGTAAGGGCAATATCAAAAATTAAACCATGTATTATTGGATGGATATCAGTTTCTCTTTTTGGCTTTCTCGATTCTATTTTAGCCCCTTTATAGGTAATATCCCAAAAAGCATTATACATATTTACTGTTGCAATTTTATCTGATATAGATTGCAATGCTGAAGTAACTTCTTGATAAAAATGAGGTAATGAATCATAGATTGTTGTCGATACAATCTCTTCTTTCCTTGCCCAAGTGATTAATGAATTTGGTGGAATTATTGGTGGTGTAATTAAAATCTTTTTACTCTTTTCTATTTCATCTATACTATTTGCACCCGATGCTATAGCTTCATCATAAGACGAATCTAAAATTAAAATGCTCAATTCAGTTGGTTGCCACATTGCATAACAATTAGCAAATACCCCTTGCCTAAAAGGGTCGATGGGCATTTCAAGTTTTTGATCATTTCTAATTATATAAAAGCTGATCTTTGTAAACCCCGCTTCCAAATAATAATCAAGAGTATTAACTTTGAAAAAATAACCTTCTTTTTCACCTAATTGGGAGGAACTAATCCAAAATGTGAAAGTTCCTTTAGCTTCTATAAGGTCAAATGGAGTTACATAACCCCTAATTTGAGGAGCGATATCAATAATTATATCTTTAGAACCTTTTTTTCCCATAAGCCAAGCCATATATTTATCCGAATCTATACAATAAGCAAGGGCACAATTTGCTATCTTTATATTCCCTTTTTGGTTAATTTTAATAAATATGCTTTGCATAAAGGAATGGTTATAAGGATTCATGATTTCAATTAATTTTTTTAAATCTTGAGATGATTTTAAGGAAATTGATTCTCTGAATATGAATTTATTGTGTTGTTGTCCAATTCGTATAGTTAATCCGAATTTCAATGCAAGCTCCTGCAATAAAATAATAGGTTGTATTGTTTTAATTTCATCAACAAGTTCTGGAAGTATTCTAAATGCCAAGTCTACTAATAAATTCTCATCTTTAAGGTGTGAACAAACTAAGATGAAATTTTCACTTTCAAGATGGGGCAATTTTTTAATAAAGAAAATTAGCTCTAAATCATCAAATTTTACGGTTTCCGTTTCATCAGGATTTGCAATAACCTGCCTAACTTGATCCTCAATAATTTGAAGTTTACATTCGCATTCATTTTTGAATAATTCACTGAAAATGATTCTTTTCATATCTATATATTCATAAGTTTGATAGTCCCTAATCTCTCACGAAATCTAATTTGTCTATTTATATCTTTTGTAGAATTTTGGAAAGCTTCATTTATTTTTTGAATTTAATCCCATGTCTTTGTTACTATTTGCGCCCATGTGATTTGATAAGATTTTTCAAGATTTTCAAATCACTCCGAGCATGAAACCCCCATTGTCGCAGTCACCAAACCCCGCACTTAAGTACAGAGCCTGTACATAGCGATTTATCATTCCGCGCATACGATTTCCCGCGTCCTGATGACATCATGCCTCCACCACTTCCAAATCCATGACCCGACCGAGCATGATAACATCTGCAAAGCCGGAATCGCTCTACCATGCACTCTCGATGTTGTAAGAAGTGTTGTGTGAACATTGCGCTACATCTGCCATTTCATGGCATATAAAGCTTATTGTCACGGCAGAAGCTCCGAAACCCACTGCTTCCAAACAAGAAACGAGA
>CAYYKR010000066.1:0-1743 GCA_964469235.1 uncultured archaeon | reverse complement strand
GCCGAATAATCTCCGTTTTTATATCCACTTCTATTGAAATCCTCGAAATCTGCAAAAAATGTGTTAATATAACGCATCAGAGCTTTATTTTCGCTTATTCTCGTCGGTTTGAAAAATAAATTAAGTTTATTTTCAAAAATATATGAACCAAACTTTGATTTTGGACTTTCAAACAATGGTCCAATTCCAATTGGATAAATTTTTGATGTAGGGCCGAAATTTGTAGTGTAAAATGCTTCAAGTTTTCCCGGAGTAAGTTTAACATCGCCATTTTTATCTTTTTCATAACTCATTTTTCTTCCAAGTATTATGAAAGATGCATGATTCGGTCCCTGTGGTTTATCATGTGTAAAATTATTGCCATCATTATAATGGGCAGGGGTACTTGATGCATTTGCATAAGATGTATGCCCGTGAATAAATTCATATTTTTTCTTATCCTTGTCTTCAACATAAAATACCCTATCAGAATATTTGTTTTTGTTGAACACGTAATTCAAGAATTCACTTTTCCAGAAATACTGATTGGCACAATTGTATATATAGAAGAAACTTTTTGGATACATCTCTCTGAATTTTTTCCAGACCATATTTCCAAAATACTCATATAAATCATCCAAGTTTATATCCCCCGTCGGATAGTTTTGAGCTATGTGCTCATCAATTTTTTCTTTAACCACCGAATCGAAATTTGTATTGTAGTACAGGTCTTTTGTTTGTCTCCAACCTTTATCGTCTGTAATAATATTTTTGTTCTTATCCATATCGCGCGTCATCAAATCGCTCACAGTGTGAAGTTCAAAAGTTTTTGTATTAAAAATGTTATCTGGTGTTTCTGGTGTTCCGAAATATTCGTTCAATTCATCCTGCGTTGTGTAAAAAATTTCGTAATTTTTCAATCCTGACTTGTCTTCATTTGGAACGATTATCTTCAATCCAACGGCTGGAGCTCTCGGAAGATTATCTTTACTGTCAGGAATTCCATCACCATCTGTATCGGAGCTGTTTGGATTGGTTCCAAGAGTCCATTCTTTAACAGAGTCAAAACCATCTCCGTCAGGATCTTTTATGCTATTTGGCGCCGCGTTGAACATCCAAATCGCGGCCTGCCCTCTACTTGAATAAGATTCTGGTCCCAAATTTCCATTCGGAGCGACGTAGTTCATTGCTTGAGGGTCATCCAAAGGGAATATTCCATCTTTTATCGCTTCTTCAACAAAAGTAGAGTACCATTTCCCAGGTTCGACGTCATTGAAGTTGACTTCACCAGTAGTAGTACTCGTGCTAGTTCCGTTGAATTTTTCCCATGCTCTGACAAACATCGTTATTGCTTCTGCTTTTTTTACCATTCTTTTTGGATCGAATTTACCATTATATCCTATAACTATACCATTTTTTGCTGCCGCGTTTACATATTTGGCAAACCAATCGTTGGATTTTACATCACTGAAGTGGTTTGAAGTCGTATCTGAAGTGTCTAAATCAAATCCTTTCACCAGTATTGTAGCGAGCTGAGCCCTTGTTAGATAGTTATCAGGTCTGAATGTGCTATCAGGAAATCCGCTCAATGCTCCGGCAACATGAAGTCCATCCCAGTAAGGTTGCCCAGGATTGTATTTATGTGGCCATATTGCATCGTCTTTAAAATATTTGTACCAATTTGGATTAGTTTTAATTGACAAGTCTTCAATTGCTTCTTGAACAGATTGATCTTGGATAGATGAGTCTTGAGCTTTTACTGGA
>CAYYKR010000065.1:0-1822 GCA_964469235.1 uncultured archaeon | reverse complement strand
TTAATAAAATTACTATGTATAACATCTTGAAATTATTAATATATTTTTTATAACAAATCTGTTATAAAAATACTCTAGCTTGTAGAAGTCTGTTCCGTAGCTATATTCTCTACTTTTTCATCTGATTTTATTAAAAAATCTTCTAAGCGAGATACTGTTTCAACAAAAATAGGCCACTCAATATTTGAAATAATTGAGTTTTGGCTGTGTGCTAATTCATTCCTAATTTTCTCTACTTGTTTTGCGAATGAGTCAAACTGTTTTCTCGAAAAATTAAAGTCTTTTCTAAAATCTTCGGATTTTGCTAAAAGATCTCGCTTATCACAAAATTGGAGACACTCTAACAAAGAAAGATCTTGGTTATTTCCTTTCCTTTTTTCATAAATATCATGCGCATCACTTATACGTTTTTCAGCGACTTTAGACTCCCACGAATCGTCTGGGTAAAAATGATTAATCCATGAATTTAAATGCATCTCAAATAAAGAGATTATGCCAAATAGGTAAATTCTAACTGGAGGTTTATTTACGTCGGCTTTTGTTATGATCCCAATAATATGGTTACCATAAAGAACGAATGAGAACTCTCTGTTTGTAAGAGTCGCAAAAATGTCAGCTATGGGCGTGGAATCGGAGATTAAAAGTTCAGGTTCAATATTCTTTAAATACTTTTTAACTTTACCCTCCATAAGCTCATCAGTTACCACATAACCGATAACCTCACCGCCCTCAGTTTCCTTTAAGCCGGCAACATCAAACCCCCGGGTCTTTAGAGCATCCTTAGCCTGTTCAGCTTCTAAATTTGCCGGACAGCAAAACAAAGGTTCATAGATGGTCTTTGCCGTAACATTATCTATGAAGATGCTCTTGAGAGCCGTGAACCTTGTACCTTTTCTCCTATATCCCGTTATTGGGGATATCCACGATTGATAGCCCATGATATGCCTCTTGTGTATAACGGCACCCCTGAGCGGCTGGAGCAACCAACTTCATAGAGTGAATGCGAAGCACCGCATTAATACCGGTCCACTCTAGGGGTTTGTTATGCAAAAAATTCTGCAAATAAATTTAATATCTTGATTCTTCAATAAAGTCGCCGTTTATCGTCATTCCACTTTTTCCTCCCAACCAACACCTTGGCAGTATTCCAAGCGAGAAAAATCATTCCGGCCACAATACAAAACCACCAAAATAAATAATTGTCGAGGGTGTACTCCGACCAATTAAAAAAAGCAAGCAAGTCAATTCCTAGCATGGGTGATTCTGCATAATATTTCCCAATGAGAGCCCAGACTACACCGATAATACAAGCACCAGTGAATCCGATATATTTTATCTTATATGCTTTCTTGGGAATAGGTTGGCCTGTAACAACATCAAAGCCATATTCTAATGAGTTTGGATCTGACGGCTGGATATGCCAATAAAGACACCAGTAAGGTAATGAGACAGGGTAGACAGCCAATCCAGCACAGATATGGATAAATAGAGCATTCATTTTTTTTAATATAGGCGCATAACAGTAGATTAGACTACATGCAGCTTGGTCCAATGTTCCTGACTTCAGTCTAACCTGTTAATTAGCACTATATTTGAAACATGGGTATATATGGATCTTCCAGTTATTTTTCGGTATCTGACGATGACCCGAATAACTTAAAAATATTTCCATAGCTCTTTCCTCCTCAAGAATTCTAATTAGATCGGTAGAGTCATATTTGAAATTTTATCCATATACCCAATTTAAAAACCAACCATAAGGATACGCCATCATTTTAGGCCATATACAGAAAATGATATATACAACCATCGCTATTGCTAT
>CAYYKR010000064.1:0-1827 GCA_964469235.1 uncultured archaeon | reverse complement strand
AAGGTCAATTATGCGAAGTTTGAGGGGTTGGTGGGGAAGATATGAATTCAGGTTATTTCATGTCAAAGTTAAAGACTTTATTTATTTTCAGTTGTTGATAATATGAATGATCTAAAACATGATTTAATTCAAAAATTTGAACCTTCTGATAGATTTAATCAATCTATCGAAGAGCAATTACCAATAGAAGACGATATACTACCAACTATCGATCGAAGTGAGTTTGCAAGAGATAGAGATCGAATTCTATTTTCAAGAGCTTTCAGGAGATTACAACATAAAACACAAGTTTTTTCGAATGAAAGTGGTGATCATTTTAGAACGAGATTAACGCATACTTTAGAAGTGTCTCAAATATCCAGAAGTTTAGCACGTTATCTACAAGCAGATGAATATCTTGCTGAAGCAATAGCAATAGGTCACGATATTGGACATACTCCCTTTGGACATCAAGGAGAAAGAGTTTTGGATGATGTTATGATGGGGGAAGATGATTTAGGATTAATAAAATGTCACTTTGATTTCGGAGGCTTCAAACACAATTATAATAGCTTGCGTGTTCTCGATATTGTTCAGTCTAAATTTGAAAATCATGATGGATTAAACCTTTCATGGCAGGTTTTGGAAGGAATATTAAAACATACTAAAGTAAAAAGGACTGGTCAGACTAAATCATGGGACATTGACTTATTTATCAGCGATCCTTCTTTGAAAGACAGACTCTATTTAACGTATGATCATTCAGTCACACTTGAAGGCCAAATTGTAGCAATAGCGGATGAAATCGCACAAAGGCAGCACGATATTGATGATGGTCTTAGAAATAAAATATTAAAAATGGAAAATACAGTCTATAAAGATATCATAGAAATTTGCCAAAAAATAATCGACGATGAAACACCTGAAACAAAAGAACAAGATACTAAAGCAATAAAATTGTTAAGTGATCTTAAAATAAAGTTGAGTGAAAATGGCAAATCCAATGACCGTCTATTCAAAAAAGATTCATTAGTTAGAGATATAATTGAATATTGTATTCTTGATGTATTCAACCATTCTCGTAAAATAATCCAAAATGGTGTTCAATTAATAAATGATGGCGATAGAAGAATCTTGGATAAGAAGATAGTCGATTTTTCACTAATTGGCAGAATGTTTAATAATAAACTCGAAGCAATAGTCAGAAATAAAATATTAAATTCGTATGAAGTTAATAAATTTGATGGCAAATCTCGTTTTATTATCAGGCAATTGTTTAAAGCTTATTATACTAACCCCCTCCAAATGCCTTCATACGCGCTGTATAGACTAGAAAAAAACTTGAAACAAAAAGCTGACACTTGTAAGATTAATCTCTTACCTGAAAATGGAGATCCAACTGAAATGAAAGATATCAATTTTAAGACGATGGATCGAGCTATAATAAAAGCCTTAATCAGTTCCCTAAAGTTGGAAAAAATAAGTGTTAATGTAGAAGTTCCAGATGATTTGAAGTTATTTAATGAACCCGCTGATGAAAATGAAATTAGCAAAAAATTCTGTGGAGAATTGAAAAAAGTGAATGAGAGAAAGGATGATAATTCTAATCAAGCAGTCTTCTTGAAATGTCTAATAGAGAATCATTACATGTACCTTGCTACAATTTGTGATTATATATCTGGGATGTCAGATAATTATGCTAAAAAGGAATACAAGGAGTTATATTTAGTTGACTGAAATTAATATCAATTTAAACTCCGAAAAGACCAAACAGAGTACAGACTCTCGCATAATCCCTGAACTGATACTGCAGATAGACAGTAAATCTTATCTACAAAATGAGGTGGA
>CAYYKR010000063.1:0-1845 GCA_964469235.1 uncultured archaeon | reverse complement strand
GAGATAATAAAAGAAATGAGTACGCTGAAAATGGAAAAGGAATGGCTTCAAGAGTTATTGCCTGAGGGTTTTCCTTACCCCTCATCAACCCTTATCAGCGGACCAGGCGGAACAGGAAAGCCGTTGGTGGAATTTGTATTTGTTTCCTCTTGGCTGAAAGCCGGCGGTTCTATTGTAAGCATACCTCTGCAGTATCCAAGCGCTGAGTTTGTAAAAACCGCTATGAAAAAACTATATAGAATAAATCTCGAAAATTATCGTGAGAGGATAGCATATATCCAGTTCGAACCTTCGATGAGCGGGTATAAGAAAATAGGGAACAACACCATAAAGGCAAATCTGTTAAAGCCAGATGTATGGAACGAGACAGTTAAAAAAGCGGAGGAGATGATTGAAGAAAGTGCTATAGGAACTTTAGTTTTTGGTTCCGCTCTTAATCTGCTTCTCTTTTCCCCTACCTACAAAGAGAATATAATCAAAAATCTGGAGAATATAATCAAAAATGATAAAAGTAGGACATACATCTTTTCCATAAGCACCAGTGCCTTCGCAGATGAGATTAAAATATGGGAAAAAGCAGCGGATAACCTGATGTATACGAGGATGGAAAAACTGATGCAATTGTTTTTTAGGATATCCAAGATGAAAAGAGTAAAATTTTCGAGTGAAGAGACAAAGATTCCTATTTCCCGAGACCTGCTTTTGGAAATTAAAGATGTGGCAGAATCGACAAGAAAAAGGGTTATACCAGCAATAATAAGGATTTAGGTAAAAATAATGAACAATATTATAAATGCAAATCTATTAAAACTAGACACATGGAATAAAGCATTTCCTAAAGTTGCCTTTGGCAACTTCTTCTATCCGCAAAATGTTAACCGAAATTTTAGAGAAGGTTATGTTATATGAAAACTAGAGAGCTTAAATATCGAATAAACTGGCAAGAAACATGGAGGAAAATGAGAAGCGAGAGAATTAGAAAACTCAGGGTAACATATGACAGGGATTTTCAAATAAAATTCAACGAAGATTTTTCAAATCGTTATAAGTGGAATGATTACGAACCTGGGGAAAAGGTGGTGAATATATTAGAAAATATCTTAAACAAAGATTCCGAAGTTCTTGAAATCGGTCCCGGTCCTGGAACTTTAACAATTCCCCTTTCTAAAAAGGTTAGGAAAATCACTTGTGTAGAGGCATCGAAGGGAAATTTAGAGATCTTAAAGAGAAATTTGAAGGAAAAAGGGATTAAAAATTACGAACTGATAAATGACTATTGGGAAGAGGCTAAAATTGAAGATAAGTTTGATTTGGTTGTATGTTCACATTTTCTTTGGCAGGTCAGAGATATTGAGGAGCATTTGAAAAAAATGGAAAACGCCTCGAAAAGGTATTGTGCGGTGATACAGCCATCCGGAAGAGATGAAATAGTTAAGAAGGCTTTTGAAGAGATCTGTAAGGAAAGATACACAGGACAGTTCGAAGCGGATGCGGACTATTTTGCTTATGTAATTTTAAGAGAATGGTCAAGACTTTTAAATGTTCGCTACCTCAAATATTCATTTAAACTTAATCTAAAGGAAGGGATTAGATATATAGCGAGTTACTTAGGGAAATTCATAGAGGTTGATAAACAAGTTGCGGATAAGATAAAGAATTTTTTGATAGCTGAGGTGGGCGAACATTGGATAGTAGAAGATAAAGCAATTGTTATGTGGTGGGAACCAGAAAAATGAGAGAAATTAAACTTTGCTTGACACAGCATAAAAAGTTGCCCTTCGGGATATTGCTCCCTTTTGTTGTAATATCCTATATGTTAACGTCATGTGAAATTATAAGCTATGG
>CAYYKR010000062.1:0-1861 GCA_964469235.1 uncultured archaeon | reverse complement strand
ACGCAATTGCAAATCCAAGGCCAAAAGATGCGAGAATTACTATTAAAACTGAGTTTATTAAAAATGTTGGAATTCCAACAATATCAAGTCCTATTGCAAATGCAATGTACATTATTAAGAAAAATACAATATCAGCAACATATCTTGAATACTTGGTTTTAGTGTAAGATATTTGGTCTCTTATATATTCACCTATTATCAATCCAACTACAAATACTAACGAAGCTCCAACTACTTTAAGTAAGAAACTGTTTATCTCCATTATCCAATCTGACAATATTTGAATTCCTAGAACGTTCTTGGAAAATGCAGCAGAAAGGAATCCAAGGTATATCCACCACCTTGTGAATGTAGATGTTATATCACTGAAGTTTATGCTAAAATGCTCCGTTGATAAATATTCATCAATGTGAATCTTCTTCAAGAAAATGTAAACTATTTTTCCTGTTATCTTACCGACTATAATTCCAAGAAAAATTATTAATATAGAATTTAGGAGCTTTGGCAAGAACATCACAAAGCTGTCTTTATAATTCAATGCAATTGGAATAAGTTCTGACGTCACGCAATCACCAATTAAATTTCTAACCCAACATTTAAATCTTTACGCCGAGGAAGGGATTCGAACCCTTGAGGAGCGGAGCCCCACCGGTTATCTTTCTCGGAATCGTGAACTCTTCATATCCGCCAATCAGAGTCAAGCCATATCCTCATCGAAGCTCAAGACCGGCCCATTAGACCAAGCTTTGGTACCTCGGCATTAGAAAATTATATTCGCTTAGTTTATAAATATTTATAATGCGAATTTAATGAAGATTTTATGACTAAATTTATTTACTCAATTAAAATAATCAGAATTTTAAATAAAATATGTAAATAAAAAATAAAAAATGGAAAATATTTTACACTGTATCTACAATTACGGTTAGCAATCCTTGTTTCAAGTTACCCAATGCAACACCATATGATACTGCTGCTTTGACATATGCTTCTGCCAATTCACCTGGCGTAAATGTTCCTTGTAAAAGATACTCTGTCTTTGTTCCTGCCTGGTCAGCTCCTGCCAAATCCTTATTCCAGTGATTGAATATGACTTTTTTACAATCACTACTTACAACAACATCATAATCATGACCGTTTATGGTAACCGTTGTATATCCCCAATCGTTATTTGGTGCAGTTCCAGTTGATATTGCATGAGATGTTTCACCATCGGTTAAGTCAGTGTCTCCATCTTGTGTTTCATTGTGAGCTCCTGCAAGAGTTGCTCCAGAACCTGTATCACTTGCTATGTATAAATTAGCTGTGGCGTTACATCCATTTCCATCCGTGTCATCCAATGCCCAAAACCATTCGTGGTTTCCTTCTCTGAATCTTCCAGATGAATCTGTTCCTGCTGGTACAGTCAAATAAATTGGCCATTTGCTTTGGTTGTACTCAACTCTGTTTACAAAATAGAAATTTCCTCCAGATTCATTTGAGAGCTCCAAAAAGTTTGCTGCATCATAATCGCTGTTTAAACCTGTTCCATACGGATTTGAAGGTTCATAAGTTGTGTTAAACCAAATCTTCGTTACATTATTTGAACCTATGTTTTCAAGTTCTACCGCAGTTTCTGATGTTACTGAACCTGGGTTTACTCCAGTCCATGAAAGTGATGTAGGCGTTATATCAACTGCCGTTTTTCCAGCTATGTTTATGTCAACCGTAGAGTTGCCTGCTGTTTGAGCTGCCATTGAAATTCCAGCACTCAAAACTATCGCTAAAAGAAATACACTAAATCCTACAATCTTCTTATTCACTTTATCCCCTCTCAATGTTTTATTTATTATTATTTGTCTCAGAAATATTTAAATGTTTC
>CAYYKR010000061.1:0-1919 GCA_964469235.1 uncultured archaeon | reverse complement strand
CATGCCAAAAAAACTATATTAACTTTTTCACTTGCATCATTTCTAAACGATTTGGGAGCTGGTATAATATATCCAATATGGCCTCTGTTTGTAACCACGGTTCTTCATGCGAACATGGCAGCTCTCGGACTTCTTGATGGAATTGGGGACTCTCTTCAATTCATATCTCAAGCTCTGTCAGGATACGCTGCCGACAAACTTAAGAAAAGAAAAGTATTTATATGGTCTGGATACACTCTTGGTGGACTTTCAAGGATTGGATATTCTCTATCGAAAACTTGGCAATGGCTTATACCTTTTAAGATTACAGACCGCCTCGGAAAACTTAGAGATGCCCCACGAGACGCAATAGTTGCAGATGTTTCAAAAAAGAGCTCACGAGGAACAAACTTTGGAATTCTCAAAGCCCTTGACAAACTTGGTAAGGTCTCCGGAGTTATAACTTCTATGATACTTCTCGGTTTCCTCGGTTACAAGAAAATGTTTTTACTTGCATCCATACCATCATTTCTTGCAGCTCTGCTTATATTTTCCGTAATAAAGGAGTCTCACGGAAGAAAAATCCACAAGCCAATAGTTCTTAAAAATGCACCAAAATCATACAAGTTGTTCATGCTGATAAGCTCTATATTTTCTCTCGGAGTATTCAGTTATTCATTTATGTTAATCAAAGCTCGCGATATGGGAATTAGCGATAAGTTTATTCCGCTCATGTATTTGATATTTACAGTCACAATGACGATAATCTCTGTACCTGCAGGACGTGCAGCAGACAAGATTGGGAGAAAAAACATGATATTTATATCATATGCAATGTGGATAATCACACTAATTGGATTCACGGTGGTAAAATCAAAAATTTTGGTTGCATCTCTATTCATTCTTTATGGGATGTTTCAAGGCACGTACGACCCTGTTGTCGTAACTTTTGTCTCTGAGCTCTCCCCAAAACAATCGAGGGCAAGCGCCATAGGATTCTTTAGAATGGTCACTGGACTTTGTGCACTGCCGTCATCCATAATTGCAGGATTTCTGTGGACACTTCTGGGAGCTTCGTACCCATTTTACCTTTCAATATCACTAACAATTGCTTCAATGGCTATGCTGCCATTTATTAAGAATTAATAGTTATTACCAAATAGTAAAGTTTATAAAGATTTGCATAATATCTATTCCATGGCAAATATATTTGGAGTATACACGAGCTCTGGAGAGGTCAACGAGAAAAATGTTGATGAGATATTGAAAGAACTAAGAATGCTAGCATTTAAAGATAAAATGGACATAATAAGAAATGAAACAAGCACTAAAAGTATGGAAATAGGTCCATCCATATATAATAATGATACTGACTCCATTCCAATATATTATGTAAATATTCCTGGAAGGCACATAACTTCTTTATCGTTTTATGAACGTAATAGCAATAAGGAGATTGCAAGAATAAATTTTGAATTCAAAGATAAAAATGATGAAGGAAAGGTTTCTTATAAGTCTGGAAACAGAGATCTTTTCAACAAAATGAATTCTATTATAGAAAATCATATGAGCGATGGAAATATCTTCGGAAAAATCTTCGGATATAAATCAAAAATAAAAAAATGCACTGACCCATATGGAATCGTAGAGCGTCTAAAAAGTAACAGCGAAATTAATGTAACGAAATATGAAGAGCCCAAAAAAATTATCCACCCAGAATGGATGTTGGGGAAAGGATTGGTGGGAACAGAATATCATCCAGCGGTTATTGAGGCAGAAAAGAATGACGAGAACAACAAGGAAAAAGCAAAAATTGTAATCGATGAAAATTACAATCTATTAAATTCAAGTTATGGTTGCACAATAGAAATAAAGTCCAATAACTTTAGATTCTTGAAAGAACTTGAAAAGTACTTTTAATGATTCTGATGATAAAAATG
>CAYYKR010000060.1:0-2003 GCA_964469235.1 uncultured archaeon | reverse complement strand
ATTTGAAAAGGCAGACTTTACTATATCGATCCATAATTTTGACATTTTGTTTTTATTTGAGATATCCCATCCCTTGTTTTTTGCATGGATGAAATTCCAATAATCTTCAACACCTCGTATCCTTCTTGCCAAACTTGTTATTGCACCATCTGGTGTTGGTTTGAGGATTATACAATCATTGTTATCTGAAACTTTGATGCGCCAGGAAGTGGCACCAAATTGACCTAATTCTGCACCTATTTCTATTTCTCCCTCTCTGAATGATTCTTTTCTCCAAGAATTCTTATCCATGATTCACCTCTTAAATGATCCTGCACCGTAACAATGCATTTTCGGCGTATAAACCCACCGTCATGCCCCTTGACACAAAACACACCGCGCAATCAAACGTCCTTACACCTACATCTGCAACATGATTGCACCAATCTTCGCCCGCAAAGTCGTGGGCGAATGGTTTATGATGCCTGCTCATCAGAAGGTGAAACTGGTGATGTTGAAATGTCTGGAACTGTATATATCATAGGAGCCGGGGCATCAGCAGGCTATGGTGCTCCAACATTTTCGAATTTCTTCGATAAAGCTAAACAAATTATGGAGGGCGATAGCGCAGATGTTGATAAAGACCGGTTCAGAACCGTTATTGATACTCACAGAAAGCCTCGGTTTTCATCGTATAATATTGAACAATTTTATAATTTCTTAGAAACAGAAGCCATATTGGAAGATCCCACACGTGGAAATTGGGCAAGTGAGTTAAAGGATGCTACATTATACTTAATCAGTGCCACGATAAAACACTCACTCGAAGATGAAACACCGAAGGATATATCAAACTTTATCAAAAATTTAGAACATAAAACTAACGTTACAATAATTAATCTAAATTGGGATTTATTATTTGACTCATATTTCTTTGGACATTACATGAAAATTAATTATGGATATGCATCACATGACTTAGATGATGCCAATGATAACAAGCATAAACCAGTTTCTTCCCTTAAAATGTTGAAATTACATGGATCCTTAAATTGGCTCGTATGTTCAGAATGCAACAAAAAGATATTTTTTGTTAGAAGATATATAATTGATGGTAAAGAATATGATAATTGTTGTTGCATGGATTGTGGGGATCAGCCACTCGAACGCCTGATACTTCCCCCAGTGTCCGCCAAACTTGGTGAAGATTCAAAATATGAACTAATAAAGGAGATTTGGAGATTAGCAAGAGTTAATCTTATTGAAGCTGAAAGAATATATATTATAGGATATTCATTCCCACCAACCGACAGCCAATTCGAGAATTTTTTTAAAAGTTCACTGTCCATGAACAAAAACCTTGAAGAAGTGATTATAGTGACCTATCCAAAATATGGACAGGAAAAAATGGAATTTGAAGGTAGATATGCCTCAATATTTAGACATACAGGACACGATGACAAAATTAATTTTAAATACCATTCATTTGAAAAATATATTAAAATTAAAGATGATGGACGATATCGTTATTTACAGAGAGAACCAGTTATTAAAGCCATAAGATGATAATACACATGTTGATATGGTGCATTATAGATATTTTTAATATTTTAATAATTACATCTCATTTAACATTGTAAGTATATTTTGTGCTTAATTCCGCTTTTGTCTTCCACTCTTTCTCTGAGTAGAACTTTGGTGTAACCTTTTTCTCTAAAGAACTCAGATACTTTCTTTTCAAATTCTAACCCTTTTTCGTGCTTCTCAGTTATTTCATAAATTTTGTTCATCACTATACTTCAAAATACTTCTTATCTCATTCATTTCTGCTTGATATACCTAATTGATCCTATTTTTGCACATTTAGGAGGGTTACGTACTCACTGGGTTCGCGTCCCAACCCACCCCACAAAACCGTCCCGCCCACGCGACCCGTCCCGGCATCCACATCCATCACGCCAGCCTCCCGAAGTCACCAAACCCCGCACTTAAGTACAGAGCCTGTACAGAGCGGTTCATCGTTC
>CAYYKR010000059.1:0-2062 GCA_964469235.1 uncultured archaeon | reverse complement strand
TATTTCGTATTTCATTTCCTTTGAAATGCAAAGAAAGTGGAATTAAAAGAGCCAAGGCGCCGGCTGTAATTACAGTTGCAACTTTAGCTTTTTTGTGAGAGTCTAAATAGACAAGATCTATGTTTTCATTGTTATAATGGCCAGGGCCTTTTCTGTCCCTACTTAATTTATAAGACCATCCTGTATCATCGTCAGTAATTGATATTCCTTCACGTTTATTGTCGTTTTCATAAAAGAATTTCCTTCTTCCAAACCAGCCATCTCTGGATACGATACGTATTATTTTGTACCTATCAATGTTTTGGTCTCCTTGAATTTTTTGCAACTCTAGCTGGTGGGATTTATTTTTTGTAAGCACGTAAAAATTTCCATCGTACTCTATTCCTATCTCCTTTTTATCGTTGTCAACCACTTTTCCGTTGTCGTATTTGACATTTATTTCCATCTTGACTCACCGTTTTTTTTAAAATCCGATAAGTTTCATATCTAATTGTCCATTGAAGTATGGACCTTCTCCCTTTTCTCCGTTTCTGTATAATCTATATTTCCATCCAGTGTTTTCATCTTTGAATATTATTTCGTTTCCGTTATTTTTGTCGAAGAAATATGTTGTTAATCTTCCAAATAAACTTTTTCTATCTTCTGAACGTACTTCTATTTTGTATGTTTTGTCATCATTATTATTTTCAGCATTTTCTTTGTATTCCTTTAACGTTATCTGATGTGCTCCACTTTTAAATGCCTCATATATATTTCCGTCATATTCTATAACCAAAGGTTTTCCACCTATTTCTACTTTTCCATTTTTTGAATTGTATTCAAATCCTATTATTTTAGTTTCAGGGTTTTTAGACATTCCAAACTTCATTTGAATCACCTAATAGTTTTTACTACCCAAAAGTATTTAAATATTTCACTACATTTTTTTCAATCTTTCCTTGAGCTCACACGCCTTACATATGTCTTGTGTGGTCGGCTCTCCACAAATTTTGCAGTATTTAAATTCTTGCTTTTGATGCTCATCGAGTTTTTCTTTCAACCTTTCATGAAATCTAACTATCTGAAATTTGGTTCCCGTGTGATTCTCATCGAAGGAATCTAAGAAATCTTTAAGTTGTCTTCTTATTATTTCGTCCTTTGCATAAGGGCACCTGTCATTTATATACGGAATTTTCATCACATCTGCGTACAATTTAATCTCCTTTTCGAGAAGATTTCTCAGTGGCTTTATCCTAGGAACGAACTTCGGGTTTGACGACACCCCAGATATGTACCCAAGTCGAATAAATCTGTTGTAATCCCCGCGGAAGAAATTCAGAATTATTGATTGGGCTTCGTCATCTAAATTGTGACCAGTTGCCAATTTGGTTCCTCCCATTTCCCTCGATTTTTTATTCATCAAATATCTTCTAAAAATCCCGCAAAATGTGCATGGATTTTCCCTCTGATTTGAATGAGCAATTTGGTCTATTGTTCTGCCAAATTCATCCTTTATGGAAACGACTTTTAGATGGATACCGAGCTCATCTGCAAACTTTGATGCGAGTTGAATTGATTTATCCATATAACCGGAAATTCCAGTGTCTATCGTCAATGCAGAAATCTTTACTCTGGATTTTTTGAATATTTTTTTTAGTATGTACAAAAGCACCATGCTGTCCTTTCCGCCGGATAATGCAACAACAACGTGGTCATCGGGTTCTATCAAATGATTTTTTGATATTGTTCTTCGCACATTTTTTTCGATAAACTTTGGAAAGCATTTTTCGCAGTAAGCATGACCATCTTCCTTTCTATAATATATCGCTTCATTTCCACATTTACATTTCATAAATCTAAATTGAAATTGAATTATTTAAATGGTTCCACTACATTTAAAATAATTTAAGAGAATTGAATTAGATAATTAGAATTAATTTGTAACCGTTTAAAATTTAAAAGCAATCAAGGAAAAGTTAAAGTATTAATTATTCATGCCGAGGTGACTGAGCTAGGTCCAAAGTGCTCGCCTCGAGAGCGGGTGGAGCTCTGCTCCGCGCAGGTTCGAATCCTGCCCTCGGCG
>CAYYKR010000058.1:0-2136 GCA_964469235.1 uncultured archaeon | reverse complement strand
TAAGCAATGAAGAGGAGAGAGCAGGAAGTCGCGAGTTCGAATCCCGTCGGGGGCACTATTAAAATAAAGGCTTTTTTATATTTTTATGTAATTTTATAGTTATGGACCCAATATTTGTTGATCTTGGTATAGTTATCATACTTTCAACATTTCTTGCAATAATTTCTTACAAACTTAAACAATCTCCAATTTTTGGATACATACTTGCAGGTCTTTTGGCAGGTCCTGTTTTGAGAATCATTCAAGATGAAAATTTAATATCTCTTCTTTCTCAAGTTGGTGTAACATTCCTTCTATTTATGGTAGGTCTGGAGCTCGATATAGACCAAATAAAAAATCGTGGGAAGACATCTCTCATAATTTCAATACTTCAAATGATTCTCGTTTTTGCAGCGTCTTATTTTATAAGTAGAATTTATTTCAGTGAAAAAATCTCGATTTTTATAGGAATCTTGGTATCTTTTTCGAGTACTACTATAGTTGCAAAATTCTTAAGTGAAAACAACGCTATGAGGTCTACACATGGTAGAATAGCAACACTTTGCTTGGTAATTCAGGATATAATGTCCATACTTGTTCTTTCGGTTATGCAATCTTTCAGCAGTTCAAATATAAATCAGATATATCTTCCCATTCTAAAAGCTGTTATATTTATTTTAATCACGTATGTGCTGTCGAAATTTGTAATAATGAAAATATTGGATTCCATATCAAAATCCAGGGAGCTCCTCCTCCTTTCGACTGTTTCAATAGTTTTTTTATTTGGTGGATTTGCAAGCTATCTTGGACTTAATTCTGCTCTCGGTGCATATCTTGCAGGATTTTTCTTGAGCTCTTCCATACTATCTCTTGAAATTTCTAGCGAAATTAAATCGTTGCGGGATTTCTTCATAGTTTTGTTTTTCTTCTCTGTTGGAACAATGTTTACATCGCCTGATAGAAGGTTACTTGAAATAACCGGATTGATGCTACTTTTGGGAATGTTTGTAAAACAAATTATAGTGTTTATTGAAATGAAAATTTTCAAATATGGCAACAGGACCTCATTTATGACAAGTGTTTTAATGTCTCAGCTTTCCATTTTCTCAATAATTATCGCCCAAGCCGGTTACAGTTACGGGATACTTCCAAAAGAATTTGTTGTCGCGTCATCCATTGCGGTAGTCCTTTCGATGCTAATAAGTACTTATTATATGAAATATTCCGAGAGAATTTACGAAAGTATATCAAAGTACATAAAGCCATTTGATAAGTTCAACAATGAAAAGCTTGACAATGCACCAAAGAGGATAAAGAATCACATTATTATATTCGGAGCTCATCAGATTGGAATGAAAATAGCATGCAGTTTGAAGAGGACAAATAAGAAATTTATAATTGTTGATATAGATTCTGAAAAGATAAAGAAGTTGATAAAAGAAAAATATTATGCAGTATATGGAGATATGAACAGTAAAGAAATTTTAGACAGAGTAAATATAGAAAAAGCAAAAGTGGTAATATCAACAGTATCGCAATTTAACTACAATTCTCTTCTCATAAGAAGGGTAAAGAAAATTAATAAATCTGCAGTTACAATATTCTTTGCAAAATCTCGTCATGATGCATTGAAACTTTATGCCCTTGGGGTCGACTTTGTTATGATTCCAGAAATTTTTGGCGGAAAGAAGGTTTATGATTATCTTGTGTACTTGTCTCCAAGGGGCATTAGAAAGTGGGGAAGAAAAAGATATAAGGAGCTCATAAACGAAACAAATATTTAAAGTGTTTAAAAATAAATATATATTAATTAAACAATTATAGGGGGATGAGCATGAAATTGAAGATAATTAATTTGATTTTTGTATCACTCATATTTATTGGTGTGAGCGCTTTTGGAGCGTCATCATTGAACATTACACAATCAGATTTATCGAGTAATTACACGACTTCTGGAATTTTCAATAGAAATTACAATTCTCCATCACTTTTACCGATGCTAAATTTGAGCATTAATACAAACGAGACCGAGAATATTACCAGTTTGAATGTAACTATAAATGGGTTTAATACAACTGATATATCTGGAGATATTTCTGCTGTTTATGTTTACAACGATACAGACAAAAATGGAAATTTCAGCATAGACAACGACAC
>CAYYKR010000057.1:0-2230 GCA_964469235.1 uncultured archaeon | reverse complement strand
TTGGGGTATTTGGGATGAAGAGATACGAAGCGATAATACTATTCAAAGATGCACACATAGTAGAGAATATAATTTAGTCGAGGTGAAAAAATGGCACGATTTAAGCTAGTACCATACACTGTTCGAGTTAAGCAAAAACAAACGGATGATGCCCTTCCTTTAAATGACATAGATGGCGAGGGCAACGGTTTTTTGAAATATCTTCAAAAATATCTCCAAGAGACTCAAGAAACACAAGTTTTGGAGCAGCCACAAAAAACAATTTCTGTGGACAGATTTGAGGTTTCTCAAATAAATGTGCATGGGATTGTAAAAAGTGGTGAATATGGCGTAGCCGCTGATTTTGTTGACATCGAAACTCTCAAAGACATCCCTCATGCAAGAGAGGAAAAACATTCTGAGACTCTTCCATTCTTTTTTTTCTTTCACATCCCAGACGATACGACTCGTGGAACTTTGATTCTTCAGATGTTTAAAGTCCATGGAATCAAAACTATTTTAGAAGGTACCTTAAATGAATATTTTAGTGAATATGGATTGGTCGTAGAATTCAATCGGTTAATTTCACAAGCGTTATTAGAACAGCTTGAAAAAAATCGTTTGGTTGAATTCAAGTTGATTCGTTATGACGTTCCGAGAAATATTGCTAATAAAGTCTACAATGGAAGCCCTGAAGAAATTATCGAAGAACGGGTTTTTCGAGTCAAACGCAATAAGGACTATAATGTACCCCAATGGATTAAAACTCTACTGTCTAATAAAGAAATAAGATATTATGAGATATTAGGCGAACGTTATGATGAAATCAAGACTGTGATCGAAATAGATGGTAGCAAAAGAATTCTCACGTTTGGTAGAGAGGACAAATTTAGAGAATTCATGCCTTTAGACGAGGGTATTCCTATGGTGGACGGTTTTCCTTCGCATGACCATCTTTTAAAAGAAGCAGAGGATTATTTAAAGCACCTTAAAGAAAATCTTGGAGAATAAATAATGTTTACCCTGATTGATGTAAGTTTTATCATAAAAAAACACTATGATACACTCCTACGTGACGCAAAGTTGCGATTTATCATATTTCTTTTCATAGTAATTCCAATCGTTGCGTCTATACTTTTCATAAAAAATGACAAACTATTGACTCAAGATTCTGTAAACGCCCTTATTACGGCATTCGCCATCTTTACAGGACTTCTGCTTAATGTAATTTTCATCCTTTTCGATATCGTGGGCAAGGTTAATGGAAACACAACTCATGCTAATAACCGAAGACTGCTACTCGAACATTTATATGCAAACACTTTATATGCTCTTCTCGTATCTACGATTACCTTAATATTTCTTATCATAACTGCAATTACTGAGATATGGCAGAATAATTCAATTTTATTAATTCTTTCTTCGATTGTATATTTTGGCGGTGCTCATTTTATGATGACTTTGTTAATGATCTTTAATCGCCTTTCTATTCTACTTTTTAGTCAATTGGAACAGGAGGATTAGTAAAATATGAGTACTACCACTGTAGCTATCTCCAATAGTTTTAAAAGGACTGAAAAATGTTTATTTCCGGAAGACTGGGATGTTGTGACGCTTGAAGATGTTTGCGCCAAGGCAATAAATGGGGGTACGCCATCAACTGAAGTAGAAAAGTATTGGGAAGGTGACATTCCTTGGATAACGGGAGCGGACATCTTAAATCAGAGAGTATCGAAAATTAGACGATACATAACCGAGGAAGCAGTCAAAAATAGCTCTACAAACGTTATTCCTAAAGGCAACCTGTTGGTCGTGACAAGGACTGGAGTGGGGAAACTTGCAATTGCGCCTTTCGATGTTGCTGTCAGTCAAGATTTTACGGGAATTATTCCGAATGAAAAAATTAAGACTGAATTCCTGTTTTGGCTACTTAACAACTCGGCAAATTACTTTTTAGACCTGACTCAAGGAACATCAATAAATGGAATCACGAGAAAAGACCTGATGAAGTTTGTTTCCCCAATTCCCCCACTCCCCGAACAGCACCACATCGCCGCCATCCTCTCAACCATCGACAACGCCATCGAGCAGACCGAGGCGATCATCGCCAAACAGCAGCGCATCAAGACCGGGCTGATGCAGGACCTGCTGACCCGCGGCATCGACGAGCACGGCAACATCCGCTCCGAAGAGACGCACGAATTCAAGGACTCGCCGCTGGGGCGGATTCCGGTGGGGTGGGATGTCAAGA
>CAYYKR010000056.1:0-2271 GCA_964469235.1 uncultured archaeon | reverse complement strand
GAGAGCTCAATCATATTCGTCTTTCCATAATGCCGCCTAACAATAAGCCCTCTGAGCTCAAGTTTTTTCACCGTTCTAAAAACTTTTACTTTGTCAAACTTTGTCAACTTCATAATCTTTGATTGAGTTATGGGGCCCTTTTCAATAATCAATTTCATTACGTTTCTTTCGCGAGATTCCAGAAGCGCGAGAATTTTATCTATATTTTCTTTCACGAAATCCTTTTTGGTTTCAATTTCTACAAACAGAAGATAGTATATCAGAATTCCTATGAACAATCCAAGAGTTGATAAAAATGGAACGAAAAGATAAAGTGGTATGGCACAACCGCACACACTCCCCGTTTCTATGTGATATTGAACATAAAGTGAGCTCCCCGCAACTATGAGAATGAAAATCGCTACAATTAACATTGCAACAATTATCCTTTGTGATTGCTTCATAAACCAAATACCATTTCAACATTTAAATTATTTCATTTTCATATGATTTTATGAATTACAATAAGAGTTTCAACAAATTCTTAATTTCTGCTTTTGCAATAGGAATTGTCGTTGGGTCATACGGAACATTTATATTCTATTCAAGAAACACATTCCACGCTAATGATATAATAACAATCTTTGACAGAAATTATTTTCCCACTGTTGACAAACTCATAAAGAATGCAAATAACACCATATACGTTGCGATGTTTGAAATAAAATATTACAAAGATTATCCCAATAGTTTGGAAAACAAATTGGTGGAAGATTTAATCGATGCCGAGAATCGCGGTGTAACTGTCTACGTGATTGCAGATGAATATTCCAAAGGAGAGAAAGATGTAATAAACTTACTCAAAGAAAACGGAATCAATGCAAAGCTCGATTCAAAAAATGTGACAACACACGATAAATTATTAATAATTGACGGAAAAATTACTGTAGTCGGATCAACTAACTGGAGTCATTATGCAATTGAAAAGAATCATGAAGTTTCGGTCGTCATATTCTCAAAAGATGTAGCAAAAAGGTTTGAAGATTACTTTTGGAAAATTTGGAATGAAAGTTGAGGTGGAAAAATGGTCGTCATAGTAATATCCGGACAATCTACATGTGGTTCAACAACCACTGGAAGGCTCCTTGCAAAAAAGCTTGGAGTGGATTTCTTTTCTTTGGGGCAGAAATACAAAGAAATAGCAAAAGAACAAACAAAATCAAAAGAAACTGAAGCCGTTGCAAAATTCTTCTCCACAAAAGAAGGCGCCAAAAAATCGTTGCACCAAGTACTTGACAATATGCAAATTGATTTAGCCAAAAAAGGGAACGTTGTCATAGATTCGAAACTTGGTATAAGAATGATAAAGCATGCCGACTTGAAAGTTTATCTTAAAGCTCCACAAGAAATAAGGATAAGGCGAGTTGCCAAAAGAGATTCAATTTCTCTTGACGAAGCCCGCGAAATACTAAAGAAAAAAGATGAGCTCGAAGAAGAAAACTTCTACAAATTGTATGGGTTTCATCCATCGGACCAAGAAAAGGAAGCCGATTTGGTCATAGATACATCAAATAAAAGCTCGGAAGAAATAGTCAATATAATAATGGAAAAATTGAAAGAATTAAAGGTGATACAATGAAATGTCACATATACATATTTAGGCATGGTCAGACATACTATAATAAAAATAAAATTTTTACCGGATGGAAGGATTCCAAGTTAACACCCCTTGGAATAAAGCAGGCTGAAAAGATTGCAAGAAAATTAAAGGGGAAGAAAATAGACATGGCATTCCGCTCTCATCTCTCCAGGTCAAGGCAAACACTGAAAATAGTCCTTAAATATCATCCAGAATGTAAAAAAGTTATAACAGATGATAGAATAATAGAAAGGTCGTATGGAGATTTGCAGGGAATGTCGCATAGAGTCTTCATAAGAAAATATGGAAAGGAGCTATTTGACAAATATCATAGAAGTTACGATATTCCACCGCCTGGAGGAGAAAGTATAAAAATGGTTGAAAAAAGAGTTATGAAATTCATAAAAGATTTAATAAAAATTATGAAAAAAGAAAGGGTAAATGTAGCAATATCAGCTCACGGAAATTCCATGAGGCCATTCAGAAGATATTTCGAACACTTAACAATCAAGCAAATGATGAAACTCGAGAATCCATGGGACAATTATTTTGAATACACGATAGAATGCTAATCTTTACGGGCCGATGGTCTAATCTGGTATGACGTCGCCTTCGCAAGGCGGAGGTTCCGGGTTCAAATCCCGGTCGGTCCA
>CAYYKR010000055.1:0-2341 GCA_964469235.1 uncultured archaeon | reverse complement strand
AGATCATCAATGAAGAAGAAGTAGAGGATTATTTACGAGAGATTGGATTTGAGATATTCCAGATGTCTGAACTGCCTTTTTCGGAACAGGTTAAAATTTGTGCAGAAGCTAAAATTGTTGTTGGACCCCACGGAGCAGGCTTGAGTAATATTATCTTTTGCAGAGATGCCAGGGTCTTGGAAATTTTTCCACCGTCGTGTGTTAATGTGTGCTATTGGAGTCTTATAAATACAGATGGAGCTGAATATTATTATTTTATAGGGGATGATACTCCCGGAAATTTTCCATCATCACAGAGAAATTTTAGAGTAGATATGAGAAGATTTAAAAGAACATTAGAGAAGATGATGGGAGAATTTAAATGAGAACTATTGCGAAATATATTTCTAAAAAATCGTCATTAAATGTCGCCAGATACCCGACAAAAACTAAAAGGAGGTGATTATAAAATCTATGAGCAAATTAAATTTAAAACCCCACCTTATGAAACTTGTTAAATCCGCTCGCGATAGAGAGAAGAACCGGATAACGTGGGAGATGTTCTTTGTTCTCGAACAGTTGCTCATTGGCGGTAGAAACAGAAAGATCGTTACAACAGCGATTGCAAAGAGAGCACGTAAGGCAATTGACCACTGTCGCCCTTCCCCTTACCGTCCAAAAGGAATTATAACTTCAGTTGAGCAGTGGTTCAACGATTCTATACCGCCGCAGATGGAAGGGAGCTGGGTTAAAGAGATTATTCCTGAGCATTCAGTAGAATTGAAACGACTGAACCATACGACTGATGAAATCTGTCCAGCCTTCAGTGAATGCGGAAAATCGTATCAATTCCCAAAAGCGTATCTTTGTTTTTTAAAAAATGCGAGGGTCGTAAATGAAAATGGCGCGATTATCTCTTATGATAACAAAGTTTTTGCTGATTTCACTTCTGAATTAGGTAAATCGATAGAAGAGCATGAAGTATTTAAATCTTATATCAAAAAACCTCAAGTTAGAAGTGAGTGTCTGGCTACGATAACTTCTACAGGCAATACTGGTTACTACCACTGGATTTTTGAGAGCCTGCCTCGCTTAAAATTACTTGAAAAAGTAATTGATGAAATTGATTATTTGATTGTTCCATATAATCTAAAGAGATTCCATTTAGAGACTCTTGATCTTTTAGGATTTCACGAAGAGAAATTGCTTAGAATTAAAGATGGTGACCATTTACTGTGCGAAAATCTGTTTGTTCCTTCGCTACCAAGTATATCAAAATGGGCTTGTGATTTTTTAAGAGGATCCTTTATTCCTGAAGATGCGGCTGAACCACATAGATTAATTTATATTTCCAGGAAAGATGCCCTTTATCGAAAAATCATCAATGAAGAAGAAGTAGAGGATTATTTACGAGAGATTGGATTTGAAATAGTTCAAATGTCTGAACTAACTTTTTCAGAGCAGGTTAAAACCTGCGCGGAAGCCCGGATTGTCGTTGGGCCACATGGCGCAGGTTTGAGTAACACTGTGTTCTGCTCAAATGCTAAAATTCTGGAGATGTTTTCCCCATCTTATGTAGGGGGCTTCTGGATTCTTGCAAATCAACTTGGAAATGAATACTATTATCTATTGGGGGAAGATGCCCCTGGAAATTCTCCACCTCCGTGGAGGAATTTTGAGGTGGATATGGGAACACTTAAGAGTGTTATGGATGAGATGTTAGAGGATGTTTAAGGAGGTATTATCATAAATAAACAAAATGAACTTATAACAAATTCGTGGGAAAAGAATATCATAGAGTTGTCTGAAAATATTCAAACAAAAGATCTTGGTGATTTTCTTAAGTGGGACGTTATTAAAAAAACAATGTATTTTCAAAACAATCATGTCGCAGCCAAAGAATTATTTTTCTTACTAAGACATGATTGGAAAAAATGGAAATCTGCAATAAGGGAAAATGATTTTGGAAAACCCACCCCATTTATACTTTATCCTCGTAGTTCTGGAAATCTTATTTATCATGCATATCATCTAGCAAAATACGAAAACATCACACATCAAAATGTGACAAAATTTGATTATATTTTTGAATTTGGGGGGGGATATGGTAGTATGGCAAGACTTTTTCAAAATCTGGGATTTGAAGGAGAATATATTATATATGATCTACCTGAATTTTCATTGTTACAGAAATCATTTTTAGAAAAGATTGGTTTTAAAGTTTCTAACCATATGGGTGAAAGAGGAATAAGTTGCATCTCAAATTTGAATGACATTCCGGATTTAAAAGGAAAAATATTATTTATTGGGACATGGTCTTTAAGTGAAGCACCAGTTGATCTTAGAGATGAAATACTTCATA
>CAYYKR010000054.1:0-2375 GCA_964469235.1 uncultured archaeon | reverse complement strand
TGGTGTGCTGTCGTTTGCTCTGGCTTTTACCGGGATATTCGGGGTTTTTGCTGATCTGGGATTGCAGCCGTTGACGGTGAGAGAGGTGGCGAGGGATAAAAGTCTTGCTGGAAAGTATCTTGGGAATATTGCTGTGATGAAAGTGATTCTGGTTATAGTTACATTTGGTTTGATCGCTCTTTTCATCAATCTTTTGGGCTATCCGGAACAGACGATCAAGGTTGTTTATCTGGTTGCCTTGTCTATTATTTTTGGTGCTTTTTCTGGAATGTTTTACTCTATTTTTCAAGCTTATGAGAAGATGGAGTATCAATCGGTTGGGCAGATTTTGAGCAGTGCTTTGATGCTTGCTGGGGCTCTGTTTGCGATAGACCGGGGTTTCAGTGTTGTTGGTTTTGCTTCGATTTATTTTTTGGTTAGTGCGGTCGTTTTGGGGTATGCTTTTGCTGTTTGTGCGTGGAAGTTTGTTTTGCCGAAGCTGGAAGTTGATTTGGGGTTCTGGAAGCCTACGATCAAGGAGGCGTTGCCGTTTGGAGTATCTAGTATTTTTGTTGTGATTTATTTTTGGATTGACACAGTTATGTTATCGCTAATGAAAGGGGATGAAGTGGTTGGTTGGTATAATGCATCATATAGGCTGGTTTACATTTTATTATTCATCCCTTCCGCGTATTTTTCGTCTATTTATCCAATAATGTCGAGATTTTACAAAACTTCAGAAGATTCCTTAAAATTTGGATATGAACATTCATTTAGATATATGATAATCATAGCTGCTCCGATCGGGGTTGGAACAGCGTTATTGGCAGATAAGATAATTCTACTAATTTACGGGGCCGATTTTGTTCCATCGATAATCGCGCTTCAAATTCTTATTTGGGCCGTGTTTTGTTCATATCTGAGTCATGCGCCTACATATTCTTTATACTCGATAAACAGACAAAGAATTTATACAAATGTTGTTTTTCTATGCATGATATTGAATATTATACTCAATCTAATACTCATTCCAAAAATGAGTTATACTGGTGCAAGTATTGCAACTGTGATTACTGAATTTATTGCTTTTTTGCTGCTTTTTGGTTATGCAACGATGCATCAACTTGGCACACCAGTTTCATATAAATTTATAACAAAGCTAACTATTTGCATTATAGGCATGGGATTATTCGTTATATATCTAAATGATATAATAGGTTTGGGATTAACTATTTTGGGAAGTGCTGTTGTATATCTATTTTCATTATGGTTATTTCATGTTTTTTCGGAAGAGGATATATTACTAATTGAGAATCTACTAAAAACACCAACTATAAGGAGGTCGTCTTGAAATGAAGTCTAAAAAAGATGTAAACAGGGGTAATGACCTGTTAGAGCTAAAGTTCACAGGGGAACGCGTTGTACCAGACAAAACACCGTATGCAATCTATCAAGAGCATATAAACAGATATGTCTTTGCGTCAAGATTTATTAAAAATAAAATCGTCTTGGATGTTGCATGTGGGACTGGATATGGTTCTGATTACTTAATAAAGAACGGTGCAAAAAAAGTAATTGGGGTAGATATATCAGACGATGCTATAAATTATGTTAAAAATGCTTACGAAAAACAAAACTTAAGCTTTATGCAAGGGAGTGCAACGAATTTGCCATTTCATGATAAATCGTTTGATATTATCGTATCTTTTGAAACTATTGAACACCTAAAAGAATATGAGAAATTTCTAATTGGATGTAGAATGGCATTAAAAGACGGTGGATTATTTATTTGTTCAACTCCGAATAAAAGAATCAGCTCCCCACATACCGAAAAGCCTTTAAATCCGTTCCATGTTAAGGAATTTTATCCTGAGGAATTTTATGAGCTATTGAATGAATATTTTACGAATGTTGACTTATATGGTCAACGTGATATTAGTTTAATCAAAAGGAGAATAGTTAGACTTGGGGGCAAAATGCTTTCAATTATTCCTAAAGGTGACGTTGTTAAAAGCGTAATTAAAAAGTTTATTATGAGTCCAAACAAAGATTTTTGCAGGTATACCGAATTAAGAGACGAAAAAATGGAAGAAATTGTGGACGAAGATTACAAAGTATCAAAATTTAAAAGCAATAAAGTCAGAACTCCAGCATATGTCATTGTTACTGCTAAAAAATAAAGGGTGAAAATAAATAACTCCCAAACCCCAACCCCACTCCTCGCCCATACATCAAGCAAGACACCACCCCGCCCCCGAACCCATACGCACCCGTGCACCCCAACCACCGATGACCGCGGGCAAGCGACACCTCCGGCTGGTGGATCGGCGGTGTGCTTCGAGAGCGGCATCCGGAGATCGAGACTGGAAGAATCCAGGGCATGCCGGTGGCAGCGA
>CAYYKR010000053.1:0-2426 GCA_964469235.1 uncultured archaeon | reverse complement strand
ATGAAGGAGAAGTATAATCTGACGCAGTACTGAAGTGCGTTAAGGATATGGGCGCCTGAGTGCGTCCATATTTTGTTTCTTTTTTTTGTGTTTTGTTTTGTGGTTCACTCACTGAGGCACAGCTTTGCTACACATTTACTGGAGGGCGGGACAGACCTACGGTATATTCAGGAATTGCTTGGGCATAAGGGCTCAAAGACGACAGAAATATATACGTATATGAGTAATAAGGATATTGGCGGGATAAAGAGTCCATTGGATTCAATGGTAAATGATTTGCATCTTGAAGATGGAGTTAAAGGACATGAGGATTAACAATCGCACAGAGGGAGGTATATGCGAAGTAAGTTTTGGATATCATTCCGATCTGTATGGATATACGACGTTGATGTCGGATATAATGAAGTTAGGCGGCATGCTCTATAAAGTTTATAAATGGAGGTGTGACCTATGCGACCAAACGTGAATCGGAATAAAGTGATCTTGGCACTCAAGAGAGCAATTGAAGCTACCTTTGATGATGGTGCGTGGCGTGAGCTTGGTTATCTTACGGACAGCATCAAAATCATAGAAGGACATTCCCGTTTGCTCAGGAGTCTTTATTGGGGAGATCCTGACTATGGTGGGAATATCCTCCAAGTTTTACCTACGATCCTTGGTCCAAACTTTGAGAATATCGAGAGTGTGGAGAGGTTTGTGAACTTAGAAGATTGGTTGTATAAGAATGATTCTGAATTGTTTGCAGAATTGTATGGTGCGGCTTCGATTTCTTTAGAAGAAATTGAGAGGGTGGGTGAGATTCATAATATTTTTGAGCTGAACCAAGGGATAGCCCGAATTAAACATTCGATTCCTGATGACCCTGCGCTTGCAGTTGGTTCAGCTAAAGAGCTCTTGGAAACAGTGCTGAAGACTGTTATTGCAAGACATGGGTCTAACACAGGTGCTGATGATATCCCCGCCCTGCTTAAAACGGCACAGAAAGTATTATGCCTTGATCCCAAGACAATAGATAAGAGCACCCGCGAGGGTAAAACACTTTCCCGAACACTTAGCAATCTTGGTCAAATTGTATCTGGCGTTGGTGAAATACGGAACTTAGTAGGAACTGGACACGGGAGAAGTAAAGGTTCTCAGATCGACACAATTCACGCACGATTGGTTGTCAACGCTGCTGCTACAGTCGCTACATACTTCTTAGAAGTCTGGGAGGCACAAAGGAGACTTTAAAATACTGTGTTGGCACGTCGCCTAACAGCGGGTATGCGGTTTGCTTCGCTCACCTAAATGCTTACAGCACTTCGCAAACACGCAAAACGTTATCTGAAATATTTGGAGTGATAATAAAATGTCTAATGATTACACCATAGAATTTGATTTGTCGTCTTACAAGGATTTAGATAACTTTGCACTTTTAGCAGACCAGAGCTATAATTTAGGTGACAAAGATGATTGGTTTGGTCAGTTTCGAGGGGGTTTGTACGGGTTATATGCACGAGTTCTTGGCGTTCAAATTCATTATCATGAAGTCCATTCTTGGACGCCACCTTTGTCACCTATAAGTGGCATCCGGGGGGCAGAATATCATCTATCGTCAATTCTTTTCAATATGGACTCGGCAATCGAATGTATGGTCTTTGCATTAAATGCCCTCGGATACATTGCAAATTCAACTCAATTTTTAGATGTCACTATTGAAAAAAAGTTAAAACAAATATCGCCATATAATATTTTGGGAAAACCACCAGACTATTCGGATGGATTCATTAAAGGATATGATAATTGTTTTCCATCATTGAAAAGTTACTGGCGCGAAAATCGAGATTTAATCTTGAAAATTTTTGAACAACATAATGTATCTAAACATCGTTCAACAATATTTACAGGTGGCAGTTGTAGAAATGACCCACCACATGGTTTCTTTGAAAAATGGGGAATAGAAGGCGATGAGGAGATACAAGCATTAGTCGCCCCCATGGCTGAGATATTACTTACATCACAACCAAAAACTCCATGGCGAAAACGACAACCCCAAGAATACAAAGACATTGATAAATTAGAAGATGTTATGGAGAGATTCTGTACATTTATCAATACGTGTGGTGTAAAAGTTCTTGAAGATACACGGAGCAGGATAAAACTGAATCACTATGAATTCATTAAACGATAACGCGGGTTCCAAATACATCACATAACAGCATGTATCTGGTTTGGGCTAACGCCCTTACCCAAATCGCTCTTTGAGCGACCTCAGATACATGCGATACGTTATATAAAATTCCAAACCCCGCTCTAAAAGGTGAAAATTATGGATAAGAAGATAATACAATTGATCACACGCATAAAGAGCCATCTAATAAAGCTGAATGGAGAAAAGATTAAGAAAGTTATACTTTATGGCTCTTATGCACGAGGCGAAGCTACAA
>CAYYKR010000052.1:0-2606 GCA_964469235.1 uncultured archaeon | reverse complement strand
AAATTGGGCTCGTCGGAGCTCCGTCACAGAAAAGAGCACTCTTTTTAAAGATATGTATAAGTTAGAAAGAATGTAAAAATAATAAAAATTTAAAAGCAAAAATTGTTTTGACTTAAGCATGCTTCTCTGCTATATCCCCTACAATTGGCAACTTATACTTCTCTCCACTGTAAGCCTTTATCATAAGAAGTATCCACAAAATAACTGCCGCTATGTCAATTAATACGTCTATCAATACACCCAATACTGGTATAAATCCAAATACAATCAATAGTATTGAAATAGACCCAAATGTTATAGTGGATTGCAATGCATGGAATTTAACAAATTTACTCTTCTTTTCAGCCAATAAAAAAACAATTCCTGTTATCCAACCGAGCACATATGTCAAAAGAGCTTCCAAATTTTCATCCATTCCTGTGGATGTCTTACCATTTTTCATTTAACCACCTCATCATTGAATTGAATAATCAACAAATTCTACTTCGTATTCACCCAGAATTGCATTAACTGATAACCCTGGATTTTCGTTTTTTACTGAACTTATGCTTATATCAGAACTACTAACCTCATCACTTACAATTTGATATCCATCGTTTCTGATTATATCAGCAAGGCTTGAATCATCACTTTGTTCCACCGGACGCTTTACCACATAGGTAAGGTCAGTTCCTTCCATACCATTGTAATTTATAGTACTAGATTTGATTAACTTTGCCCCACCATATATTGATATAAGAGAAGGCTTTATAACGTTATTCAGACTTCGCGCCAAATCTCCATTTGGTTGAACTTCAGTCGAACTATAGTAAGGGTTGTCTTCTTGAGAGGGCGAACTAGATTCTTCAGAATTGTCTTGCGTTTCATCTGAATAATGATTAAATTGAATTTCAACAAATGTGTATTCCTTTCCGGTCTGGAGCTTTACATAGATGATGTTCATCTCCAGGTCGTCTGAATCTTTTGTGTAATCGGCTTCATAATTATTCACAACCTTAGCTCCTGGGAAAGAAAATCCAGATGTGGTTTCTGATTGCTTCTCATAACCGCAATCTTCCACTCTTGAAATAAAATAATTTTTTACATCCGAAAACGAGTTTCCCGATTTATAGTAAACAATGTGAATATTATAGCTCCCATCTTCATCAGAAGATTTTTCATAAAGTCCACGAACCATTCCGCTGTATCTCCCTATGCACGGCAAGTCCTCCCCCGATGCATCACTTACCGACAAAACCCCAAAAGGAGTTACAAACGAATTTATCACATTATGTGCACCGGGAACATTAGAATTTCCAATGCATCCACTGGCAAGAACAACTAGTAAAACACTGACCAGAATTTCATAAAAATAAAATTTATTTGCCATTTCGAACACCCCAATAAAAATTTCGGAAAAATCTTTAAAAACATTAAATTCATCCGTTTTTATTTATTTCTAAAAATAATTATAAAGGTGTAAGAATGGTAGTTGAAATTGGTTTGGTCGGAGCTCCTTCATCTGGAAAGAGTACATTTTTCAAGGCGGTAACACTTAAAGATGTTAAAATAGCGTCGTATCCCTTCACAACAATAGAGCCAAACGAAGGAACGACATTTGTGACTTCTAAATGCCCGCATGTCGAGCTCGGAGTAAAATGCAATCCCAGAAATGCACCATGTATGGACGGAACGAGGCTTATCCCGATAAAAATTTGGGATGTAGCTGGACTTGTACGGGGCGCGCACGAAGGCCGTGGACGCGGAAATGCTTTCTTGGATGACATAATGAAATCGGTTGGATTAATCCACATACTCGATATATCTGGAAGAACAAATAGTGATGGAGAGCCGGCTGAAGGGTTCGACCCATCAGAAACTGTAAAAATGCTCGAGGATGAAATAGATTATTGGATGTTCGATATACTCAAAAGAGAACTTCAAGCATTCAAAAATGTACGTGCCGAATACGATAAAATAGTTCAGGCAATTGAAAAAAGGCTGTCCGGTCTCAGAATCTCAAGAGTAGAAATTGAAGATGCAATAAGAAAGTCTAGCCTAAAGGTCGAGACACCTGTTTCACTTTGGCAAGATTACGATATAATGGACTTCATTTCTATATTGAGAAAAATTTCAAAGCCCATTATAATCGCTGCAAACAAAATAGATATTGAAGGTTCGGAAGATAATTTAAAAAAGTTGCAGAGCAAGTTCCCGGAATATACAATTGTTCCATGTTCCGCTGAAATTGAACTCGCCCTTCGGGAAGCGGCGGCAAAAAACATTATCAAATATATACCTGGAGATTCCAAATTTGAAATAATATCAAATTCTATCAATGAAAAGCAGAAGAACGCATTAAATTTCATGAAGAATTTCTTGGAAAAGTGGGGTTCAACTGGTGTGCAAAAAATCATAAACACTCTCGTATTTGACAAGCTAAAAATGAAAGTCGTGTATCCAGTTGAAGATGATGTTCATTTCAGTGACAAAAAAGGAAATGTACTTCCGGATGCATTCCTCCTCGGCGAGAATGGGACAGCACTGGATTTAGCGTATATGGTCCATGAAGATATTGGAAAAAACTTCATAGCAGCCATAGATGCTAGAACTAAAAAGAGAATTGC
>CAYYKR010000051.1:0-2607 GCA_964469235.1 uncultured archaeon | reverse complement strand
ACAGTGAGTCCGAGTTCCTCAGCGTTCTCGGCGACCATGATGTCAACCATCGCATTCTCGATCGGACCGTACAGGTACAGATCAGTGCCAGTAGATTCGTTGTGTTTAAATTGTATTTAAATTGTAATATCATGTAATACCCATTGTCCATGAAAATACATGTGCAATGGCATCGCTACCGAATCTACCGGAGATAGATATCTACCAGACACTGAAGGAACTGTCTGCAAAAGGTTATGTTCAAACGATGAGACCTGGAGATACGGGAATAGGTTTCACACTGGAATCCTTATTGGGTATAACAGAAAATAATTCGGGAGAACCGGATTTTACATATAACGGAGTTCCTTTTGAGCTAAAATCGCATAGATCAGGCGCATCTTCAAACATCACGTTGATAACAAAGACACCATATTGGGACCCAATGCCCCAGTGGGACATGATCACAAAATATGGTTATCCAGATAAAAAAGGGAGACAAGCACTGAAAGTGACTATGAAGGTGCATGAATTCAATCCACAAGGTTTGGGCTTGGAACTGAGCGACAATAGACTTGACATCATCCATCAGAGCGATGGTGTGATCGCGTATTTCCTGATTGACGAAGTGCGAGAGAAGGTCAAAACCAAACTCTATGAGAATCTGTTGCTGGTATTTGCCGATACGAAGAGAGATGATGGGGCGGAATGTTTTCACTTCAACAGAGCCACGTTGCTCAGGAAATTAAGTGCCAACAAGTTTAAAAGGTTATTAAATGACGGATTGATGGTTTTCGAGTTCAGAATGCATATTCGAGGTCCAGATGAGGGCAAAGGCGACCATTCTGTAAGAGATCATGGACCCGGATTCAGATTGAATCAGCGACACATAAGTAAACTGTACGAGTATGAAGAGGAGTTTTTCCCGTAGATACGATTATCTCTTTTCCAATATAACAATATACTCGTCATTCATCATAGAACCCACCTCCCCTTTGATGTTAGTCGGGCTATTCTTCTTTGGCAGCCTCTTCGAGGGGATTCTTCGAATTATGGTTTCAAGATGTCTATATTGGTCATCTTTCTGTTTAAATAAATCAATAAGTATCCTATCAGTTGGTATTTTAAAACCTTTTACCGTTCTGTTTCCCACAACAAAACACAGTTTGCTGCCCGTTTTCATCACCCGATCGAACTCTTCCACGCATTTATAGAAATCCATATAAAAATCAAGTACTGTTTTCGCTCGTTTTTTATCTTTTTCAGATATTTTATGAATAGTATCTTTTAGGGTTGGCGAATCCAACATGTTCTTTTGTGGCAATTTCTTGCCACCTAAAGACATTTTATCTATGTTTGTGACTTCTTTTTTATCATAACCCAACCATTGTAGCGATAATCTCGAAAATTGCCCGTAAGCAACAGTGGTTTGGCTATCCCCATAAGGCGGCGACGTGATGAGCAAGTCAACCGAATCATCCTCGATCGATGTTCTGAGTCTGGAATCTTCAGAGAGGATGTGTACTTCGCAACTGCTGCGCGCCTTGTTGAATGTTTTCATCCGCGCTATATTCTTTTTGCCTTTGTTTTCAAATTCTAAAATAGGTTTCGGATTGAATTTTTTTAACTGGTCTTCACTCATTCGGTACAGTTTATATTCACCGTTTCTTGTATTGGAGCATTTTCTTGCAATTTCAGATAGAACCACATTAAAAAAATCCTTCAAATCGCTTTCTATCTTTGTATTTCCATTCTCGATTTTATTTATATTATTTTTTAGTATCGTGAGTTCAGATATTACATTGGGTTTGAACCAATAATCAATATTAAAAAAATCAACGTCTCTCGTTGCTTTGTTCTTCATCATGAAATTTATTTGTTGCAATTCGTTATTGGACTCGTTGAGCACATTTATGAATGCAGTTTTTAGCAGTTCGTAATCGATCGATGTAGTCTTCACCTTGCCTACTAAAAGTGCTAATGGATTTACATCAACCCCATAAGCGTTTTCAAAGTTTGGGTTCAGTTTAGCTTCCAGTACGGCAGTACCGGAGCCCATAAATGGATCAAGCAGAGTTTTTGATCCGTCCCCATACTCTTCTATCAGCCTTCTGGCGATCTGTGGTATCATCATGGCAGGGTAGCTGTGAAACCCGTGATTGCTGTACTTCGTATCCGCCTTTTCAAAGTCCCATGAGTGATCCACAAGTGTTCTTCCTTCTGTTTCAAGAGAGTTCATTCAAGACCTCGACTCCGAGTTTTGTAAGTCTGTACAGCCTGCCCTTTCGGCTTTCTTCATTTAGACACTCAACAAGACCGTTTTCTTTCAACTCTTTAAGAGACTTGCTTATGTGATTCAATCGTATCTCCGTCAGTTTAGACATCTCCGAAGGCGTCTTAATACCACCTTTCAGTGACATCGTTATTTTTAATCGATATTCAGACGATTTAAGCAAGGAAACACCTTTAATGAGATCATCCCTCATGGTTCCTTGTTAGCCACGTCGATACTTAACGATTAGTACAATATAACCACAACATGAGCACAATGAAACTTAAATGTTTCGATGTACCAAAAAATAAAAATATCCCCCGAAGGGGATTCACCCGGGTTATATCAGTGTCTTG
>CAYYKR010000050.1:0-2679 GCA_964469235.1 uncultured archaeon | reverse complement strand
AGATGCATTTCTATCTGATTCAATTCAAAAGTTATTCACTAAAGCTAAATATTTCAAAATGTTCGCGCCTATAGAAGGTCGTTGGTGGCAGTCAAGATTGCAAGAAATTGCTGAGTCAATTATGGATGAAAAAGAAAGAGACATGATTCTACGTGAGGGATTTCCATTGGCGTGGGACCGAAACAATAATACAAAGATTGAAAGATCAAGATGCGTATATTGTGAAGAGGTGCCAGCAGAGTGGGTATGTTACATTCTTAAAAAACCTGTAATGATTAAATGTTCATTACATTACAATCCTGACTCTCGCCCATCAATAATGGATGAGGCAAGAGTGTCATATAACGCAATAAGAACTATTAATGAAGTGGATGATGATAAATTTGATCCGATCGAATCCGATTTGTTACCAAAAATTCGTAAAATGTAAAAGGGGGTTAAATATTGGATTACTCTACCTGCCTGGAAAAGTTTGCCAACCAACCACGTCTAAAAAGATATTTGGATCCCGATTCTCACAACATTCTACGCCAAAAAGCAAGGTCACTAAGGAGCCAATTACGAGGAGGGGGGTGGAAATTTATAATCCCACGAGAAAATCCTTTAACATTTATAAAAAATGCTTCAAATTTACAAATCAACATAGCATGCAAAATCGAAGGGAATGGAAGTAGTATAGAAAAGCATAACATAGAACTTCGGGTCTGGTCAATTAAAGAGGATCATCATCATGGAAAAAAAATATTTGAATTCCGTATCGATCAAAAAAATTCAACAGCACAAGAACCGTGGCATCATCTACATATAGGGGAACTTGATGAACCGAGGTTTCCTTTTCCCCCAATGGACATAATTTTACTATGTGAATTCATACTGGTTAATTACTTCCCAAAACATTCCAAGAATTTGAGAGAAGATCTCGCGTGGAAACATTTAGTGATATGCAGTCAAAATATATTTCAAAAGGAATATTTCAATGTGTGCTGGAATTGTATTGAAAACAACACAGATACTACATTAATGGAACATTTATTAAATCTTCCATGAGGGGGTGGATTTTGATCACTGAAAATTTGAAATCTATACCTGAAAAAACTGCAAATCAAACACTTACCGATTACACTGAAAGTCTTACAGATTGGTATATTGGAAAAACCCCAATTGAAAACAGGAAACGGAAAGGACAATATTTTACTCCTAAAAGAGTAAGTGAACTAATGGTAAGCTTGTTTGAAAATGTTGGACAAACGGGAGTAATAAAAATTCTTGACCCTGGAGCTGGAATTGGAATTTTTGAAAGTACTTTTTGTGATTATATAAAATCATTTAAAAGGAAAATAAAAATATCATTCGATCTTTATGAAAATGATGTTGAGGTCCTGCCACTTCTTGAGCTCAATATGAAAATGTGCAAAGAAAACATGGCTTTTCAGGGATTTGAAATTTCTTATAAAATATTTGTTGAAGATTTTATTTTATCAAATGTACCAATTTTTAATAATCTAGAAAATTTTGATGCTGATAAAGATGGCTATGATTTTGTAATATCGAACCCACCATATTATAAACTTAACAAAGATTCACCACAAGTAATTGGAATGAAGCGCATTGTACGGGGTCAGCCTAATGCATACCCACTATTTATGGCAGTATCGGCTAAATTATTAAAAACTGGTGGGCAAATGACGGTATTAACTCCGAGGAGTTATTGTTCGGGTTTGTATTTTAAGACGTTTAGACAATGGTTTTTTAAAACCGTTAAGCCACAAAAAATACATTTATTTGAATCTCGAAAAGAAATTTTCAAAAGATACGGTGTACTACAAGAAAATGTAATCCTAAATGCAATAAAAACCTCAAAAATACCAGAAAACATCTTAATTAGCGAAAGTAAGGGGATACCTGATGAAGATGGGATGATAAAAATAAAAAACACAACTTATGATAAAATCATTGTTGAAAAGGATAATGACATTGTTATGAGAATACCAATTTCTATAATAGATGAATTAATAGCAGTATATATTGACAATTTTGATAATAATTTGGAGAAATTGGGATTTAGAGTGTCAACAGGTCCAGTTGTTCCATTTAGGGCAAAGAATTGTCTTTTAAAAAAGACACATGATTATAACATTATTCCTTTGCTTTGGATGCACAACATTGTAGATGGACGGATAAGATGGCCTCTTGAAATGAATGACACGCCTATCGGATTAAAAAGGACAAAAGAATCAGAGAAAATTTTGAAACCTAATAAAAATTATGTATTAGTTAAAAGATTTAGCACAAAGGAAGGGAAACAACGAATTAATGCGGGAATCTACTTGAGTGATATTATAAATTCAGATTTTATTGGAATTGAGAATCATATAAATTATATATATAAAAGAGATGATGAATTGACCAAAGATGAGGTGTATGGCATCGCAACCCTATTGAATTCAAAGCTATACAACAAATATTTCCAAATTACAAACGGAAGTACACAGGTTAACGCCTCCGAAATTCGAAATCTTCCTATTCCTTCTTTAGAAATAATAAGAGAGGTTGGGGTTTCAATACAAAAATTGAAACACGCTGATACTACAGCAAAAGAAAAAATTATATTAAAAGCTCTAAAGATTGATGAAAAAATCTCAAGCGAGTTACTCGCAGTTGATGATTAAAGCGACTTCA
>CAYYKR010000049.1:0-2703 GCA_964469235.1 uncultured archaeon | reverse complement strand
CATTAAAATTACTACCGCAAAAACCAGACCCAATTTTAATTCAATAGAGAGGTTGCGGATAACGAAAATCGGCAGTATCGATGGTTGGTTGATGGCGAGGGTATTGTCATACAGAAAACTATTTAATGACTTGTTATGCATAACAGACAAAGGAGGATTGCAAAATGGCAACAGAAGACCAAACAAGAAAAGCTTGGGAAAATGCAAAAAAAATTAGAGGAAAGGACCCTGATAACTACAGGCAAGACCCATATGGGAACCCTATGTATAAGTCTTCTTATGGAAAATCATCTGAAATGGGATGGGAAGTTGACCATATCAAGCCCCAGTCCAAGGGAGGTTCTGATGCGACAAAGAACCTACAAGCTCTCAATACCTCGTTAAATCGAAGCAAAAGCAATGACGAGCGAAAAAAGAGCAGACATTCCAATTCAAACAAGTGAATCGTTATGCGTAAAAACAAAAGGAGGAAAACATGCCAACTTTAAAAGCAAGAAATTTATTTATAAGTCATGCTTGGGACTACGATGATCATTACTGGACACTCGTGAATTGGTTTAATGATGAACCCAATTTTGATTGGAAAAATTATAGTGTTCCACGTCATGATAGTTGTTCTGATACAACTAAATCAGGACTAAAGACTTGCCTTACCAATCAAATGAGACCTGCACAGGGAATTATCATATTGGCGGGAATGTATGCAGCTCATAGCGGCTGGATTGATTACGAGATTGATGAAGCGTTAAGGATGGAAAAAACTATTATTGGTGTCAAACCTTGGGGGCAAGAAAGAACTCCCGTTAAAGTTCAAGATGCAGCCAATAAAATGGTAAATTGGAATAGTTCAAGCATCATTCAAGCTATCAGAGATTTAATATGAGTAATGGGGAATACCTCAATAACCGATTAGATGACCAGTTAAAATGGTACAGCTTCAGTAGCTAACACATTTATATAACACACCACACAGAAAATAATTTAATATCTGACATTTCGCAGGTCGCCATCCATTTTCTATAATTTCTACTGATAGCGGTTTTGAATATTTGAAAAATATTATTTTTATACGGTGGTGGTATAGCCCACCCAATTTCAACATAGGATGATTTACAGGTCCGTGTAAAAAATATGTACTTTAATAAATAGATTATATTTAAAAATTCAAAATCACAATCATTAGCCACTATTCACCATTTACAAAAAATATATCTTTTTGCACAAACACGTGCGAAATGTCAGATGCAGGGATAACTGTCGATTTTATTGAAGAGAAGTATAACGAGCAGTTCAAAGTCATTTTTTTATAGGAATTGACAAGCATCTTTTTCCAGAGATCAAGCATTCGTGTAGGATTCAAGGGTGAAAAATAAGATTTTATGTTTCTGGTCTGCTTTCGGAGATCTCCAGATCCCCTTTCTTTAAGTCTTCCAGAACCTTTTTTACATGCGGTTTTGTACGTGGAATATCCTCTTTTACAACCATCCACACACTCTCAAGATTTACCCCGAAATAGAAATGGATAACCTTATCTCGCATACCTGCAATGTCTCTCCAGGGAATTTCTGGATACCTCTCTCGAATCGATTAGGAATGTGCTTTGCTGCCTCTCCCATAATTTCAATGCATCTTATAACTGCAAAGTTCACAATCTCGTCTTTAATGAACTCCCCGTAACTTATCCCCTCTAAAAACCGCTCTGCACGTTCCATGTTTTCAAGCATGTCCACGACGTATATGGAGATATCTCGTTTCAAAAGTAAATCACCTCTCTAATAATCCCTTCTTTCAGTTCTGGTCTGATGTCACCCTTTGGCACAAGATCAACCTTTATTCTCAAAAGATCAGACAGATGGTTCTCCAGACTCACGAGCCTAAGAAGGCTTACAGGTCTTTCAAACTCAACCAGAAGATCTATATCACTATTTTCTTTCTGCTGATCTCTTACGTATGAGCCAAAAACTCCGAGCTCCTTTACTCTGAAATGATCTCTCAGCTCGTGTTTGTGGTCTGTTAATATTTCCTTTATCTCTTCGATCGTCTTCATGGTGCTGTGCTCCTTAAACACTTACGTCAATTGTTTGACCTCACTCTACCACTTTTCTCCCCTCTACTTTTATATTTCTGTAATCTGTCATTCAGTAACTCTTCTGATGCGGGCAAAAGTCTAATAAATTTCATCCGTTCAAAGTAATATTGAGATATCGACAAATAACAAATCGCCAACATTACTATCGAAAAGCTTGTTGAAATAGATAAGAAGAAAATTATATAGTAGTTCGTTCCGTAACTCTCAGATAACCGTGGAGAGGTGGTCTCACTTACATTTCCGCCACTTAATCTAATATCTTCTGCATTTTGGGATAATATCTGATTCAAATCCACGTAAGAAAATGCTACTGTTGTTATGCTCAAGAAAATGAGAATAATAGCTAATTTAGCAATATATTTATCATTTTGAAAGAACTTATATAAAATATCACTTTTCATAAATTTAAATTCGTTTTTATATTTCCCTTGAGAAATGGCAAACAACAAGAATATTGAAATAAAGATCGTTATACTCGCAAGGATCAGTTCATTCACTTTCCGAAGCATATCAACATTACTAGCAATGTAAAACAAAGCGAAGCTTACAAAGAATAAGCCAATCAGTATCCACTGATTTAATCTAATTTCTTTTTTTAAAAAGTTAATAAATTT
>CAYYKR010000048.1:0-2707 GCA_964469235.1 uncultured archaeon | reverse complement strand
TGAAGCGATCCGTCTGGCACGCGAACAGATTGCGGTGCGGGAGGGGGCAGAATGATGACCGCGGTGATGAATATGATTTTTCTGATGCAAGTGGAAGCGATGCAGCGGGCAGTTGCCGGATGTTGTGAAGCGGGTGATGTCGGGGTGCAGAGAAGTAGTAGGATGTAGAATCGGGGCAGAGTGTGGAAGTCAAAGACGATAGAAATATATACCTGTGTGTGATAAGAGTATAGGGAGTAGAATGCCCAGTAGATATGGTTTGCGTGGGAATGAAAAGCTGTAAAGGGGTGAGGAGAAAAATTAGGGAGGCTGGTAATTCGTTTAGAGGATGTGTATGCGTAATACTGTAGATATATTTAAAAATTGAAATAGTATATACACACGTGAGCAAAAGTTTATATGTTGGCAAATCATTCATGATGAAGATGTGAAATGTATGGAACAATGAGCGGAAAAACAAAAAGGAGGTTTTAAGAAGATATGAGTATTAACGAGCTATTTCCTAACCCAACTGCAAAAGAAGTGATATTTCAGATCAGATTCCCCAATCTATTCTATATGGAAAATAAAATAGGCGATTTACAGTTGAAGATAATGAAAGAATTCCCAAAATCAGCTCTTCTATTTCGGAGGCAGATTTTATTTGCAGATATAGGGCCTGAAGCAAAACTCGAGGATATTCCAAGCGATTCAGATAGAGAAACTGGTAAAAAAATATGGCGATTCGAATCTGATAAGAATTTTAAATTGAACGTACTGAATGATTCACTGGATATAACTTCAGAGTACCATAAAACGTATAATTTAGAAGGAGGAGATAAATTTAGAGATATTATAAAGTTCGTATTGGATCATTTTTTTGCAGTTACATCAATCCCAATCATCAATCGTATTGGTCTACGATACATTGATGAATGCCCGATTCCATCTAAAGATAATTCTACATTCAGATCCTACTATAACTCAAGTTTTCCTCTTGATAGATTTAATCTGGCTGATGCAAGTGGGATGGACTTTAAAACCGTGGTTAGAAAAGGTGAATACAATCTGCGTTATAGCGAATCGTTACGAAAAATTAATGGTGAATATAAATTAATTCTTGATTTCGATGGTTTTGCGGAAAGTATCGCCTCAGAGGATTGTCTAACAATTACAGATAACCTACATACGATGATATCTGAAGAGTATGAAAGAACAATTAAAGAACCAGTTTATGAATACATGCAGCGAAGTGGAGGGGATTGAAAAGATGGATTTGTACACGGAAGAGCGCGATCACAATAACCTAAAAAATCAAGGTACAGGTAGCTATGGCGATATAGACGATTTTAAGATAATTCCTTATCCTTTTGGCAAGTACCAAATTAAGATAAAACTGACTCCAACCAATGAGTTTATTGGAATAGTAGAAGTTAAAATTAATAAGGATTTTTTATCATATAAACAAAAAACAACTCTTCGCGGTTTTCATGATGTTGATGAGTTTTATCGCGAATGAAGGATATAGGTATGTTCTATGCGGAAGAAACGGACAACTATTTGAGATTTGGAGATGTAGTAAGAGGTTATATTTTACCTAATACCACTATTAAAGAGCCGATTTTGTCTTTTAAAAGTGAATCTCATAATTATACAATTGATGTAGAAATGCCCTATTCTGTTGTACTCACACCATGTTGTTCTATAGGTGAAAGTACAATCTCTTTAACTCCGCTAATCAAAGTGCGAAGCAATTTTTTTAAAAACCCATATTTTGCAGAAGATTTGACAAGAATAAACCGCATGATGGAGCCACAGCAAGCACATTCGCCTGATGAATGGGAAAAATTTTCTCTGGAGGAGCAGCAAAGATATTTAGCAGAAGAGATAAATTATGCTCTTTTGAATCTTTTTATTTATGAAGAAAGCGAAAAATTCAAAAAATACACTCTGAGAAGACGAGAGATAACATATTATATGATAAATTTTAAAAATATTTATACAACGAAATGTACAATGATAAAAAGACCAGAAGAATTAAAACCAGAAGACGCTCCAATAATTGAATCAAAAGTTTTACAATTATCTATTCAAGCAAGATCCGAATTGAGAGATAAGATTGCTTACTACTACTCAAGAATTCCAGAAGAAGATGAGATATTAGAGGATTAGTGAAATGAAAATGCAGGAGCATTTAATGTGATAATTACGTATATCAGAGCTTTTGCTCATAGTAGCTTGTTGCTTTGCTCCTTGTTCATCTGCAGAGAGCGTGTATAATAGAGCATATCTGGCTTCGGCTTACATTCCGCGAACGTTTAGATTATGTTGAAACCATCATCAACACTCTCGCCCCTAAAAACACAATAAACGCAGATTGACCGAGCTGACCCAGATGCCAATATCGACCAATACGACCACAAAGAAGCCAAGCGCACCAATAACCCACCCGTTGGGCTGGTAACACGGCGGGGACCCCCAAAATGACCCTCCACATCGAAGAAATAAAAACCAGAATCACCCATACACTAAAACGCCACGACAGATGCTTGAGGCAAAACTGCATGAAGCGATCCGTCTGGCACGCGAACAGATTGCGGTTCGGGAGGGTTTAGAGTTGGAGGGACGGGAATGAATGTGTTGCTGGAAGTCCGGGGTGGGCATGAACGCAGGTGGAAGCGATATCCTGCCTACAGGGATTCGGGTGTTGCGTGGCTGGGGGAGGTGC
>CAYYKR010000047.1:0-2982 GCA_964469235.1 uncultured archaeon | reverse complement strand
AATAAAAATGACAAAAATTGGGTTAATAATCAATCCCATAGGAGGAATGGGAGGAAGTGTTGGCTTAAAAGGAACAGATGGCGATGCCTATAGAAAAGCGATAGAATTAGGTGCAAAACCCGTAACCCCTCAAAGAATTGAAGATACACTTTCGCTTATTACCAGAAATGATATTTTTTTCTTGGTAGCTCCAGGCAAAATGGGAGAAGACTACATTAAGAAATTTAGCTTTAGGTATGAAATAGTTGGAGAAATAGGTAAAGAAACAAGCGCAGAGGATACAAAAAGAATTGTCAGGCAAATGACAGACAATGGCATAGAACTGCTTATTTTTGTCGGAGGAGACGGCACAGCAAGAGATATATATGATGCGATCGGCATGGAAATTCCTGTTGTAGCTGTTCCTTCCGGGGTTAAGATGTTCAGCTCTGTGTTTGCATTGTCAACACGTGCCGCAGCGGAGATGATTAATTCAAAAACAGATGAATTTATTGAAAAGGAAGTCCTGGATATTGACGAAGATGCCTTTAGAAATAACAGATTAGCCGCTAAATTATATGGGTATTTGAGGGTTCCTAAGATTAAGACACTTCTTCAGGGAGGTAAGGAGGCGTCAAATGTAAGCAGATCGGCCGAGAAAAATAAAGAAGAAATCGCGGATTATGTTGTTGAAAATATGGAAAAAAACAAACTCTATATTTTAGGCCCCGGAACTACTTTAAAAACAATTGCTGATAAATTCGGAGTTGAAAAAACTTTATTGGGTGTTGATGCGGTTTATAATGGAAAATTAGTAGGAAAAGATTTAAATGAGAATGGATTAAAAGAGTTAATCAAAAAATATAAAGATTCCAAAATTATTGTGACTCCGATAGGAGGGAATGGGTTTATCTTTGGAAGGGGAAGCAAACAATTTACACCGGAAGTGTTGAAATTGGTTGGAGATGATAATATAATTATTGTCGCAACTATGGATAAAATTACAAAGTTAGAGTGTTTGAGAGTCGATACCGGAGATGAAGAGGTAGATAAACGTTTGAGTAAATTTGCAAAAGTAATTACTGGTTATAAAGAAGAAACTGTTATGGAAATCAAGTGATGATTAAATTAAATATGAACGAAAATCCATACTTGCCTCCTGAAAATGTAATAAATGCAGCAGTAAGAAATTTAAAAAATATAAATAGATATTCCGAATTGGAGGATATTAATAAATTAAAAAGCCTAATAAGTAACTATTGCCATATATCTCAAAATCGGGTAATTTTAGCTCCCGGTTCTGATTTTCTTTTGAGAGAGATTATCCATGTTTTTTCAAAAGACAGAAAAATTATTATGGTAAACCCTTCATTTTTCCCGGCTTTGAATGCTGCAAAGAAAAATTCCAAAAAAATGATAAAATATCAACTTGTTCCTCCAGAATTTAGGCTGAATCCTGAGATTATTTTAGATGAGCTCTATGAGCCAACACTAATAATAATTGATAATCCAAATAATCCTCTCGGGAAAATACTTTTGGATAAAAATTTAGTTGAAAAAATACTTCAGAATGAAAGTGTATTACTAGTGGTAGACGAAGCCTATTATGAATTTTCGGAATATACATTTGCAAATTTAATTGAAAACTACCCAAATCTGGCAATCACAAGAACTATGGATAAAGCATTCTCTCTTGCAGGGTTAAGACTTGGATATCTTCTTGCAGGAGATTATTTTAGGAATAAATTTTCTGATTTTCCTATATTTTTGCCCGTTCCAACTCTCTATGCAGCAATGGAAGCATTAAAAGACATAGAGTATGTTACTCAAAATGTAAAAAAAATAGTAGATGAGAGAAAACGATTGGAGGAAAATTTAAGAAAATTAGGAATTGAAGTATTTTCAACAAACACGAATTTTGTTCTGATCAAAAATAGAATCCCTGATTTTGGCAAAAAATTGTTGGATGCAGGAATAATGATAAAAGATTTATCACAAGAATGGTTGGACGATTTTTATAGGATTTCAGTGGGTCTCCCTGAAGAAAATGATATTCTTTTATCGTCGATAGAGAATATCATGACTAATCGCTCACAATGACAGCCCATTCTTATGTGTTTTTTTAAGTTTTTTACATTAGAACGAATATTATCAATTGTTACTTTGGCAAACGTCATTAAAAAGTTAATGGAGGTTCATAAAATGAAAATTGGTATCATTATCTGCGATCGATACCGAAATTGTGCGGGCGGAAAATGTTTTAGAGCCATGAGAAATAGGGAAGGTGCTTTTGACATTTATGAAAAAAATGAGCAATTGGAAATAGTTGGGTATACCACATGCGGGGGTTGTCCGGGTGGAAATATTGAATATGCTCCCGAAGAAATGATTAAAAATGGAGCAGAGGTTATTCACTTTGCAACAGGTTTTGTTGTTGGGTATCCGCCTTGTCCATATATTGCTCATTTTAAAAGATTCATCGAAGAAAAATACAGGGTTAAAGTAGTTGTGGGTACGCACCCAATTCCGCAAAAATATTTTTTAACCCATATGAATCTTGGCACGTGGAATACAATGGAATGGCAGGAATTCATTAAGCCAACGCTGTCGGATGAATCTACTCGCAAAGCGTATGATTGAGAATTGGAGTAATTTATAGGAGAATTGACGCTACCATTATGAAATTCTGAATTGCAGGCGAGTTGTTGGGCCCTCGGGAGTAGCATTTATCTCAAATCCACTATGTCTGAATATTTCAAAAACTCTTTGATTTTCTGATAAGACATTTGCCACAAATACCGTAACCCCTTTTTGTTTTGCAATGGCTAAAATATGCTTGAATAGAAGCGATCCTAATCCAATCCCCTGGAAATTTTCATCCACTGTACAAGCCAATTCAGCAATACATTCATTATTTTTCTTTTCAAATACAATATATCTTACAATGCCGATTATCTTTTCCTTCCCATTCATTTGTATTGTTGCAACAATAGCCACGTGATT
>CAYYKR010000046.1:0-3039 GCA_964469235.1 uncultured archaeon | reverse complement strand
ATGTGAGAGCGCGAGGTACAGGCTCTGCACTTATAGTCGCGGGGTTTGGTGACTTGAGGGAGATATTGTGCATGGATACTAATAAAACAAAACCTAATAAGAGGTGAAATGACATGAAAAGGAAAAATATAGCAAGCTTGATAGCCATAGTAGCGATCATAGCGGTTGTGGTATTTGCGGGATGTGTTGAAGAAGAAACCCCTGTAAAATCTCCAGAAACCAATCCACCAACAGAAACAGCAACACCTACTCAGAAAACACCAACTGGATTAAATCTTAAAGTTGGAGAAACTGCGAATACGTCGAAGATAGCAGTTACAGTAATATCGGCTAAGAAAACAGACCATTATGAATATTATTCGGATATTCTAAAAGAGACAAGGATAGAACAAGTGAGTCCGGGAAATACTTTTGTTCTTGTAGAGATAGAGATAAAAAACATCGGAAGCGATAGGACATACGAGGGATCAAGTGATTTTAGTATGGTGGATTCTGAAGGTTTTAAGTATGATCCCGAACTCTATTACGGCAACGATGGGCTTGAAATGATTAAAGAGCTATATCAGAACCAGAAGATGAGGGGTAAAGTTTTGTTTGAAGTTCCTGAAGATGCAAAAGGATTGAAGATTCAATACGACTTTGGAAGCTTGTTCACAGGAGTAAAATTGGCATCGTGGGAATTAGAATAAAAATAGAATAGAAAAGTTAAAATGAATAAATTTGGAGAGATAGCATGGAGAAATGGGCGGATTATCTAATTTCGGCGGTTCAATATGATCCAGAACATTTGCACATAAAGAACGTTAGAGTTCATGAGGATGAGGGCGATAAAGGCGGTTCTGCTTTTGAGTCGTCTCGTCGAGAGGTGATTGCGAATATAAAAAGCAAAAAGACGTATATTACAATTTACGAAGGCCGAGGTAACAAATGGGAAAAAGGTGAAGTGGTGCAAATCATAGTCGTAGATGGGACTGAATATATTCGAACTGACCAAAACCAAAAGAGGAGCGATAATCTGGGAGACCTACCAGAATTCTAAAGCCTGACGGAAGAACGATTGAAACAGGAGAAGATTTTGGAGTTGGAATAAAACTGGAGCGAAGGTGGAAGAATGGGACGAACAGCAGAAATGATATTAGGCATACTTGGCGGGATATTCGGGATACTTGGAGGGTTATTTGCCATAACCGTCGGTGGATTGGGTGCCGCATTCGAAGTTACAGGTGCTTCAGAAGTGGTTGGGCTTGGAACTGCAGCAGTCATACTCGGCATTATAGGAATCATCGGTGGCGCAATAGTTAACAGAAATACAAAATTAGCAGGGAGTTTAATGCTTTTCTGTGGCGTGGCAGGTTTTATAGCTATATCAGCGGCTTGGCTGATTGGTGGCATCCTCTTGATAGCAGGTGGAGCATTATCTTTTCTGAGATCGCCAGAAAAATGAAAGCTAATGTGGTGATAGAATGAATGAAGAGAATAAAGAATTAAACGAACTAGAATTTGATGAACCATTAGAAGAAGAAATTGAAGAAGAAATAACCTCAATAAAGCGAAGGGTCTATGCAGATCAAGGAGACCCTGAAATAGAATCGCTTTATGGAAAGTACAAAAGGGGAAAATTAGTAATACAACCAGATTTTCAGCGGCGTTTTGTATGGGATGCAGCAAAGTCGAGCAGGCTAATAGAATCAGCACTATTAGACATACCCCTTCCTGTGATATACCTATCTGAGGAGGAGGACGGAAAAGAATATGTTATAGACGGACAGCAGCGATTGACTGCCTTTTTCTCATTTATAGATGGACAATTTCCAGATGGGAGGGCTTTTAAGCTGACTGGGATGGAGGTATTTCCAGAACTTAATAGAAAATTTTTTAAAAAGATAGATGATAATCTGCAAGATAAAATAAGGTATTGTAAAATCCGCACTATAACTTTTAGAAGAGAGTCCGAAGCAGACCTGAAATATAAGGTATTTGAAAGATTGAATACTGGAGCTGTGTCCCTGAATAAGCAAGAATTACGAAATTGTGTTTATAGAGGACCATACAACGAATTGTTGAAAAAACTTTCTGAAGATGGTGATTTTATGTATCTATTAGGACTTAAAAACCCAGATAGAAGGATGAGAGATGTTGAACTTGTTCTCAGGTTTGCGGCATTTTATCACTTTACTTACTTAAATTATAAACCTCCGATGAGAAGGATGCTTGATAATGATATGAAGAAATATCAATTTATCTCAGAAGCAGACTCCTTAGAACTAAAAAACGCATTTAAGAATTCGGTTACGATAATAAAATCTCTATTGGATACTCACGCCTTTAAGAGATTTTATAAAGGAGATGAAAAGAACCCAAACGGATATTGGGAGCCTAAAAAATTTAATGCTTCTTTATATGATATTTTAATGTATTCTTTCGCGAAAGAAGATAAAAACAAGGTCTACCAGAATCTCGATTCAATTCGTGAAGCTTTGCTACATCTAATGACCAACGATCGGGAGTTCATAGATGCTATTGAGATTTCCACGAGTACCATTCAGGCAGTAACAAAACGATTTGATAAGTGGAGACTAACACTCCAAAACATAATTGGTATTGCACAAAAGGAGCCTCGTTGCTTTTCTTTTAAATTAAAGCAAGAGTTATACGATGATGACCCAACTTGCTTAATTTGTGGTCAAAAGATTCAGAACATCGATGATGCTGTAATTGATCATATCGAGCAATATTGGATGGGTGGTAAAACTATACCCGAAAATGCAAGATTAACTCATAGGTATTGTAATTGGGCAAGACCAAGGAGTGATTGACATAGCGACAAATAAACAGATAACACAGCATATGCATTATAGCTCACATCCTCATCATTCATTACAGTGCCTTCGGTTACAACTTCCCAAACGTCGAAAACGATAACCAATCTCTGCGCCGCCCTCAGCGAATACACACTTACCCACCCCACACCCGTCCACACCCGTACCAATCGTCCGACCTCCCAGCTCACAGATGCATCGGAATTTATTCCGATGGTGG
>CAYYKR010000045.1:0-3333 GCA_964469235.1 uncultured archaeon | reverse complement strand
CATTTCATTCACCTCTGCTCTATATATGTATGCACAGGTTTAAATACTTTTCGGTTATCGAGTATATAGTATCGGGAATGCGAAATGGAGAATAAAGAATAAAGCACGGGGGGGACCCCCCCTAAAAATAGTGTAATAATAAAATGCAATAATAATAATAATTTATTATTTTCTAATAATATATTTAACATACTCTTTTTACAACCATAAAGTATGTGTTATTCCTTATACTTTATACTTACTTCTTCATTGCCCCCCGTTTTGATTTTCCAAACAATTTATATACTGCACAAAAGAAAAGTTTATAAACTTGCGATTGCATAATATAACCATGACAACAATATCAGTATCTAAAGAGACGCATGATAAATTGCTCAAACTTCGCTCTATTTTAGACCCCTTTTTGACTTATCCTTTGTCTTTCTCTGAATTATTGGAATATATGTCCTCCAGGTTCCTTTCGGATTTTGAGGACGATGTAAAATTATTATCATTTATCGATTATATAGCTAAAAAGCGTGAGGCGATGGTGCATGGCGGGAAGCATACCGAAACAGATTCACGAGTTTAAAATAATTCTAGTTAAGCCGCGCGATAAACGGCCGCTTGAGCTCTGGTCTCAGTCCAAAAACCAATATTCTTGGAACGACAAAAAAGTTTCCAATTGGCTTTCTGGCGGCGGGAACTATGGCGTAGTTTGCGGAGACGGGCTTGTGGTTTTCGATTTCGACAATCCAAATGATGAAGACGTTCAAAAGGTCAAGAAGTTCTTTGGCGAGACATTTGCTGTCAAATCTGGAAGCGGTCTCGGAGTTCATTTATATTACAAAATTCCGGGCTATAACATTCGCACAACCCGTGTGAATCTTTCTAAAGGGCACATAGATATACGTGGTCAAGGCTCTTATGTTGTTGGACCGGGATGTACTCATCCAACAGGCGGGACTTATGACGTTATATCGGATTTGTCTGTTAAAATCATAAAATATGAGAAATATATGGAGTTTCTTGGAAGAGAAGAAAACGAATCGTCCAACCCCACCATTTCCATTGGAGAAGAGCAAATTGATGTTGATGAGTTGGAATCAGTTGTGATGACTCTTCCATATCGCATACGTGAACTCATTGTTCGCAATTGGAATCCTAACGACCCATTGTTTTCGAGATATCATTCTCGTTCCGAGCGTGATATGGCCATTATTCGTGAGCTCGTCTTTAATAATTTAGAGTCATACACAAAGGCGATATTCTCCCATTTTTCCTGCGGGGACAAATATCGGGAGAAGGGAAAGTTTGGCGACTCATATCTGGAAACTACTCTCAAAAAGGCCTTTGGAAACATTAATATTACTGACTCAAACATGAGAAAACTCATTCGAAAGGTTTATTTGCAGGTTTTCAGTCCCAAAAAATACCTTATGAATGTCGATACAGAGCAGCTTATTCAAGACATTGCATCAATAGACGACGAGAACATACGCGACATGTTCATCTCCGAGCTCCAGAAGAAAGGGTTTCACAATTTATATGACAAGGTGGATTATTACCGGAACTATTCATATCAGAAAGAAGTTTCCGTTGCTGAGATGATTCAGCGGACTGAAAGGGAAATTAATTTCTGGATTGAGCCATTTGTGATTAAGGGAGGAATAACAATGATTGCTGGAGCTCCTGGAAGCATGAAATCATTGCTGGGACTATTTCTTTCTTTAGCAGCAATTTCAAACAAAAGCGTGAATAACATAAGAATTTTTGGGAAGCCCAAAATATTATATTATGATTTAGAAAATCCGCCAGAAACCGTTGTCAAGCGTCTTCATTCTCTTATGCGGGGAATGGGCATTTCTTCCGAAGAAATAGAAAACAGACTTTACATTTCAAATTCGTTCTCTATTCCGATGATAAGAAAAGAGATAGAACGAGCTCAAAAGTATGACATAATCGTTTTGGATTCATATAGACGTTTCTTTAGAGGCGAAGAAAGCCGCAGCAAGTTCGTGAATAAATTTTATAACGATTTTTTGCTTCCAATGAAAAAGCTTGGAAAGTCAATCGTGATAATTCATCATTTAAACAAAGCTGGAACGACTAATACCGAAGACATTATCGAATCTACGGCTGTTCGAGGTTCAAGCGACATAGTTGCCCAGCTGGACTTGCTATATTTGCTTCAAAAGTATAAAAATAACAGCAAAGACAAGCAAGTTTTGAACAATGAAGTGATAATAATGAATAAAAAAGACAGAGAGGGCATTGGAGAATATAATTTCTTGATGAGCGTGAAATATGACAAGAGAGAAAAGACAAACGCCAAAACTGAAATAAATATTCGTGAAACTGCTGCCAAATCAAGCACAGACTATTTGTCTGATAAGATTTTGGAATATATAAAGTCGCATGGGACCGTTTCTCGACTCAGGGCAGTCGTTGAACTTCAAGATATTCTTGAACGTTCGAAGCCGAGAATCTATGCTCTCATAAAGGATTTAATCAAGCAAGGGTTTGTAAAAGAGAAATATGGTATTTTATCGGTCAACGAAGTTGAGCAGTTTGTTTCTGGAAAGGATGACGCTTCCCGCCTAGCAGGCTCAGAGAACCAGCCGAGCCTGGCATCCCCAGAATTTCAAAATCGCTCGCTTCCTGACCAGATTCTTTCATTGCTAGAGGAAGAGGGAGAAAGGGATATCACATACTTCTTTACCATGCTTGACTTCCCTGAAGAAAAAATCAGGGAGGCCATCAAAGAGCTTGAAAGGGAGAATGAGATATTTGAACCTAAGCCTGGAGTGATAAAAAAATTATAGGTGGTGTAATGAAATTCAATACTGAAGCAGAATTGAAAGATTGGCTGGCTGAAAAACTCAATAATTCATTGCTGGTCAAAAAAACTTATGATAAAAATATAATTCGGGGTCAAATAAAGATATTTGGCATCAACAGCAATAGTGAACCTGGCAGTACAAAGAAGTTTGGAATTATTTCTCCGACTAAAAAGACGGTATGGCCAGACCTTGTTGGAAAAATTACTATAGATAATATAACGAGAAAACTATATGTGGAAGCCGTAATTGACAGAGGATTCAAAGAAATAACTCATAGTGTTAGACAAGCTCTTCAATACAAGGGAAGAATTGAAGATGTTTTTCTTCTTCATCCCAAGAACGTTGTGTTGCTCGCTACTGATACATGGATTGGCAAAAAACTTCATGGATTGTCAGCATTTGCTGGCACTGCTAGAAATATTTGGGGCTTAGGTATGGGAGTCATATATAAAGAGCCATATTCATCTCATTTATCAATAGCTCTAAATGAGCAAGAAAGATTTGATATTTT
>CAYYKR010000044.1:0-3356 GCA_964469235.1 uncultured archaeon | reverse complement strand
TGTGATGAATTGTTTATCACACGTGATTTGGATTAGTAAAGATCTAAAGAAGTTATACCAGACTAAAATGTCATCCATGGTATTAAAAGATCGATATAAGCTTACAAATGTCTGAATACACAATATTTGCAAAACGAATCGGATTGGTCGGGGTCGCCCAAACTATTGTCAGTTTGAAAGGTTTGATTATACTTCCAATTTTGACCAAAACGCTTGGGGCATCTGATTACGGAATCTGGGTGCAAATCCTGGTCACTGTTTCACTCCTGCAGCCATTCATAATACTCGGTCTCGACTCATCAATATTACGATTCCTCTCGTCAATAGAGAAGGAGAAAGTTGTTCAAGGAGTCATTACCGTGCTTTTCGTAGTCACTGTTGTAGGTACAGCTGCATCTTTAATCATGTTTTTATCATCTGATTTCATAGCCACGACTTTCCTGAAAGAAGAATCTGCTGCTTTTGTAATTAAAATTGCCTCGCCTCTTATACTTCTGGGGGCACTGAATGTGGTGGCGTTGGGTTCATTCAGGGTATTTGGACTGATCAAAAGATACGCCGCGATACTACTGTTACAGGTATTTTTAGAGGTTGGACTGATCGCCTTTTTTGTTTTGTCCGGATATGGTCTGATTGGCGCCATAGTATCTATTTTAATTACTAGAACTATTATTTTTGGAGTTATGCTGTATCTTATTATTTCCTACGCTGGATTTACATCGCCTGATTTTTCGATCCTGCGACCCTACCTGATATATGGTCTGCCTTTGATCCCGACTGTAGTGTTTCAATTCGTTATCGCATCGAGTGACCGTTATGTGATAGGGTTCTTTATGGGTGCGGAGAAGGTTGGAATATATTCAGCAGCGTATGGGATAGGCGGCATTGTTCTGATGTTTAGTATGTACATTATGTATATTTTACGTCCTACAATATACAGCTTATATGATAAGCGAAAAGTTGATGAAGTCAAGGTTTATCTGTCGTATTCGTGGAAGTGTCTTCTGATGTTATCGATTCCCTCTGCGTTTGGTTTATCTATACTGTCCAGACCGTTGTTAGCAAGTCTAACAACGCCAGAGTTCGTCGCGGGTGGCAAATTTATCATCCCTCTGGTAGCGCTTGGCACAATTTTCTATGGGGTGGAGATGATCTTCGGAGCAGTGTTGATGTTGGTTAAGCGTACCCAGATTTATGCCATCGTTTTTGGCACTGCTGCTGTGGTAAACATTGGGTTGAACATCTTGCTCGTGCCGCTCTGGGGCATTATAGGTGCTGCAATCGCCACCTTGGTTGCTTACACTATGGCGGCAATTAGCATATACTATAAATCTCGTCAATATATGAAATTTGATCTCAAATCAGGTTTCATCGCCAAATACATATTGGCATCGGTTGTTATGGCATCCGGTATCCGGATACTTGATCCGGTTGGGCTGATAGAAATCTTAGTAGTGATAGGAACCGGTGCAATTGTATATTCTTCTCTGCTTTTCTTACTGAAAGGATTCGAAGAGAGGGAGTTAAAGATAATTCTTTCTGCTGTGAGGAGGCGGTGATAGAATGATGAAAAAATGCATTCGAGATGTTATATCTAAAGTTAGAGGGAATAACTTCGATGTAGAATATTCTGAAATTAAAAGCATAACTGATAGAGAGGGATTATTGAAGTTTCAGGAAAAATATCTAACAAAATTGCTTTTGCATGCATACAAAAATGTGCCTTATTACCATCGTATTTTTGAAGAGGTTGGTGTGGTGCGTGGTGATGTTGTAGATTTATCTAAATTCGATAAGATACCAATACTAACCAAGGAGATAATGAGAAAACACCATAAGGAGCTTATCTCTAAGGATTATACAACAAGGAAATGGTATTACAATTCTTCCGGTGGCTCAACTGGAGAGCCAACAAGATTTATCCAAGATGATTTATATGCAAAATGGGGGCGTGCCGCTTTCTATTATTGGCATAAGGATATTATTGGTGTTGATGAGGCAAGTGCTAAAAAAGTAATTTTATGGGGTTCTGAAAGAGATTTATTCCAGGGTGGAATGGGATGGAAAACCAAGATTGCCAATTGGTTAACCAATACTGTATTTTTAAACAGCTTTAGAATGACTGAAGAAGATATGGAAAATTATATAAAAACTATAAACTCCTGCAAACCCGATTTAATAAGAGGATACGCAGGTTCGCTATATGAATTATGCAGGTACGCGGAAAGAAAAAATAAGGCAATTCATACACCGAAAATAGTAGTTAGTTCGGCAGAGACGTTAAGTGATGAGATGAGAGAAAAGATAGAAACCATATTTGGGACGAAAGTATATGATTACTATGGCTCAAGGGAGACCAATAATTTAGCAGGAGAATGTGAAAGGGGTTTGATGCATATTCTTGCATTCCACAATTATATTGAGGTTTTAAATAACCATAATCAGCCTGTAAAAGAAGGAGAAGAAGGAAGAGTCATTGTAACAAATCTCCATAATTACTCGATGCTTTTTATAAGATATGAAATTGGAGACATGGCTGTGCTTGGACCTGAAAAGTGCAAGTGTGGAAATGTATTACCGACTTTAAAGAAGATTACTGGAAGGATAACTGACCACTTTGTTAAAGAAGATGGAACAGTTATCCATGGAGAATATTTCACTCACTTGTTTTATCTAAAGGATTGGGTAAAGGCTTTTCAAGTAATTCAAGAAGATTACAAAAGATTAAAAATTTTAGCTGTTACCAAAGATGAGACAAACGAATCTGAAAAGAAAGACATTGAAGACAAGATAAAATTAGTAATGGGAAAAGATTGCAAGATTATCTGGGATTTTGTAGATGAGATACCAAGAACCGAAAGCGGGAAGTATTTGTATACGAAGTCTCTGATTGGGATATTAGAATGATCAGAAGCATTTTTGAGAGAACATGGGATTTTATTCAAGCGTATCGGCTTCATAAGATCAAAGGCTTAGAATTAAAAGGTAATATCATAGTAAAAGGTTCTCCTATGATAGATATAGCTCAGGGAGCTAAAGTGATAATTGGTCATAATGTTACTCTTAATTCAAGAAACCATGGGTATCATGTTGCGATGTATTCTCCAGTAAAGCTTTTCGCAGATTACAAAGGAGCAGTGATTTCAATTGGAAGAGATAGTAGGATACATGGAAGTTGTATACATTCATATAACTCTGTCACTATAGGTAAAAATTGCTTGATTGCAGCAAATACAAATATATTTGATGCTCAGGGACACTTATTATCCTTTGAAAATATTTCTAATCGAATTTTTACACGTGATACGCAGAGCGAAGCAAAACCTGTGGTTATTGAAGACAATGTTTGGATTGGA
>CAYYKR010000043.1:0-3450 GCA_964469235.1 uncultured archaeon | reverse complement strand
ACAAATAGAATTAACTCTATCAATAAAAATTTTATAAATATCTTCGCTTGGTTTTTTATACCCAACGCTTGAAGAAATAACAATAAGATCTTTATTGAAGTATTTATCCAATCCGGAATAATTAAGTTTCTTCATTTGAAGAGCGTCCAGCCCATTACTTATTATGCCAAGTAAATATCCATTACCTTTTAAATAATTCAAAGCTTCCTCTATACCATCAAAAGGTTTTATACTATCTTTATATTTATCGATTTCATCCAAAGCCGCTTCATTGTAATTATCCGAAATAACTTTTATATCATCTTCTTTCAGTCCATTAGAATTTAATATTGATAAAAAGCTCCTTGATGTATCATCCCATCCATTTATAGAATAAATATCTTTTCCACATTCTTCTACGGCGCGTCTTCTGGATTCCAATACATATTTATCTGACTTTTTGATAAGTGTTCCATCTATGTCAGATGCTACAGCAACAATAGAGCGATAAAATTTTGACATAAAATTAATTACACAAAAGAAATAAAAAGGTTGTGTTTGTTCTCTCAATCATATCTTGTCTACTTTTTGAAGATTTTCATAAATTTCCCAATCTTCTTTGACATGGTCTTGAATCTTCTTTATGTCCTCCGGCTTCAAATGCTTAAATCTCTTTTGAACCTTCAGATAATCTTCAACTGGCTTAAATTCTCTTGGCTTGTATGTTATATTAAATTTTCCATTATCAATCTCAAATAAAACCCACAGCCCAGTCTCTACTGCCAACCTTGCAACTTCTATGGTCATAGACGAATCAAATTTCCATCCCGTTGGACATGGATTTAGCACGTGTATGAATTTAGGACCATTAATTTCAGAAGCTCTTTGAATTTTTCTCTTAAAATCCGGCAAATATGCCACTGACGCTGTTGCAACGTACTTAGCCCCCTGCGCTGCCATCATAAGTGCCAAAGGTTTTTTAAATGTCTTATTTCCAGGTGATAGTTTTCCATAAGGAGATGTCGTTGTCCAAGCTCCGTATGGTGTTGCGCTACTTCTTTGAATTCCGGTATTTGCATATGACTCATTATCATAAACAACATAAAGAACATTATGCCCACGGTCAACCATACCTGAAAGTGACTGAAGACCTATATCAAATGTTCCTCCATCCCCTGCAAATGCAACAACGTTAACTTTTTTTCCAGATTTTTTTGTTGCTGCCTCTATACCGGATGCAATAGCAGCCGTGTTTTCAAATGCGGAATGCATTGCAGGAACTCCCCATGCATTATAAGGGTATTGAGATGAAACTATCTCGAGACATGATGTTCCGAATGCAACTATCGTATTCTTTCCCAAGGTATTCAAAACTGTTCTAACTATTAAAGGTATCGGGCATCCAGCACATGAGGTATCCCCGGGTTTAAAAAATGAACTTTTATACTTCTCAATGTTATTTTCCATTCTATCAACCTTGATTTAATTTTGAACCTATCCACTCAAATCCATTCTCCTTTTGACGTACCTTATCGAACATGTATTTAACATCATTTAATGTTATATCGCGTCCGCTCAACCCACCAACAAAACTTTCAATTGGCTTTTTCACATACGATTTTATCTCCTGAGCCAATGGACCCCCAAGTCCAAGAGATATGACCTTTTCAAAAACTCCAACAGATTCCAAATTGCTTGTAATGGATATCAAATCATCGTATGGGAACGGCCTAAACGAGCGTATCTTTATTATTCCAACATCATCAATTTTATTGACATCTATGAAGTGCTTGAATGTACCGACAATTGAACCCATTGTAATTATGGCATATTTTGCATGCTCCATATTGTAAGTTTCTACAAGCCCATCTCCATACGAACGACCGAATTTATCATTGAATTCTTTTGCAACGAACTTTATCACATCCCTTGCGTTGTTCATCGCATTCCACTGCTCTTCTTTAAACTCTTGGAAATTTTCGGGAGTTGCATATTCTCCAATCGTCATGGGATTGTCAACATCCAACTTTACAAGAGGATTATATTCTCCAACAAATTCTTTTACTTTTTCTTTTTCTGGAACGTCTACGGGCTCATAAACGTGAGATAGTATAAATCCGTCTATGTTTATCATAACAGGAAGAAGAACGTTATGATTCTCAGCTATTCTATAAGCCATTAAAGTTGTATCTACAGCATCCTGACCATTCTCTGCATAAAATTGAAGCCATCCATTATCTCTCTCAGGGAAAGAATCTGACCAGTCATTCCAAATTGTGAGAGGTGCACTCAATGTTCTATTTGCAACATGTATAACAATGGGAAGTCGTTCACCAGCTACAACAGACAAAACTTCATGCATAAGCGCTAAACCTTGTGAAGCGGTTGCTGTGTATGCTCTAATACCAGTTGCCTGAGCTCCCATGGTCGCGCTCATGGCAGAGTGCTCCGATTCGACATTTAAATATTCTGCATCAAGTTCGCCATTTGCAACGAGCTCTGACAATCTCTCAACTATATGAGTTTGAGGAGTAATTGGATATGCAGCTACAACTTTTGGGCCGACCTTTGAAACAATTTCGGCAATCGCGTGTGAAATTTCTACTACTTTTTTCATTCTATCACTTTGTTAATTGCTTTAAATGGACATTCCTTAAAACATATTAAACATCCTTTACAATAATCATAATTTATAACTGCTCTTTTCTTTCCGTCCACATTCTTTATCTCTATAGCATTTTCAGGGCAATAAGTTGCACATATACCGCATCCAGTACATTTATCCGTTATTATCGGCTTGAACGTTCTCCACGAACCTGTCTTGTTGAGCAAACTCGTTCCTGGAACCATAAATCCGCCAGGATTCGGGGTCTTCTTTTCAACTATTTTCTTTAATTCATTTTCATCCATATTATCACTCTGAAATTTCATAAATTTTCTTAACGAGACTCAAATTCTTTTCTTTCAAATCACCAGAAAATTTTTCTTCGGTTGCTTTGAGCAAGTTATCCAGAGATACTAATCCAGTAACTTTTGAAAATGCTCCAAGTATTCCTGTGTTAACTATGTTTGCTCCAAGAATTTCAATGGCGTTGCTTGTTGCATCAACCGAATGGACATCATACTTCAAATTATATTCCTTCTTTAACTCATCTGGAGATTTTTTCGAATTGACTATAATTTTTCCATCTTCTTTTAATCCCTTCGTTATGTTAAGATTTAATAGAGATTCATCAAGAACTACCAATACGTCGGGTTCATAAATTTGACTTCGAAGATTTATGAATTTGTCATCTATACGACAGTAAGCTTCAACGGGAGCTCCCCTTCTCTCTGGACCAAATTTAGGAAACGCTTGACTATACTTTCCGTCTTTGAAAGCTGCCACAGCAAGTATTTCAACCGCTGTTACAGAACCTTGACCACCACGTCCATGAAATCTTATTTCTATCATAGTCGAAACCTCCTGCG
>CAYYKR010000042.1:2336-3489 GCA_964469235.1 uncultured archaeon | reverse complement strand
TCCTGCGTCCAAAAATCAGAAACCACCTACGGGTTTCCAAACTTACAAAACCTCTTTTGGTCATCTGAAATATAATATGTTTGTCAATAGACATATTTGAATGTAAAATTTAAATATCTATGCATTGAAAAAAATCAATTAAAACAAATTTAAATCATTAAATCAATAATTAATAATAGGTATAATCGATGGGTGTTTTAATGGATGATGTTCTCCAAGAGATAAGAAATGTAAGATTCGAAGTTAATGACAAAATTGATAATCTAAAAAAACAAATAGATGCCGTCAAAAAAGAAATAAATCTGGACCAAGTAAACGAACGAATGAATGAACTCGAAGATTTACAAATGCTTCTTCAAGCAGAAATGATTGAACTCAGCAACCTTGTCACAGGGCAAACCACCCCACTGTTCTCGAAAGATATTGAAAAGCGTCTTTCTACTGTGGAAGAGTTGGTATCAAAAATTGTAGATGACATGTCATCGATAAAATCCTCTGGCTCGACAGAAATTTCGGCAGGAAGTCCAACTATAAGCAAGATTGAAGAGCGCTTCAAGACATATGACAAAATACTTGAAAAAGTCAATGAATTCATGAAAAAATCTGAAGGGTTGGAAAAAGCAGAAAATAAAGTACCTCTCGACAGAATACAAAAAATTGAAAAGGAGCTTCAGGAAATAAAAGAATACAAATTTGGAGAAAGTGCGTCAAATGGAAACCAATTTTCATCCATTCAAAATGAAATAGACGATATAAAGAAAAAAGTTGAGGATTTCCAACTGTCAGGAAATTCCAACGAAGCAGAAGAAATTGAAGAATTGAAGAATAAAATGTCGCTCTTGGAAAGCAAAATAAATGATCTGAAAATCCATGTTCAAGGCGATCAAAATGAATCTTACAGCAAGAAAATTGAAAATATGAATTCTGAAATTGAAGATCTTAGGAAATCACTTGAAGACGTGAATTCAAAATTAAAAAATAATGATATTTCTGAGCTTAAGGGTAATGATGTCAATGGTAAGATTTCTGGATTGAAAGAGAAGATAGAATCTATCTATGGAATTCAATCAAAAGTAGACGAGCTCGAAAAGAAAATTGAAGAAATCGGTTCTAATAATAAAGATGAAGCGTATCAAAAAATTGAAAATGAAAT
>CAYYKR010000042.1:0-2236 GCA_964469235.1 uncultured archaeon | reverse complement strand
TTGAAAATGAAATTAAAAAAATAGAATCATCTTTAAATTCTGTAAAAAATATTTCGTCTGTTGAAGAATTGAAAAATGACATTGTAAAAATGAGAAAGGACTTGGAGAATCTTAAAAATTCAGAAGAGTTAGAGAATAAAAAAATTAAAGATGTGAGCGAGAAAATTGTTCTTGATAATCTGAAAAAGTTTGCAAAAGTTGTTGATGAAAGATTCCCAGCCTTACTAACAAAGAAAGATATAGAAAATATTAATGCAAGGATGAAAATGTTGTTTGTGGAAGTTGAATCTATAAAGAGAAAAATGGATTACCATGATGAAATAAGTTATGGCGTGTCAAATGAAAAGGTTCCAAATCCAGTCAAAAGAAATGAAAGGGATAATGAGCCAAAAGAGCCAGAACGTTCATTTGGACCCATAATAATAGAATAAAAATTAATGAATTCCACGAGCTTTTTTACCTGCAGATGTTCTACCGCGAAGAGCTCTCTTTTTGTCTTTCGTAATCCATGACATCTTCTTGTCTGACTTTACTCTTGCATGACTTGGATCGACCATGATTACTTCATACCATTTGTGTTGTCCGTCCTCTCCAACGTAATAACTGTTCAAAACCTCCAAATTAGGATATTTCTTCTGAGCTCTCTCCTCTGCTATCAGTTGCCATCCCTTCTTTGGTGTGAATTTATTGACACCGAATCTCTTTGGCTTTCTTGTCTTTCTTGGTCTTGACTTCTGCCTCTTTCCCTTACTTGTCCTAACTCTAACTATAATGTATCCTTGCTTTGCCTTGTATCCGAGTCGGCGAGCTCTGTCCACATTGCTTGGCTTATCAACTCTCACAACTGTTTCTTCTCTTCTCAATTGTATGAGTCTATTTTTGTTACTCTCTATCTGCCTTGGCTTTTTCCACAAATCAGATATGAATTGATAAAAACTTTTCATATTATTCGCCCTTAACATTATTCTTTTAATCTCTTAAAAATTGAATAGTAAAGTATTTAAAAGATTTGTATGTTAAGTTAATAAAGGTGATTAAATGAACTCGGTAACGAAAATGCTTATGGGGCTTCTTATTGCCATATTAGGTGTCTATTGGTATGTGGCTAGAAGTGTATTTGGTTGGAAACCAGCAGGATTCACACCAGCGCAAACTCTCGGAATAGTATTTGTCGGTGTGTTCGGCGCATTCTTGATTATGATTGGACTACTTATAACATGGATTGAATACGAAGACATAAAATGGGAAGCAAGAGAAAAGAAGATGACAAAGAAAGCAGAGAAAAAATCAAAACCAAGAAGAAAAAAGAAAAGAAAGTAAGAATTCAAAAATAAAAATTTCTTTTTCTATTTCTTAATTTTAATTATTAAGGAGGCACACTCTCGGTCGATGTGCTTCATCTGAGCAAGTTTACCCAATTCCTCACTCTTCTCAGTATCTGATGAGCACCAAAACAACCAACTTATGGCTGCTTCCTTCCGGACCTGACCAATTTCGTTGGACGTTCGGTCCCACCAGGCTGAGCGTCATCACTACGAATTGGCTCGCCCAGACTACGCACACCTTCCTCGAGCTTCGACTCCACCATAAGGACGGTTTGTGGTTACAGGCCACGCCCAACGGCCCAGTCTAGCCTCCAACCTAATTATGAGAAAAGACTATTTAAAATTTATTTAATTTTAAAGAATTACCTTGCAGAAATGCGTATCTTTGACTTTCCGCCAACTATTCCCTCATTTTGGATTACTAACTCTTTCTCCCCAGTGCCATAATCCGTTCTATTGGTATCTATGATTATATTCGGTTTTAAAAGCATCACATAAATTGAATTTGTTGAATATATCGGGTACGAAAATGGTTGTATAAGGTATACATTGTTGGATACTTTATCATAATTTTGCGAGACCGAGCTCCAGCTGGAATTCGTAAATCCTATAAGAAAGCTTTTTTCAGTTAAATACGTAAATGATATCGTGTAATTTTCTCCCGGTGTAAATGAAACGTATGAGAAATTGTCTGAAATTGGTGCAACAAAAAACGATACTCCATTATCTTCCGAACCAAGTAAGGTTTCGGTGTGAATTATATCACTTGAGTTGCCTGGATCGGAAGATGTGTTTATATGATATGTGAGATTCATAGAAAATAAAATTCTCTTGTCTATACAAAAAAGTCCAGATTCCTTTGTTGTCTCAACATTTCCCAAGCTGTCTGTACTGTAATAGCAAACTTTCTT
>CAYYKR010000041.1:0-3637 GCA_964469235.1 uncultured archaeon | reverse complement strand
GGCTTTTCCACAGGCTCCGATGCTAACCAGACTACACAACTGCGGCCATGACCTACATGCAATTAATTTTGGGTCAAATTAAATTGATATGAAATCTATTTAATAATTTCTGATACTTGAAAATGATAATTTGATAGAATTATAGTCATTGAGTTTGATTCAAAGTTGACTCGTTGTAGTCCAATGTTGTTCTTGCACCCTGGAATGTAAATATGTAAAATTTGGTCCCATTTATTGTTAAGTTACCAACATAGAATAATGTAAAATTTCCAGGCTGTAGTACATTGTTTATTTCTCCAATTTTTGTATAGTCTAGAAATATAGTTATGTTTGACAAATTTTTATATCCAGAATTTGTGAGCTTTATGTACGGCCCATAGTATTCTGCATCTATTGATGAAAATGAAGCATTTTCAACGTAGTCATAATTCTTATTTATTTTTTTGAAGACTGGAATTATGGCATTTCTTACAGGAGAGTTCATCATTCCAATTATTGCAATTCCAAAAAGTATTAACATCATTTCTGCAATTATTGGAGCCATCCCTTTTTTCATAAATAGAATAGTTATAGCACAAATTAAAAGTTATCAAATGATTTCAAAAGAATTAAATTCTTCGAGTGGTTCATATTTTACATTAACATCTTTTACTTCCGATAGTGGAGAGCCTTTTTTGATTTCTTTCAAAAATTCTTTTATTTTTTCATCCTTTCCTGTTGCTTTTATTTCTACAGTTCCGTCGTCAAGGTTTCTTACCCAGCCGTTTATTCCAAAATTTTCTGCAGTATATTTTGTAAAGAACCTAAATCCAACTCCCTGCACCCTTCCAGAAACGATGATATGAGCGGTTTTCATAATTCATCCCTCAACAGACTTAATACATAATCGAACGCTACCTTAATGTCATTTATTCCACCCATTCTTATCATGGATGGACTTCCTCCACCATTTCCTCCAAACTCTTTTTTAATCTTTTCATATATTTTTCTAACATCAAAATTAAAATCTTTATTTCTGGTTACAATGAGATATCCGTTCTCTGATGCTAAAGCGGCAATCTTCGAACCTTTATTTATTGCATCTATTGATATGGATTCCATTTCTTTCATATTTAAACTTCCGAAATAGCTGCACAATCCATTTTCACATGTCATTTTCGATTCTATTAATTTAGATTTTACTTCATTCAGTTCCTTTTTTAAATCTTCAAATTCCTTCAATTTATCGGTAATTTTATCAGCTATATTATATGGTTTTTCGTTAAGTTCGAGAGAAATTTTTGAATAGTCGTCCAAAATCTTATTCATTGTGTTCAGAGCTCTGAACCCGCAGGCAAATTCAATCCGCCACACATCTTTATTTTTCTTGTAAAATTTCATTATTTTTAAAACCCCTACTTCAGACGTGTTTTTAACATGAGTTCCTGCACATGGAACCATGTCATAATTTCCAATCTTTACAATTCTTATAGAATTTTTCAGACCTTCCTTTGGTTGCTTTCTAAGTGGGAGCTCTTTTAATTCTTCCGTTGAATTGAATATTTCTGATTCCACTTTCATTGATGACCAAATCACACCATTAGAAATCGTTTCAATTTTCTTGATTGACTCACTTAATTCACCATCGTATTTAAATTCTATTTTGTTCAAGTCTTCTGATATCACAGAACCAAATACATGGGAGTTCAAAACTCTCAATATGGTTGCGGCTAAAATGTGATGCCCAGTGTGTTGTTGCATAAAGTCGTATCTTCTTGACCAATCGATATGGCACTTTACAGGTCCAGTTGATATTTTCTTTCCTGATACCAAATGACCTATGTGAGCAATCTCATTACCTTCTTTTTGAACATCATCAACAATATATTCAAACCCATTTCCAATAATTGTTCCTTTATCACTTGGTTGGCCGCCACCTTCTGGATAAAATGCAGTTTTGTCAAGATAGATTTTAATTTTTTTATTTTCCTGTTTTACATTTACAATGTTGGCGTCGAATTCTTTTAGATACTGATCTTTATAATAAAGTTTTTCAACCATGTCAGAATTTTGTAAAGAAATTTTATAAACGGATAGTGCGGGGGAAGGGATTTGAACCCTCGAACGCACTAAGCGACAAGGCCCTCAACCTTGCACCTTTGACCAGACTCGGCCACCCCCGCGCAATTACATTTATTTATTCAAAGTAATATTTAAATTATTGATTATTAAATAAGTTGCATGACAACTGACAACAAAAAAATTACACATGATGAATCGGAAGATAAGAAGATAAAAAAGACGATGGATTATAGCATAAAGCAAGGCGTGGGATATGCTATCAGTATTGGTTCGGGAAATAATTTCTTTACGCCATATGCATTAGCACTCAAAGCTAGCAATATAGAGGTTTCACTTCTTTCGTCAATACCTAACTTGTTTATGTCCATTCTTCAGATGTTTACACCCAAATTAATGGAAAAACACGATAGAAAGAAAATGGTCTTATCAGCAATATTCATTCAGGCATTAATTTTTACACTCATAATACTTTTATTTTTGATAAGGAGATACGCCATAATTATTTTTATAATACTTGTTACCCTTTACACATCCATGAGTGCAATAAAGAATCCTGCGTGGCGTTCTTGGATAAGTGACATTGTTCCGGAAAATATGCGGGGAAAATTCTTTGGAAAGAGACAAAAGATAATTATTATAGTTCAAATTTTAACCATGCTTCTTGCTGGATTCATATTGGATAAGTTTAGAAAGATAAATGTATTTTATGGATTTGTTATAATTTTTTCAATTGCATTTGTTGGACTTATAATATCTTTGATATTCATGTCAAAGCATTACGAACCTAAATTAAAAATAGATAGGTCAAGTCATTTTACATTCATTCAGTTTATCAAGAAAGCACCAAAAAACAATTTTGGTCGCTTTGCGTTGTTCATAGGCTTAATGGCAATGTCAGTTTATATTGCGGCACCATTTTTCTCTGTTTATATGTTGAGAAATCTTAATTTTTCATATGTTATTTATACTATAGTCAATGTAGCCTCATTTATAGGATTAGCTCTTGGAATGGCATTTTGGGGAAAATTGTCAGATGAAATAGGAAATAAAAAAGTTCTTGAAATATCGAGTTACTTTATATCGATATATCCATTCTTTTGGTTTCTTTCAACATCTCCAATATTTCTCTCTGTGATAAATGTGTTAAGTGGATTCTTTTGGGCAGGTTTTAATTTGAGCTCATTCAATTTTGTATTCGATGCTGTTACACGCGAGCGCCGTGGCTTATGTTCCGCTTACACAAACTCTCTAACAGGTCTCGGAATATTTGTTGGAAGTCTTCTTGGCGGTCTGATTTCAAAGTATGCACACGTCTGGTTTGGAGTTATACCATTACTTTTCATAATATCAGGAGCTCTGAGAATATTGATGTCAACATCGTTTATGAAAAAGATACGCGAAGTTAGGACAAACGTTAGGCCATTTACCCTTCAGTACTTCGTAAGAAGAAACCCATAAATTAAATCTAATTAGATAAACATAAGATAAATACAATTAGTGCTCCGGACGGGATTTGAACCCGTGTCCTCGGCTCGAAAGGCCGACATCCTTGACCGGACTAGACTACCGGAGCTTG
>CAYYKR010000040.1:0-3843 GCA_964469235.1 uncultured archaeon | reverse complement strand
ATAGTAAAACCTCCTTTCTTCTGGAATAACCCACCAACAATTTAAGCGTATAACGGCTTGCATAACTTGCCGCAGGATTAAACGCACAGAACTACAATATTCTAAATAATATTCAGCAACGCACAAAATGTTAAAATTACGCCAGAGCCCTGCGGTCAAGTTAATGCAATGGTTATGTGTTCTCATTCGTTATTGTTCTTACTGCTAACATATTTTTCACCTTTTTTCCAAGCTTCAGTAATTTTCTTATATTCAGGAAAATCTGACCCTTTATCTGCAATCCAATTTTCAATAAATTTAGGGTCATTACTATTTGGTGTAGGTGATACTGTTCTAATTTTTACTTGAACAGGAGTTCTTACTGCATCTCCCATAATAATTGCGTGTTGTTGAGGTAGAATTGGTAGCTGTTGTAAAATATCTTCATTGGCAGAAGAAACTAATTGACGAACATATTTTTGGTCTTCCGGATTTTGTAATCTGTGAATAATAAATGAGTTACATTGGGATAAAACTGTTTTAGAAAGTTCCGATGGTCTTTGGCTTGAAACCAAAAGGGATAAACCATATTTTCTACCTTCACGTGCAATTCGTTCAAATACTTTTTTGGAAATAGAATCTTTATCTTTCTTATTTTTCTCGGGAATATAATTTTGTGCTTCTTCTAATACAAGGACAATTGGTAACTTACCACGTTCGGTTTCGGGGAAACGTGAGACAAATTCAATTATTAACCTTCCTACTAAACCAGTAATTGTTTCTAAAACTTCATAAGGAAGTAAGGACATATCAATTATTGTAATTTGATTTGGCTTTTCTCTTTCTAAATCCTTTGAATTAGTGAAATAATCAGAAAATGTTTCACTATCACCATCATGATATATTTTACAATAATCACCGAGTATAAAAGCTAAAAATTTAGCAAGTGAACTTGGGATGTCTTCTTTTTGTTTTAATAAAAGAGGTTCTGCAATTCTTTCATCATTTAAATATGATTGTAATCTCAATTTAAGGGTAGATATATATTCTCTTAAGCGATTATTTGAATTTTCTTGTTCATCAATTGCCCTATCAATATCTTTATCTAATAGTTTTTTAAATTTGAACCAAATAGGCAAATCAATATTTTGTTCTTGAGTGCTTTTAGCTTTTTGTATAAATGTATTATAATTTTCTAATTCTGATTTAATCCTTTCTCTTAAATTATTTAATTCTTTTATATCAACTTTTTCATAACCAGTGGGTTTTATATCAACAAGGTTTTGCAATGCGTCAAGTAAAGGTGTTAAACCAAATCCATTTATTTCTAATTCTCTAAAATAATTGATATATTCAGGTATTTTATAATTTTCTAATTTCCAATAATCTTCAATATTTTCAGTAAAATTCAACACTAAATATACCCATTGTAAATACGTCGGGGGTATTTCATTAACAATTATTGATAATTCATCACCTTTTGATAGTGCAATAGCTCTTTTGAAAATAGGTGCTTGTGTTCCTGCACTTGGCTCAAATAAATAATCAAAATCATCAAAATTCATAAACCAATAAGGAACTTTCATTCCTTCTTTATCTATATGAAAAGGGTTAATTAATTTATTTTCCTTAAAGGGGTTAATATTTTTATCAGAATTGCCAAAGAATGCTTGTTTATATTCTCCGTTTGTATCAAAAATGACGAAATGTGCATTCTTTAATTTTTTACCATTGTAAATAAACTCAAATAGGCTATGTAAAATAGATGTTAAAGTGCAAGATTTTCCAGAACCGGTATTTCCCAATATTGCAGCATGTTTACCAAAAAATTTATCAGGATTAATTTTTATTTTGTAATCAGAAAAAGAAGGTGACGTCCCAATAGGCAAGTAATAATCTTTATCAAGATCTATTTTTTCATCATTTTGTTTTTGGTCAAAAATTAAATCCAAATCATCTTTTGTAACATACCAAACCGGATTGTCTAAAACAGGGTAATTGTATACTCCTTGAATATATTTTTTATTACCTTCAATAGTTCCAATCATTGTAGCAACCAAATAACGTGCTGATTCTGTCAAGAAAATAGCTTCTTTATCTTTTTCGATTTCTGTTTCATCAATAATTTTTACTCTTGTTACTAGTGCAACTATTCTATCCGCACCAATAGGAATAATTATATACGAATTTATTCTTGCTACTTCATAAATATCTTCATATCCGCTTTTGTATAAACTTTTTAAATCTTCATCCAATTTAATGAAAACCCGAAAACTATCAACGGATATTACTTTTCCTATTTTCCTTTCGTTCATAATCTTGCTGTTTCGTTTTTAGGTTTTTCAATTTTATTATCGAAATATTCATTTAAAGTTTTTGCAATTTTCTCTCTACTTTTTATGTCATAAAAATCAGGCATAAGCTTATCAGAAAAAACAATAAAATCTGCCAAATAGTTACCTTCGATAATTATAATTCTTGAATCATTTAACTTCTTAATTCTCTCTATAAATTCATTTGTATTATATGCAAGAATTATTAGTGTGAATGAAGGATTTGAAAGTGCTTGAAAAATAATGTCGTTTATATGCTCATCTGCAAAAGAATATCCAATCGTTATTAAAACTGATTGAGGATGAGTTATCGTTGCAGAAAATTGCCGAAAAAGTTCAGAATATGGAAGCTCTAATGTGTAAGATTTTTTTATGGCAGAAGGATAAATGATTATTTCACCTTTTTTATCTAATTTGTCAATTAAAGGAAGTGGTAATTCTTCAATTCCATACAAATTATTTTCATCTCGTTTATCTGATTTTACCCAAGATAGTGAACCGTGTAATTTAAAATATCTAACCATCTTTTCAATTCTTTGAACTTTTCCCGCAGTGGTGGAACCAGGATAAAACATATCGTATTCAAATGTTTCTGGTTTAAAATATCTTTTGTGGAAACCAGCAAAACCGTCTATGTAATATATGCCTAACTTGTCAAAAGCATATTCAAAGGCCAAATCATAATTTAATGTAAAAATATTAGCTCTCTTTAAATTCAGGGGGCGCTGTAATAACGATTTTAGAAATTTTTCATGAAAATGATATTTGTTTGATTTAATGATTCCCAAGTATTCCTTTTTAATCTTTTCTTCCGGTATAGGTAACTTGTCAATATTGCAAACGTTGAATAAACCTTCTTTAATTGCAACTATTAAGTCACCTATTTTGTCTGTTCTCTGTTTTTGTTCTTCATCAAGCACATAATCTTTTGCTATTAAAAAATTAAGAAGTCCTTCAAATTCAATCTTCAAATCTTCCCCATCTCTAACAACATCATTATCTTCCTGTAAACCCTGAAGTGATTTGATAGTTCTTATTAATTCATCGTGTAATTCGGTATCATTTCTTATATGCTCCTCAACTACTTTTGGAAAATTTCTAATTGAAACAGCACCGAGATATATTGAAGAACCAGAACCAAAAAGAAAACTAACATTGTCCAATTCAAGGTAATTTTTAATTAATAGCTTTATTCGGTCAAATAGTTTTTCTTTATCGCCTTCATCTGTTTTTATCCATTCAGCAAATTTATTAGCATTTCCAATGAAGACTTTATTTTCGTCATTATCAAAAATATTATTGTTTTCCATAAATACCCTTTATTACACATAACGTCCAAGATCACCGGCGACTTTGGAGCGCAGCGGAAAAGTTGTCAGGTGCAGCGCCTTGTGTACGCCCGGCATGGGCGTGAACTCATGGGGTTAAAGTCCCCTGTAAGTACTCCGTGTAACGTTGTGAAACGTAACAGAATTACTAGCCGATGGCAAGGACGTCACCGTGAGGTGGGGTCTGAAGGAAGCCTAAGTGC
>CAYYKR010000039.1:0-3944 GCA_964469235.1 uncultured archaeon | reverse complement strand
TGAATGGATTGGCATTTCTAATTACGTCGAAATGTTTACTGACCAATCATTTTGGGAAGTAATGAAAAATACCCTAGTTTTCTCTACTATTTACGTGCCTGGAGTTATGATAGCGGGGCTCTTCCTCGCAGTAATTGTCAACCGAAAATTAGGAGGAATAAATGCTTTTAGGGCTATTTTCTTCTCTCCAGTAGTTACATCTGCGGTCGCAATCGGAATGGTTTGGGGATGGTTACTTAGTCCAAGGTACGGACTCATAAACAATTTCTTGAAGCTACTTCGGATAACTGGCCCATCATGGCTGGGCGACCCTAATTGGGCCCTTATAAGCATATCATTTGTTATGATATGGAAAATGGCAGGTTATTACATGATTCTCTTTCTAGCTGGCCTTCAAGATATTCCGAGCATCCTTTACGATGCAGCCAAGATAGATGGAGCTACTCCTAGGCAAACTTTCTGGCAGATAACTTTACCATTGCTATCTCCCACCACCTTCTTTGTCCTCATTATCGCAATAATTGATTCTTTTCGGAACTTCGCGGTTATCTACACTATGACTCGTGGAGGCCCGGGAATAGCTTCTACTACACTTGCCTATAGTGTTTATCAGAACGCATTTGTGTTCTATCGAATGGGGTACGCCTCAGCTATAGCATACGTCCTGCTCGCAATCGTGGGAGGAATAACCCTTGCAAATTTCTACCTAAAGAAACACTGGGTAAAATACCAATACTAAAGGAGGAAATATCAAAAGCTATAATCTAGTAAGAAAAACTATTGCCTATACCTTGCTTTCCTTCATTGCTATAATTATGATATTTCCGTTCTTCTGGATGCTCATAAATTCTTTCAACACGGAACAGAACATTTTCCGGATACCACCATCTTTTATACCAGATAAACTATTTAAGCCCAGCATGTTTAGCAATTACAGAATTGTTTTGTCACAGTATCACTTTCTGAGGTATATTTTAAATAGTTTTTTTGTCGCCTCGAGCGCTGCTTTAGGCCAAATTATAACATGTTCACTGGCCGGTTTTGCATTCGCTAGGATGAACTTCAAAGGGAAAAACATCCTTTTTGGGCTTCTTATTTCAACAATGATGGTTCCAGTACAAGTTACAATTATTCCTGAATTTTTGTTGATGATGAAACTGGGATGGCTTGACACTTATCTACCATTAATAGTGCCGTCTTTCCTCGTTGGTTCCTTCGGGACATTTTTAATGAGGGAGTTTTACGAAAACGTGCCAGGAGATCTTGAAGACGCGGCCGTCATCGACGGCGCAGGACCATTCAAGCTTTATTTACATATCTTCCTCCCGTTAGGCAAAACCCCTCTTGCTACACTCTTTATAATAGCTTTCATGAATAATTGGAATGATCTTTTGCGTCCTATACTATATATAAATAATAGCAAACTCATGACAATAACCATGGCCCTCACGCAATTTCAGTCTCAATATAGTGCAAGATGGAATCTGTTACTCACTGGTTCACTGCTAGCAGTGTTGCCATTATTCATTGTTTATTTATTTATGCAGAAATACGTTGTACAAGGAATTACCCATACTGGCCTAAAAGGATAAGAGGTGACCACGAAAATGCAGGTTGTAGTGTTAGCAGCAGGTTCAGGGACAAGAATGGGGGGGAAAACTCCAAAGCCTTTGGTTATGATGCTTGGGAAGCCGCTTCTTCTCCACGTCATAGAAAACATTAGACACGTTTTTGGAAATGTGAATATTCGTATTGTCGTTGGAAAGAGGAACAATGAAGCGATCAAGTCCAAAATCGGGGAAGGTTTCGAATATGTCGTTCAACCAAAAGCTCTTGGCACAGCTGACGCCTTGAGATTTGGAATAAAAGGAATGGGCGAAGATGACAAAGCTCTTATCATGTATGCAGATACGCCGCTCATAAGGCCTTCCTCAATTGCAGGAATTGTTAACTTCCACGAGCTCAAAGGAGCCGATATCACATTTTTAAGTGGTTTATCTCCAAGGAGATATCCCTATGCCCTGGTTCTTAGAGACGAAAGTGGAAAGATTGTAGCCGTGAAGGAAAAAATGCGCCCCACCTCCTCGCCACCATGGGAGTACAACATAGGAATGTATGTTGTTAACATTGGAAGAATCTCGGATCTTTTTTCAGCAGTAAGAAAGGGAAAAACGGGTGAATACTACATCCCCGAACTCGTGAACGCCGCCATTAAAAACGGACTGGAAGTTCAGGCCTACATGAGTTTTGATGAAAGTGAGTATCTTGGCATTAATACGAATGAAGATTTAAAAAGGGCTAGGAATATCCTCACAGAAAGAGAGATTGAAAATGTTGGTGTGGAGCAAGAAACCTCCATTCACTTTGGTACAGGCGGCTGGAGAGCAAAAATAGGAAGGGGCTTTACTAGCAGGAACTTAAGGCGGGTCTCTCAGGCTATAGCTAACTATTTAATAAAAAATCATCTGGAAGAAAGGGGTATCGTTATAGGCTATGATAACCGATTTTTATCAGAGACATCCGCTAAAGTATCGGCTGAAGTTTTTGCGGCAAATAACATAAAAGCCTATCTGAGTAATTCTTCGCTCCCTACTCCGGTTGTGACCTTTACTGTTTTGAGAAAAAAAGCAGGCGGAGGCGTAATTATAACAGCATCTCACAATCCTCCAGAGTACAACGGGCTTAAATTCGAAACCTCCAACGGTCTCCCGGCTCCAATCGAGATTACTGATCGGATAGAAAAAGATGCGAATTCTCTCGATGTGAATAGAGTCCCATGGATTTCTTTCTTGAAAGCGCGGCAGGTTGGATATATTAAAATGGAAGATTTTAGAGGGCCGTATCTAGATTATTTAGAAGAAAAAATAGACATTGATTTAATACGGAAAGCGCAAATCAGGGTATGCTTCGACTCAATGTATGGCTCTGGCGCGAGCACGATACAGTTCGCACTTGTCGGGGCAAGGTGCGATCTTACCTTACTCCACGCACGGAGAGACCCATTATTTGGCGGAAAATCACCCGCGCCATCTGAAAGTTCACTGAATGTGCTTACAAGAACTGTGGGAGAGAATAACTACGATATAGGGATTGCGGTTGACGGAGATGCTGATAGAATCGCAATCGTAGATGAGAAAGGTAATTTCATCCATCCGAACGAGATCATCGTATTACTTTATGCCTATCTCCATGAATTCAAAGGTAAAAACGGAGGAGCAGTTAGAAATGTGTCCACAAGTCATAATATAGATATCTTCGCAAATAAAGTTGGCGAAAAAGTGTATGAGGTCCCAGTGGGGTTCAAACATATAGCTAAAGCGATGATTGACCATGACGCACTAATAGGAGGAGAGAGTAGTGGTGGAGTTACATTTAGAGGCCACATAATGGAAAAAGATGGCATTTATGCCAGCATGTTGATTTTGGAAATGCTGGCAGCAATCAAGAAACCCCTTTCGGTGATCATGAAAGAAATATTCACTCAAATGGGCAGAAGGCTTCGTTATTGGGAAGACGATCTTGTGCTTTCGCCGATGTTGAAAGTGAAAGCCACTGAGTTCCTTTCAGAAGATCTCGAAAAGGTCTCATTTAAGAAGGTTACTGAAATCAAAAAAATAGACGGAAAGGAGTTCGTCCTCGAGGATGGGAGTTGGGTACTAATAAGATTATCCGGAACCGAGCCAGTATTAAGGATAATCTCGGAAGGTCATACCTTAAGCGAAGCTAAACGGCTTGCCGCATGGATTAAGCGCAGAATCAATTCTATCAAGCTGCATTAGTTATATAACCAAACAGAGAGTCCTATTGCAAATTCGTGGGTATTGAAAAGCGGGAGGACAAAGGCCCAAACGGAGCTGGTCGCTGTGCTGCAGATCGATAAAAAGTCTCATCGCCTTGAAAGGAATATCGCACATAAGTACCAATCACATTTGAGCCCTATACCC
>CAYYKR010000038.1:0-4233 GCA_964469235.1 uncultured archaeon | reverse complement strand
TTTTGGGTTATTCTGCCAACGGCTGATTGCAGGCGTTCCAATAATAATATATCTTCAAATATGTTCCGTTCCAGAGTGTCGGTATCTGGGGCAATGTCTGGGGCGCAAACGTGCTGGTAACTATATTTTTCTACTAGCTCGATGGCGAATTTCTCTATGGTGGATTCGGTGATTCTATTCATATATTCATCCAACTATTTTTCATAACAGCATTTCTATTTGTATTCTTCTCCAATAATCAAGTTCATTGCTTATTTCACGTAATTTGGTAATAATTACTTTTTCCAAATCTTCTTCGTTTTTCCCAACACCGTTAAAATATTTTTGACTTAGGAAAATTGCTGTATCTCTCGGAATATTGAGCTCAATCATTCTTCTTGATATTGGCTTATATGCCCCTGTTTCAATAAAGGTTAAAAACATACTATCGGGAGCGTGGATATCATAAAGAGGTTTTAACAACATTGGCAAACCAAAAGATATTTTATTTTGTATTAAGTCAATTCTTTCCTCTATCATTTCTGGAGTATTAAAATATGGCTTATTTAATATATCTTTCAATGATGTCTCTTTCATCCATTCTTTAGTACTTATACAAACTGATTTAATGAAACCATTTAAACTTTTATCTGGAATCCTGTTGCTACCAAAATATCTTTTGAAATAAAGGGGATATTTTTTGCTCATTCTTATAAGAACAGTTGTTAAGAGATCTTCAATTTGATGATCGGTTATTGCTGTAGGAATATTATAGTCATTTCGTTCCTTATATAATTCATTTAAATCTAATGGATCCCAATAACGATTTTTGTAGCAAATTTCAACAGGTACACTCAATGAAGCCATGGATGAACTAACAGTATTAAATAGCTTCTCATTTAGCTCTATTCCAACTGATTGTAATCGTTTTTGAGCATTCACCTCGTGTTTTAGAATCACTTGCCGTACGTAAGTCAAAAGAAAAGAATACTCTTTATTATCCTCGGAAGGTGGAATGTTACTAATAAGACACTCATCTATACTTTCTTTATTTTTTAAATATTTTTCACCATACCCAGAATGTAATTCTTTTTCTGCTTCTGGAAATAATTCAGTTTGATCATTTTCTTTATCGAATGCCGCCTCTTCTAAGACAAAGGTCCTTCCAATAAGGTCTTTTAATAATCTACCTGCCCGTCCCCTTAAATTTGCAATTTCATAATTAGTCAATGTTGGTTTTATGCCATTTCGTGCCCGTATAGCTAAATAGGGATTTCTAATAATAACATTTTGCGCAGGCAGATTAACGCCTTGCATCAAGGTCGTTGTGCAAACAACATTATTAATCAGTTTGTCTTTTATAGCTCTTTCAATAACTGCTCTTACATGGGTTGGCATTTTCCCATGATGATAAGCTATCCCTTTTTTAATAGTGAAACATAGGTCGTATTTATTGTGAACAGTTTCTTCCATATATGTGATTAAAGAGATTATTCTATCATCAATTACATTCTCTCTTTTAGACTCAGAAAACTTAATTGCTGTTTTACGTGCTTGTGCAGTTGTTGGCGAAAAAATGATATTTCTAGAATCCGCACCTAAGTTTTTTATGAAATTAGACAAATATACAAGGTAATCATTTTTGTAGAGGGATTTGCCATACCCTTTTATCAAGGCATTGTCTGCAATTTTTAATTTGTTTGGGGAATTAAGGATGTCTGAATATTGATTGAATGAATACGAATCATTTTTTTTAGAGATCGCATAAGTAAAACTTGCTACAGGTGAGTCTTTAGTCTTTTCTTCAGCAGCAGATTCTTCACTAAATATTTCAACTCCTAAATTTTTAAGTCCTTCCACCCGGGGTCCAGACAGAACAGTAACATCAGGATTAGATGAATATCTAAATTCTATCAGAGTGTCGTAAAGTGTTTTTGCTCTTTGATCATCTTCATTGGCAACGTGTTCAATATTCTGGATTTCATCCACAATAAGCATTCTAATATTATTAAAAGGACGATCATTTTGAGAAAAAGCTGAAATAGCCTTTTCCTGCGTTAGAACATATATTTTACTTTTATCTGCTTCTTGTGCATTATATGTAGTAGCTATCCTATAATCAACTAAACCGAAATCCTTGAGTTTGGAATTGAAATCAGCAGAAACTTGAGAAACAAGACTTAATGTTGGAACAATGTATATAATATTACCATCTTGTTTTAATATTAAATCAATAGCTTTAAGTAGAATTATAAAAGACTTGCCCGCAGAAGTTGGGGCAGAAATACCCAATAATTTATAAGTTGCCAGTTTGTCCCATACTTTTTTCTGAAAACCAGTCACCAAAAAACTTTTGTCTTGCACAAATATTTCATGTTTTAGCTGATGAAGTGTAACAGAAAACTCATTGATTAAACTATTAAAAGACGAAAAACGGCTGTTGCTATAATCATAATCATTGTCAATCATTATAGATGACGGAGGGTAGCCTGCTCTGGAAAGAATTAATATAAGAAAATCTTTTAATCCGCCCCATTCATCACTTCGGTAAGTCCACAAAATAGCCGATAAAGTGACGACAATCTTCTTAGCTCTTTGATCTTCAATTCTTGATAACTTATCAATTAATCCGACTGAATCTATAAGCAAGGTATCAGTAATTGATTTACTTCTTGCATTAGAAATAAAACCCAGTTTCTCGGCTATTGCTTTATGCTCAATAGAAAGTAATTCTCTAATAAGATTTTTATCGTTGTTCTCTAAATTCATTTACTCCCCACACGTGTTTGAAACTCTTCAAGCAACTTGTCTAAATCCCATATAGGAAATATAATATAATTAATTCTACTAATGATTCTGTCGTCTATCTTGTCAAAGCAGCTATTGTTTAAGTTATGACAGCGTTCTTCAATTATAGACATTATGGATTTTTTTATATCTTTTTCGTTATTCCCCGTTAAAATTTTATTTTCATTATAGGCAATTAAACATACTAGCTCAAAATGAACATTCGACAATGTATTGGCTTTATATTTTTTAGCAATAATTTCAAGTTCTGGTTCAATAAAATCGTCATAAGTGTACAGTTTAAGTTCTTTACTTAAATTATTGAATGTAGTTTCAATGCTGCTCAATGATGTTTCAAAAGCATTTTTAAATTTATAATTACTTTTATAACATTTTGATTCACCAATGATAATTATATTTTTATCGTGATCTTTCTTATAATGTATTGCATCTGCCCCAAAACGCTCATGCCCGACAGATGTGGCAATTCTTTGTTTTCTAAGTAACGGAACAGCTTCGAAAAAATATTGAATAAAGTTGAAAAGTAATAATTCTCCAAACTGCCCCTGTGGATACCCCGGTCTAAATTTTGAAAATGCTTGCGTTGTTAAAAATGAACAAGCATTGGCCATATCTCCATTTACAATAGACATCCTATCATTGACTATTTTCTTTGACTCTGATTTGCTATAGACCCAAGCAGCAACCGTGTTAACAAGTTCATTTAAAAAATCATCCTTTCTCTCCTGGATATCGGTGTAGGTTATAGCAGTTCCAATATGTTCTTTTGTGGGTGGAATATTAAAATCTTGTTTGAACCAATAAATATGATTGACAAGCGATTCTGTGTGTGTAATTAATTCATCAACCATCTTTTTCGTTATTTCATCGTTCATATTCTACCCTCACTTTCCCACCCATTAACTTCGACAATAGCGTATCCCGTAGTTTTTCGAGGGTGCTGATTTGGTATATATTTATCCTTATCTTTTCAAAATAGGGAGTTACAATCTCTTCAAATTTCTCTCGCAGGTTTTCTGGTGGAATCAAAACTTCCAAGGATTTAAATGCCGTCTTACTTATTTCCTGAAAAATTGATCCATTTGCATAGCTTTTCACGTAATTCATATTCTGTTTAAGCCACAAATAAATGAAACGGTTGGAAAAGCCTTTATCATCAATAATTGCAATGTATCCTTGATTGATAGCTATTGGGATTTCGGAGAATGCCAAATATCCTACTGGCGCCCTTGAAGAAAGTAACAAGGTGCCTTTTGGTAATAATCCGGAGCCGATTTTTTTTAATCCTGCATCAGTAATCTTGCGAAGAGTATCAAGTAAAAATAATTGATTATTGTTTGACAAATCTCTTGGTGTTGTCCAATGAATTTCACCATCCCAGAATTCAGGGTTCTTTGTGCTTGGAGTTGTGCCACCCTTTACCGAAAGAATATCATCTAACAATCC
>CAYYKR010000037.1:0-4307 GCA_964469235.1 uncultured archaeon | reverse complement strand
CTTTCGACTGATTATATACGAAACATCGGCAGCAAAGCCGAATACGCAAGCATCGCCAAAGGCAATGCGAAAGCGCGGTATACAGGCTCTGCACTCAAGTGTGGGGGTTTGGCGACTTCGGGCGGCTATCGTGATGTTACGTGGAGGTCGGGTTGGGTCGCGTGGGTGGTGTGTTTTTGGGGTGGGCTGATGTACGGTGATATGCTCGAAATTGTTCAGACAGTCTCCAAATGATTGAGAGAAGTATGTTCTTGCACGAAAAGTTTAATAAGGCGCAGTTTAAAGCAGTGATTTGCAGACAGTATAGACACATCTTCTTTCGGGAGTTAAAAGCTTCTGAAAGGCGGCATCCTATCATGCCAATAGAAAATTCGATAGTGCCATAGAAATCAATGGAATGATGAGATAAGTGAGGAAAAATGGATTGGTGACGAAGGATGGACGTATTAAAAGAACTTAATTTTCAACAATCTGATTTTTCACCACCAACGACTAATGTTTTTGAATATCCTTCTGACTTAGGTCCCTTGTCCTTCATCAAAATGGAGAGTGGTGGGGCGTTGGACCAGCAGTTTTACAAGGTACATAGAGATATCTGGAATGAAAATAAATCAGAGATTTTCATTACAATAATTGATGAAAGTAAAATAATTATCTGCGATTCAAAAACTCGCCCAGACCCAGAGAATCCACTAGAGAAGGTTAAAATAAAATCGTTTGATTATGGTGAAAATACAGCAGAAGCGCAGAAATATAAAGAGATTCTAAAAAAGGAAAACATAGATAATGGTGTTTTCTGGGAAAATGTATCAAGATTCATAAGAGAAAGAAAAAGGAGGAAAGAAAGGTCCCCAATCGATGAAGATCTGTTAGCTAATTTAATAAAAATAAAAGAAAAATTACAGAAGATCATTGAAAATGATACAAAAGATATCTCTCAGAAATTAATTGATAGATGCCTTCTTATTAGATTTATCGAAGATCGTTTGAGATTTGATAAGTTAAAACGGGTTCTCGAAGAAAGAAATGTTGACCAATTATTATCTTTATTTAAATATTACAATGAGGCTTTAAATGGCGACCTGTTCGAAGAATATGACATTCGTATTACAGATCCCCTTATATTGCGCGAGCTTGATATAGTTTTTGGGGAATATTACGAGTATTCAAATGGACAGCGGACACTTGTACCCTACAAATTTGATAAAATTCCAATATTATTAATTAGTCATATCTACCAAAAATTCCTCAATAAAGATAAAAAAGATAGAGAAGGTATTGTATTCACTCCAGAAAACATTGTTAATTTCATAGTAAATACTGTCTTTGAGTCTGAAGATGTGATTAATAAAGCTCGAAAAGGGAAAATAAAGATATTGGATAGTGCATGCGGTTCAGGAATTTTCTTAGTCAGATCTTTCGAGAAACTGTTAACTGAAAGAGAACAGTTTTTGAAAAGACCATTAGACATTCATGAAAAAAGTAATTTACTTAAAGAATGTATTTACGGGATAGATTTAGATCAGAATGCTTTGAGAGTGGCTGCGTTTAGTTTATATCTAAAAATATTCGATAAGATCGATTCGGAAATCATAAACGAGGAAGTATTTGTTCGTTATGAACGAGGACTAAAACATTTCATGTTCCCCGGATTAAAAGAAAAGAACTTGATAAATGCTAATTCTCTGTTTGATGAGGTATTTACTACTGATTTTGACCTAATTTTAGGAAATCCACCTTGGGGCTATGAATTTGATGATGCCGAAAAACAAAAAATAGATGGTGAGTGGGGAAAAACTGTTTCACAGTACCAAAGTTCACAATGTTTTTTAAATCAAACCAAAGTTTGGATGAAGGAAGATACTATAGTTGGTATGGTGGTGAATATTTCAAATTTCACGAATACCAGAGATAGAGAATTTAGAGCTGAATTACTCAAAACTTATTCCATTTTGAATTTTACAACTTTAACAAAAGTTAAGGATATTACTTTTGAAGAGAGTGATGAACCGGCGTGTATCTTGATTTTTACTTTGAAAGAACCAGGTTCTGAGATTGAATTTCTAATTCCAGAGTTAACTCAATTTTCAAAATTAACAGGAATAATAACAATAAGGGATGATGACAAATTCAAATTCCTGCAAGAAAAGTTAACGGATGATATTTATTGGCACATTAGTTTATTAGGACTAAATCGATATTCGGAGTTAATTGGAAAAATTGAGAATAAAGATGATATTTTTGAAGACGAACTAAGAGATGGCTATCATAACCTTGACTATTATACCACAATGGAAGAAGGAGCGCGTCTTTATTCGACAGCGAAACACGGAGATATAGAGAGTGCAAAAAGAAAATATGAATCGAATGAGAAACTTGGCACGGATTACTATCTGATGGTTCGTTCAACAAAGACGGTTAAGCCCTTTTTATTCAAGAAGGATGATTTCAAATATATAAAACATGGTCCCCATTTGGAAAGACCAAGGGATATAAAATTATTTGAAGGTGATAAATTGGTTATACCTCGAAGTTGGCCACCAAAAGCAGTATGTGTTAGAAATACTATAATTTTTAATAGTTCGTTTGATATTCTTAAGTTAAAGGAAGGTGTGAATGAAAATTATTTATATGTTTTTGAGGCTATATTGAACTCTAAACTGGGGTTTTTTTATTTGGCATCACTATACCTACAGCGACCCGAAGGAAATTTCTCCAAAGTAAATAAAGGTTCACTTGAGAGATTCCCTATCCCCAATCTCGAAGATAAAGGAAATATAGTCGAAGATATAGTCAAAACTATTGGAAAAATAAGAAGTGGAAAGAATATCGAAGAGAATAGACTATGGGTAAATGAACTGGTTTTTGATTTATATGATCTTGATTATTATGAAAAAATGCAAATATTGGATTATCATAAGCTTCAAAATAGACGCAGGAGCAGTTCAGTAACCGAAGAAGATTTTGATGAGTATATAGATGAGTTCCAGGACTCTTTTAGTTTTTTAATCAAAGAAGGGTATACACTAAATGCAGAATGTTATACATCTGATTTTTTGGGTGCTTTAATTAAATTTAGTTTTTCTAAAGAAAAGAAGACACCCCAACATAATCTCTCTAAGAGTTTGAAAAAACTTATTGATATTACTCAGAAAGATAAGCTAATGGAAATTGATATAAAATCGATACTTAAAGAAAAGAAGGAGAAAATTTATGATGAAAACAGCCTTATTATTTATAAAAGCAATCATTTGAGGGATTGGACAAGAACTGAGGCTATGAAGGATGTTAGAGAGGAAATTAGAGTGATTTATAGCCATCTTCCTGAGTGAGGTATCCTAATATGATCACCCTTGAATATCTTTCAAATTTTAATATTGGTAACAAACCAGATTTCATTGAAAAATTTATTTTCAATCCACTGTTTGAGTCATATTATCACATAAAGAAGACGGAGGGAATTAAAAATAGTGAAGAACCCCCAATTACAAAAGAGATATATAAATTTATTAGAAATTCTTCGTCGATTTCAGCCGCAGTCAAAAAACACATAATCATTGTAGGGTATCCAACTGAAGTGGAAGATGATGGGGAACGCAAGCCAGATTTGGAATTTATTGTACCTGGTTGCTTCAGGATATTCTTTGAGGCAAAAAGAATCTACAAAGCTGCTTCATGTTCCATATACTGTGGAAAAAAGGGTTTAGGTCGGTTTTTATCAGGATATTATTCCCATGAAGATGTTGATGGGGGTATGATTGCCTATGTTCAGAAAGGCGATATAGTGAAAGTTCAAGAGAAAATAATCGGGCTGGTTTGGAAAAAAGATTGTATAAATCTAAATAGAGCTGTTGGAAATGATTTCACTTTTTTATCAGTCCATGAAAGAAAATCGAATGCTGATATAAAAGTTTATCATATATTTTTTGATTTGACTGGAGTAACTTGACTTTGTCGCATCGGGCAAACCAACAACATGCTCATATCACCAGCCCCACCTCTATTCCACACACCTCACAACCCGACCTCCACTCCGTGAATGCCTCGGACTTGAGCGAAGCGAAGTCCCGGGTACGTGACTTGGTAGGTTGTGGATTCTGAAATCAAAGAGACCTATCAATATGTTGTAGATAAATTCAATTCGAGCTACAAAGACAATGAAAGGACCGCTATCTGGAAAAAATACGAAAAAATAATGTACTTTTCTAAAAAGAAATCTGAAGAACTCGGAAACGAGTTAAGACAAATTTAGCCAAATTATTCGCATCTAAAAATACGCGTTTCATCCTTCCACCACCCGTATCTCC
>CAYYKR010000036.1:0-4487 GCA_964469235.1 uncultured archaeon | reverse complement strand
AATATTTCTCGCAAAAGAGGAGAAGGACATAAAGAAGATGTTCTAAATTCTTTTCAAAGCTACTTCAAGAATTTTAAAATCCTTTTCCAATTCTTTAATGAGAAGTGGATTGTAGAGAGCTGCTGCCGGATGGTACATAGGAATTATAAAGAATCTGCCGAGTAAATTCTTAACTTCAAAAACTTTTCCATGCGATTCGGTTATCGAGCCGTGTGAAATTCCAAATTTGTTCAATATGTAATCCATTGAAAAGCGCCCGAGAGTGCAAATTATCTTGGGTCGTATGATATCTATTTGCCTGTCCAGATATCCATGGCACGCTTCTATTTCTTCTTTTGTTGGGTCACGATTGTTGGGCGGACGACACTTCACTATATTCGTTATAAAGACATCGTCACGACTTATATTTATTTCAGAGAGAAGCTTGTTCAGAAGTTTTCCTGCCGTTCCTACAAATGGAAGTCCTTGAAGGTCTTCATATCTACCAGGAGCTTCGCCTATAAACATTATTTTTGCATGTTCATTTCCATATCCAGGAACAGAATTATTCCGCGTTTGAAAAAGTGAACATTTTTTACAAACTCTTACTTCTTCATTTATTTTTTCTAGTGAATCTGAGCTCATAAATTAAATTACTTGATTAGAATTTAAAAGAATAAAATGAATGAAATTTTAAAGTTTTGTCATTGCATCTTCGGCTGCCATCACTATCGGCTCCATAAATGGAAGCGGTGTTAATTTAGGGTGAGCGCAGTAATTTAATTTTGCTACATCAAAGATGATTGCTTTTTTCTGGATTGCCAATGAAATTAAATCAATTCTCTCTGCTATGTTAGCTCCTATCATTTCCGCTCCTATTATGATTTTGCTATTTTTTTCAAAGAGCAACTTGACTTCAAGAGGTTTTGCATTTTTTTCAGAGTCGTACATGTTAAGGGATTTTGCCTTTCCAACAACATATTCTATTCCAGCATTTTTGCAGTCCAACTCATTGAATCCAACCCTTCCTATTGGAGTGTTAAAAACTTCCGATGCTATCGGATTTGTTAGCCCGTTTAAAGATATGTCCTTTCCGCATGCATTCATGGCAGCAATTTTTCCTTCTATGACAGCAGTTGTCGCTATTTGGCTTGGAACGGGTTTTCCATCTATTGTAGATACATATTCAGCACAGTCTCCAGCTGCGTATATGTCTTTCATTGAGGTTTCCATTTTGTCATTTACAACTATTCCCTTGTTCACGTTGAGACCTATTCTTTTTGCAAGTTCTGTTTCAGCACGAACTCCTATCGACATTAATATCAAATCTGCTTCAAACGTTCCTTTATCAGTTATAACTTTGTTATCATTTATTTCTTGAACTTTTGTTGATGTTTTTAAAATAATTTCATTGTCCGTTAGAATTTTTTCTATTTTTTCGCAGAACTCTTGGTCGTAAACTCGTTCCATCAAATGGTCGAGGAGCTCAATTATTGTAACATCTTTTCCCATCTTTTTGAATTCAGATGCAACTTCTATTCCAATTGCTCCACCACCGATAACTATAACAGATTTGGCATTCGATGCAGCTTCAGAAATTTTTTTCACATCTTCTCCGTCTCTAAGTGTAAACACTTTATCTGATGATATTTTCATAGGTGGAATGAATGGCTTTGCACCTGTTGCGAATATGAGCTTGTCATAAAATAGATCCAACCCATTGGAAACTTTTATGGTTTTCTTTTCTGTATTCACATCCGTAACTTCGTCAAGTATTAATCTTATTCCATTTGAAGTTAACATGGTATCGGGTTTTGTTGCCTTTTCATATTCTACATCTCCAGATATAACATATGGAGAGGAACATTTTACAAAAAATTCTTTGTCTTTTCGTATGAGCGTTACATCTGAACCTAACTGCTTTGATACAATTGCGGCTATTGCACCAGCAGCTCCACCACCAATTACTACTACATTCATAAAATCACCTCATTTTTGATTTTAGATTATTAGTTATTTCTACAATTGATTTCGAGAATTTAGAGCTCTCCTTATCAAGTACGGGAATTTTTCCTTCATCTGACATTTTTCTTACATCTGGATCAAGGATGCAGAATCCGAGGAAGTCCACATTATTATCTTCCGCCATCTTTTTTCCTCCACCTTTTCCAAATATATCAATCTCGTATCCACATTTCGGGCATATCAATCCAGACATATTTTCGATGACACCTACATATGGAATTGAAAATTTCTTTGCCATTTCTATAGCTCTTGTTGCATCGAGGACAGAAACATTCTGAGGAGTTGTAACAATTATAGCATAGTTTGGCTTTAGGAATTGTAGTATTGTGAGTATTTCATCTCCAGTTCCTGGTGGAAGGTCAACGACAATTGTATCTATATCTCCCCACTCAGTTTCTGATAAAAATTGCATTATGGCCTTTGTCTTTAATGGACCTCTCCATATCACAGGATTGTTATCATTTATCATAAATCCCATTGAGATTACTTTTACACCGCTCCTTTCAGCTGGAACTAATTTGTTATCATCATTTATGACAAGCTCTTTTTTTATTCCGATCATCTTTGGAATATTCGGGCCAGTTATGTCGGCATCCAACAGTCCAACTTTGAATCCCATTTTAGACAGTGCGTACGATATGTTAACGGATATGGTAGATTTACCTACACCACCCTTTCCACTAAACACAACTATTCTATTTTGTATTTTTCTTATTTTTTCAGTTTTGTCATTCATCTGAGTCATTATATTTTCCATGAAATCACCTTTATATTGCTCTTATAAGTTCACAAGATGGAGTAAGTTCAACAAAATGATGGCATCCTCCACTTATATAAGAACTGCATTGATTTTTAGGATCGTTATCAATTGGTAACCTTGGGCTGTGAGCTATATCGCACACCCAATCATTTTCAATTTTGTTAGATATGCACGGTCCATTTGCCAAATCCGTTCCATTTGCCAAATAGCTTTTACATAATTGAACGCATGATATTATTGCCTTCTCTTTTTCGCTTGATGAGTAAGTTGAATTTTTATATTTAGATGAGCATCCGGATACCAAGACAATTCCAATAATTATCCCGATAAAAATCAAATTGGATTTCCCCATCTTTCCACCTTCATAATATTTCTATGAAAAACATTTAAACATTAATATTAAATTAAATCCATGGCAAGTGTAAGAGATGTACTTGATGGAAAATTTACTGGGAAAGATGTTGAAATAAAAGGATGGATATGGAACATCAGGTCTAGTGGGGGAATAGTATTTATCATACTTAGAGATGGAACTGGGGAGATTCAGTTCACTGCAAAAAAAGACGTTCTCGGAGAAAGATTTTCTGAACTTGAAAAATTAACAAGAGAGAGCTCAGTTATTTTGAAGGGGAAGGTATTTGAAGATAGTCGAGCTCCCAACGGTTATGAAATTAGATGTAATGATTTTAAAATAATTCAGATAAGTGAGGAGTTTCCGATAGGAAAGAAAGAACACGGACCGGCATTTCTTCTTGACAATCGTCATTTAGTTTTGCGTTCACCGAGATATGCTGCTATAATGAGAATAAAAGATTCCGTTCTTCGAGGAGCGCGCGAATGGTTTCAAGAAAATAAATTTACAGAGGTAACTCCACCCATAATTTCTGGAAACTCATGTGAAGGCGGTTCAACACTTTTTGAATTGAACTATTTTGGGAAAAAGGCGTATCTAAGTCAGAGCGCCCAATTGTATCTTGAGGCTATGATATTTTCACTTGGAAATGTTTATTCCATAACTCCATCGTTCCGTGCAGAGAAATCAAGAACTCGAAGGCATCTTGCAGAGTATTGGCATATAGAAGCCGAAGAGCCATGGACGAAGGAGGAAGGAAATGAAAAGATAGAAGAGGAGCTCGTCTATCATATAATAAAAAAAATTTTAGACGAACGTAAAAAAGAATTGTCAATGTTTCGCGACCCCAAAACTCTTGATAAGATAAACACCCCGTTTCCAAGAATAAAATACTCGGAGGTTATAGACACTCTTCAAAAGAATGGATATAAAATAAATTGGGGAGATGATTTGGGAGCTGACGAAGAATATTTTATTTCAAATAAATTTGAATCTCCATTTTTCATACAAAGTTTTCCAAAAGAGGCAAAAGCTTTTTACATGAAGAGAGACCCTGAAAATCCGGAGCTCGTAAAGTGTGCCGACATGATAGCTCCCGAAGGATATGGAGAAATGATAGGGGGAAGTGAAAGAGAAACTGATGTTAATATTTTAATTCAAAGATTAAAAGAGCAAGGCTCAGACATAGAACCTTATAAATGGTATCTTGACCTTAGAAGATATGGCTCTGTTCCTCACAGTGGGTTTGGACTTGGGTCAGAACGTATGGTTTGGTGGATTTGCAAACTCGACCACATAAGAGATACAATACCATTCCCAAGAGTTATAAATAGGTACTATCCTTAAAGCCCTTTCAAAAAGGGCTTTAGC
>CAYYKR010000035.1:0-5145 GCA_964469235.1 uncultured archaeon | reverse complement strand
AAAAAAGCCTTTTATTTTTAGCAAACATTTTTTATTATGAAAAAATTAATTGTTGGAATTGACCCCGGGCTAACGGTTGGTATTGCGCTGTTTGATTTAAATGGCAAATTGATTTTTCTTGGTAGTAAGAAGGGGGCGGATTCCAATTGGGTCATTGATAACATTTTAATTTACGGGAGTCCCATAATTTTCTCAACCGATGTTAGACCAGTACCATTGTATGTGAAAAAATTGGCATCTGTATTCTCGGCAAAAATATTTTTCCCACGCAAAGATTTGAGTATAAGGGAAAAGAGAGATATCACAAAGAAAATAAAATATAAAAATGATCATGAAATGGACTCTGCAGCAGCAGCACTTTTTGCAATTAAGAAGTATTCACGATTGTTTGCTCGCGTTGATTCTGAAATTTCCAAGAAGAATATATCATGGTTATCTGATGAAATTAAATCCGGACTTGTTCTTGGAAAGTTTTCAAGTATAGACTCAGCTATCAAGGAGCTAACATCAATTCCAATTGAGAGTAAGATCAATAAAATAAAAACCAAGTTTCATTACGACAAGGATTTCGTAAATGGACTTTTGAAAAGAATAGATGAGCTCAAGAGAGAATATGTAAAACTCAAAATCCGTTTTGAAAACTCTGAAAACAGGAATGAGCAGCTGATTAGAATTATTAAGAATAGAATTAGCCGTAGATCTGACGATAAAGCAGTAAAATTGCAAATTGAAAATTTTCACTTGAAGAAAAAAATAGAAGAGATGAAAATGTCATTTTCTCTTAAAAACTTTGAAGAGGTTATTGAGCTCAAAAATTACGGGAAATCAGAACTTCTATCACGCGATTTGAACAATAGGATAGCAAAGATAGATGAAAATTTTGGAAATCTAAATATGCTCAAACGGTCGGGATTGAAGTTAATTATAGCCGATTTTGATATAAATACAGAAATTCCCGTCGTGAATAGTAGTAACGTAAACTTAATTAATGTGGAAAACAAATTATATATTAGAAAGGATGATGTAAACAAAATTTTGAAATCGAAAAATAATTTTTTAAAGTGGATAAATATTTACAGGAAGAGATTTTATGAGTAAGAGAATATCGCGCAAGGGAAGGCGTAAAAGGAAACGCTCTAAGGCCGACGAGCATCAGCTTAAGAAGAAAATAGATATAATTAGAGAGTTAAAAGATTCCAGATTGAAAGTTGAAAGCAAGTATAAAAGATTGTGGGATCTGATGATATTTCTCTTAAAGTTTAACATATTCCTCATACCAATATATTTGATATCGTACTATAGATTGAATCTAATTCCGCTTCAGTTGCTCGTAGCTCAGTCTGTTGCTGGACTTCTTAGAATGTTTCACATTCCATTTTCAATATACGGTATATTCATAAAAGTGCTTATTCCAGAAGGAAGTTTTGGAGCATTTATAACGTGGGATTGCACTGGATGGAAATCTATAATGGCATTTTTGGCTCTTATCTATGCAACTCCCGCAACGGTTGAAAAGAAAATTCTTGCAATTGCACTTACACCTTTCATATTTTTTGTAAACATATTGAGGATATTGTTTATGTTTTGGTTTGTTCATTCCTATGGCACTGAAAACTTTAATTTTATACATCATACTTTGTGGAGCTATGGCATGATATTTACAATATTCGTACTTTGGGTAATTTGGTACAAAGATTCCATAAATTATGATAAGAAAATTAAAACACTCAAGAAAAATTAGCTGTATCTATAAAGCAGGTCCAAAGCTTTTTGAATTTCTTTTTCTTTGCCGCGAATTAAAATTGTTGGTCCTGAAAAATCGGGCTCTATGAGAGTGTCAGATTTTTTTGCTAACTTTCTCAACTTTTCATTTTCTTCTTTATTCCTTCCAACGATAATCCACGACTTTCCGAAGAAATGGCGTCCAATACTCAAAAGATTTATATCATCAAAATCCATTTTACCTATGTCACTTTCCATGTTCAGTCGATTTCTCATTTTCTTGGCAAATTCCTTTTCTGTGAGTCGGCATCCCCCTGCCGGTTGCTCATAGTTTTTTATATTGAATTTCTTAGCTAATTCAATTTGAAATTTTCTGGACCTTCCTGAAATCCCATAAAGTTTACTTCTGTCTACCCACCCATTCTTTTCAGGAATGGTTTCCGAGAGCAATTTTGCTGACAGTGGCCTTAAAATTAATCCTTCCGTGTCGGATTCTCTCTCAATTATATTTATTGCTCTCAAATTTTGAGTCATAGGGCGTTGACCGACAACATCTCCCATAACTATGAAACTTGCCTTGTATTCCTTCATGAGCTCCTTTGCTCTTTTGAGCATAAATATTTTGCAGTCTATGCATGGATTTATTCCAGATCCATACCCGAATTTAGGATGACGAATTATATTCAGATAATCCAGTCCGATTTTTACCTCTTTCAAATCTATTCCATCCACAGATATTTTTTTTCTTTTTTCAAAAGGAAGTATAAAATTTATTCCCACTATGTCTATTCCTTGATCTAATATTATTTTTGTTGCCAATAAGCTATCCAAACCGCCGGACATCAATACCAGAGCTTTTACCATAAGAAACAAAATCTAAGAAAGTTTAAGTTCTTTAAAGCGAGTAATTTATATTTAAATCTTATGCCAATTAATTTTATACTACAGAGGGTCTGTGGTCTAGTGGCTATGACGTCGCCCTTACAAGGCGAAGGCCGGCGGTTCAAATCCGCCCAGACCCACTCTAAATTTTTATCTTTTTGGAAATTCAACAGATTAAAAGATTGTGGAATCTAAATAATTGATTGCATGAGGTAGATTATATGAAAATTGTTATAAAGATTGGTGGTTCTGTTGCAATATCTCCTTCTGGTCCAAAGCCCGAATATTTTGAAAAATTTATACCATTGATAAATAAAATAAAAAATGACCATTCCTTGTACATAGTGATAGGTGGCGGAAAGTTAACGAGAAATTATTATACGAATATAATGAAATTCATAGACCACGAAAAAGCTGAATGGGTGCTCATAGATTTGCTTCATGCAAATGCAAGATTTCTTTCTTTTGCCGTTAATGGAAAGTTTGTTTCAAGACTGAATGATGTCGATGATTCCCTCTGCGTAGCGTCGGGATTTGAGCCAGGTCACAGTACCGATGGGTCAGCTGCAATGATAGCGGAAAAAGTCAATGCTGACATGCTGTTGATATTAACTGATGTTAATGGAGTATATGACGATGACATAAAAAGAAATCCAGATGCCAAATTGTTGAAGCACATCTCATTTAAAGAACTAGGGAATTTTTCAAAAGATGGAACACCAAACAACTATGGTGTGATTGACAAGACTGCAATTGAAATCATACAGAGAAAAAAGATAAAGACGTACGTTATAAATGGAGACCCGTCAAATATAACGAAAGTTTTAAACGGTGAAAACCCAGGAACATTAATAGATGATAATTCTTAATTAAAATCAATATGGGCTCGTGGTCTAGTGGTAAGATTGATTAAGTTCCATGTATGACGTCGCATTCACAGTGCGAAGGTCGGCGGTTCAAATCCGCCCGGGCCCATAGTTCTTAGCTCATTTCTTTATAGATTATTAAACTTTTGCAGCAAAATATATGTATGGAGAATGTAGTTGGGTTTGCTTTGGTATCAATTATCATATTGTCTGGAATAATAATTTCTTATACTGGATTAATGCCGGTTTTAAACGATGTTAAGGCTTCATCTAAAATAGAAAATGCGAAGTCGCAATTACTGATGATTGATAATGCTATTTCTGCGGTGTCTCTTGAAGGAAAATTATCATCCAGAGTAGTTCAAATTTATAATCCTGTAAATTTAATGGTAAATCCAGAAGGAAAGATATTTTATTATAAAATAATATCGAATGGAAATCTGAAGAAGTTTTATGGGAAGCACGGTAACATACTTATAACATCCGGTGGGGATGTAAATTGCTTTGATGATGGAACTTATTATATAATGGAAAATTCTCATCTGAGGGCGAAATTTTACAAATATGGCAGTGAATCAAGTTATGTGCCTTTGAATACGAGCAAAATAATAAATGAGATGATTCAAAAAGAGACCGGAGCATCTGTAGATGTTCTTACACCAATAAAAGTCAGAGACGAGCCTTCGGTTGGAAATGGATATTCTGAGCTACTTGAGTATGGCTCAAATCTTCCAGAATGTTCTCTGAAAGTTCATTTCAATTCAACATACCCTTACGATGTTTATTTCACTCTAAAGAGTGGAGATGATTTTATAATAACGAAAATTAAAATATCAAATAATTAGATGGTCGGTGAGCTCAAATGAATAAAGAAGAAAGATTAGAATTGGCCAAGAAATTTACGAGGCTCGTTCTCGAACGATTCGGGCCGGGCGTGAATTCAGTGGTTGTATTTGGTTCTACAGCTCGAGGAGATTTTACAGATGAAAGCGACATAGACATCGCAATAGTGTACAACGATGTAATCTTAAAACTTGATCCAGACACTTTTGGTAATGCACTTAAGACCATTGCGAGGAAAGTCAGCGACAAGATAACAGTCTCCCAGCCGATAAGCATAATGGAATTCATAAACAGCGTTCATATAGGCTCTCCGTGGATAATAGAAATACTTAGGGATGGATGGGCAACACATGACAATGGTCTTTTCATCAATCTAAAAGAAATGTTGAAGCGCGGAAAGATACGATGGACATTCGAAGTTATAAAATTCATGGAGAACATTTCAGAATCTAACCTAAATGACATAGACATTTTTAGAAAGAAGATAGTTGTTGAAAGTATATACTATTCAATTGTTAACATAATCGTGCCCATATTGTATTTGAGAGGTGTCAACGTGGGCTCATTCAAGGAAATCAAAGATCATTTGAATGAGTTTGAAGATTCAGAGTTCATGAAGAAAATATTCAAATACAGAGAGGACTTTGAGCATGGGCATCTTTCGGATGTTGAAAATGTTGAAGAGCTCGCTTCAAAGGCAAAAATAGTTGTGAATAAACTTCATTCATACGAGAAAGAACTTTTTGATAAAGTGCTTGAAAAACGCCGCGAAGATCTCGCAAAGAAGTACAATGTAGATACTTCAAAGATGGATTACATATCTCTGGACAGG
>CAYYKR010000034.1:0-5863 GCA_964469235.1 uncultured archaeon | reverse complement strand
AAAAGGATGAGAAACAAGATAGCAGCAGGTCGAGGGTTCGACTCCCTCTCGAGGCTTTGAATATTCTTTTAGGATTATAACTAAGTCAAAATACAAAACTTATATATTTATGCATATAAATATAATTATGAAAGAACCATTAAAATTGCTAAAAGGACTTGCAGATGAGACAAGATTGGAAATATTAAAATATTTGATAGACGGAGAAAAATGTGTGGGGGATATTGTAAACCATGTTAAAAAATCTCAACCAACGGTCTCAATACAATTGGCAAAGTTGGAAAGCTTCGGTATTGTTGAGTCAAGAAAAGATGGAAAAAACGTTTATTATAAAATATCAAATCCAAAGATAAAGATGATTCTCTCAAAATTAGACTACTTATAATTATTTTCTGTGATTATCAGATGATGATATTTCATCTACTTTAATTTTATAAATGATAGATGATATAATTACAATATGAGCATGAAAATTGCATTTTTTGAAATTAAAGACTGGGAAAAGAAATATATAAAAAACAAATTAAAGGGAAACAAATTAAAATTCTTTAAGGAGCCACTTAACGCTGAAAATGTAAAAGAAATTAGGAATTTTGATATCGTTTCTGTGTTTATCTACTCTAAAATAAATAAGAAAATGATAAGTAAGTTGCCAAAATTAAAATTGATAACAACCAGATCGACAGGATTTGATCATATAGATTTGAAAGAATGCAAAAAGAAAAATATAGTTGTTTGTAATGTTCCATTCTATGGAGAAAACACTGTGGCAGAACATACATTTGCACTAATACTTTCCATATCAAGAAATATTCACAAAGCTTACGTTCGTACTATGAGAGGAGATTATTCTATAGAGGGTCTAAAAGGATTTGATATAAAGGGGAAAACTTTGGGGGTAATTGGAGCCGGTCATATAGGATTGAACGTGATTAAAATAGCTCGCGGTTTTGGAATGAATGTTTTAGCGTTCGACCTGCATCATGATGATTTTATATCAGAAGTTCTTGGATTCAAATATGTTCCATTGGATTATTTACTTAAGAAATCTGATATCATCACAATTCATGTGCCCTATAACAAATATACACATCATTTAATAAACAAGAAAACTATCAAACTAATAAAGAAGGGGGCAATACTCATAAATACTTCCAGAGGCGGAGTAGTAGATACGGAAGCTCTTATAGAAGCTCTCGACAAAAAAATATTGTCTGGTGTTGGACTGGATGTTTTGGAAGGAGAGGAGCTCATAAAAGAAGAAAAGCAACTGCTTCACGAAAAGGAAAAGATTAAAAAATTGAGCGAAATCATAGTAAAAGATTACAACATATTGAACAGGGACAATGTTGTTTTTACTCCGCACATTGCATTTTATAGTCAAGAAGCTCTGGAAAGGATTTTAAAAACCACAATACAAAACATAATCTCATTTTCTCAGAACAAATACCAAAATGTTGTTGATTATTAAAAATTTAAATTAGGAAAACAAATAATTTTGGTGTATACATGAAGGAAGTTTGGCTTGTAAAATCTGAAAATAAAAACAAGGTAGAAAATATAGTAAAATCTGATGACATAACATCGAGACACAGTATAATGTTCAGAGATTTAAATGCAATGAATCTTGGTAACGGATATGCTCTAATAATAGATGCTCCTGACGATGTTATTGAAAGGGTTGAGAATCTATGTAAGGGTTTGATTGAAAAATTTGATAAAAAAGATAAAGTTCTCGAAATAATATCTGATGAAGATGAAAAAGCTATAAACGGATTTGGAAATATATTCGGGTGATAAAAATGAAAAAAATTAAAAAATTGTTCCTTGAACCAACAAAGTTCTTCAATGGAAAGATGTCATTGAAAGATTCTCTCAGTTGGTATGCAATATTTTCATTGTTATTTTCTCTTCTGTTTGTTGCCATTAATGCCGCATCGTTTGTCAATTCCATAGGATTTGTTTATGGAGTGATAACAATATACTTACTGATGTGGATGTCATACATAATATTGGGAGGGCTAATATCTTTATCTGCCATGTCGTTCAGAGCTAAGAATATAAAAAATGTGTTTGCAACGCTTGCATATTCATCGATACCATTCTTAATGTTTGGATGGATACCAACATTTTGGTTATTCTTCCTCATATGGTCATTGAGCTTGACATTTATAGGAATATCCAAAACTGAAAAGATGAAATACGGAAAAGCATCATTATCAGTTTCAATAGGAACGTTTATTTTTGTACTAGTATTGATGGCGCTTTCTGCCTATTCCTAATTTTTATATCTTTTTCTTCTTTGTTAATTAATGGTATTAGATTATGCATCGATGGTCTAGCCTGGTCAGGACACGAGCTTCCCAAGCTCGTTACCCGGGTTCAAATCCCGGTCGGTGCATTAAAGCTCTTCTTTAAAGAATTTCTCGAGCTCTTGTACGAAACTCTTTCTAAGAGGTTTCTTGATACTTTTTTAAATGTTTGCAGAGTAATTAAATTGTGATGTTGATGTTTTGGAATAAAAAGAAAAAGAATGAAACTATAGAAAAAATCAAAACCGCTGTTTCTTCAGATAAACCAAAAGAAGATATGTTTGATTTAGATATAGACCAAATCTTTGGCCCTCTTCCAAAAAGCAAAAATTTTGTAAAGTCACAAGAAATGGACTCAAAAAACAAATTCCCGGAGCACATTCAAGATGTTAAAGAGCTCCAAAATATTGAAGAACATCCAAAAATATATGAGGAAGTTTCCAATAATAAACGTGATTTGTACGAGACAAAAAAAAATGAAACTAAAAAAATAAATTTCAATCCTTCTAATATTTCTACTAAGGGAACAAATACGACCGCACCTAAAGATTCGGGGAAGTTCGCCCCGAATATAATCAAAAAAATATCCCCAACCCCACCAAAAGAGACAGGCCCGAAAAATCAAACAAATTATGAAAAGAAGAAAACACCGCCTGTCTTCATAAAATTGACTCGATATGAAGAAATAGTCGACCAGATAAATATTTTGAGGTCGTCCATTTCTAACATGTATGAAATTTTGAACGTTCTAAATGAAATTGAAAATTCAAGAAAAGAAGCTCTCGAAACATTCAAATCTTCCATAAATAAAATAAACGGAGGCATATCTTTCTTGGATTCTATAATCGTAAAGCCGTCTGGACTTGGAATAGAGCCAAAGAAGATAGTTTCAGAAGATATGAATAAATCACTAATTCAACTGAAAAATGAATTAGAAAAAATAAAGGAAATGATAAACAAATCCGTGTAATTCTAAAATTTAAATTCATTTGCATTAAATTTAATTACAATCAAGCGGAGGTAGCCAAGTTGGTCAAAGGCGCTAGATCTTGAGTGTTGAGCTCCATTGCGATGAAAGGCGTAACTCAAGATCAACTTGTCTCGGAATCATAAGGAATGAAATGATTCATGAGATATCTAGTCCCTTAGTGGGTTCGTCGGTTCGAATCCGGCCCTCCGCATTGCATTTCTTGAAAAATAAGCCACTGTTTAGAATTTAAATTTTTGATAATTAGTTTAATTGCCCCAATGAAGAAGACCTATGGGCGGACTGAGGGGCGCTTATTAAAAATTCAATTTATATCTCAAGAATCCTCCCACACCGCCAAAATTATAGAATTGCTCTCCTGATGGATGATGAGATGATATTATTTTTACTTCTGTCTTCATCTTCTCAGCTTCTTTTAACAAGTTCTCATTATCCCTTAACACTTTATCTGATATGAGAAGAGTTTCAAGAGCTCCGGAATCGAGAGCTTTTTTTGTTTCGCCCCTTCCGTAAATAACAAGCCCATCTTTCTTGAGTTCTGTGAAAAATTTTTCAATAGTTTTCGTCTCCTCCGATATGAGTGATTTTTGAACAATCTTATCCAAAAGTCCTCTTTTGATAACTTCATTTAATCCGACATCTCCCGTGGATGAAACGGAATCAACATAAATTCTTTTTTCACTGCCTTTGAGAATGTTTTTAATTTTCTCTTTGGCAAATCCTGGGCCGGCAATTATTACATTGCTTAATTCATGCCCAGATATGAACTTTGCAACTTCATTATAATACTTATTATTGTCTGTAGAGAACATTTTTCCAGTCGTCCCTGAAAAATGCCCTATATGATTTATTCTTGATTCAACAGAATAAAAATCGCACTCGTCATCATCAAGTATACAAACAAGAACGGGAATAGGTTTTACAGAAGAATTCTTTATTCTCTCTATCTCATACTTTTTCCAATTATGATAAAGAGTAAATGGAATGTCCATCTTAATTTCAAAGGTATGGTGGCCGTGAGGTATATCTTCCGAAGCTTCCTTGATAAGTCCCATCACTCGGAGCTCATCCGAGCCGAATGTAGTCTTTTCAACTTCTATTTTCACAAATATCTTCTTTTTTTCTTTCTTCCCAGAATAATCTATACTCCTAACAGTATAACCTTCTACAGAATCGCCCTTTTCAATTATATCTTTCAATATCCATAGGTCGTCCAGCTTCTCAGGCTTTAATTTTATTTTGTTCTCTTTCAGATTCGAAAAAATTATCTTCATAATTACCATCGGTTTTATAAGTTTAAAAAATAAATATTATAAGATATAATTTGTATAAGGTGGAATGATGGAAAACTTTTTAAAATGGCTTATAATAGGTCTCATCATATTGGCATTTGCATATTTACTTGGAATCTCCAAAACAAGCATTCTAACTTCAAATCCGCAACCAATAAATAATACACCCGGACCAATTGTAAATTCATCATCGCAAGACCATGGATATGTAGGAGAAGCAAATATCATAGCATCAAAAACTTTTTGGATAAAAGATTTCAACACATCAAAAGATGTTGGAAACCAGATATTCAGTGTCAATGACCAGAGAATTTATAATGGACTTCTATTTGGAAAAAATTATATTATATTCAAAGCTCATCCAGACCTAAAAAATTATGTTTCATCCAATCTGGAATTTTATGTTGCTGACACAAATAGATATGGAAAAATGAAGATTATGATAAATAATTATATAGTTGCCAATGATGTATTCGATGTTGGAAAATACGTCATACCGTTGAGAAAAGAATGGCTTAAAAATGAAACAACAATAGAAATATATCCGAAATCATCATCTTGGAAGTTGTGGGCACCTACAGTATACAATCTATCCGGTGTTTCTCTCATGGTTAATCGCTATTATGCCCGTCCCTATGAATACAGATTCAACATAACCGATAATGTAAACGAGTTCAAGAGAGGGAAAATAACATTCAATTTAATAAATTCTGTTGGAAAGCTTTATGTTTATCTAAATGGAAAGTTAATCTACAATTCAACTCCTCAAAAATCATCGTTTGATGTCTATTTTAATCCAGATGATGTAAGAAATGGAGAAAACATACTATTACTCAAAGCGTCCGAAAACGGACTTTGCCGAGGAAGTGCATTTGTTGATGTAGAATACATAACAAACCAAATCAAGAAGGTTGAAAAGGACGTCAACTTTGACGGAATAGATTATGACAGATTAAAATACAAAAATGCCCAGGTGCGATTTTACATAAATCGCGTATACAAAGGTGGAGGACTTGTGTTCAAAGTGTTTAATTCTCAAGGTGAGGAAACGTTCCACAAATACGAAGAGGCAAAAACCGGATTATTTGAATATGATATTGACCAGGGGCTTGTTGGAATAGGAGACAACAAATTTGTTATAGAATCCGTCGATGGGAGCTCATTTGATGTCCAGTACTTTAATGTTGAAAAAGTGTAAATTTTTAAAAATATATTTAGAGGATGAAAAAGATGGGACTTGGTAATATTTTCAATCGATTTTTTGGAAGATT
>CAYYKR010000033.1:0-6254 GCA_964469235.1 uncultured archaeon | reverse complement strand
AAGAGCTCAGCTCTTTGAGCTTGACAGCTTATTAAACTCTTTTTTGAAGTCCTCAACATCTTTGAATTCTTTATAGACAGATGCAAATCTTATGTACGCTATCTTGTCGAGTTTTTTCAGTTCTTTCATTATCATTTTACCTATATATTTACTGGACACTTCATTTCCCTTCAATCTAAGAGCATTTTCTATTTTATTAACAACATCTTCCATTTGCTCCATAGAAATTGGCCTTTTTTCGCACGCCTTTATAATTCCATTTAATATCTTTTGCCTGTCGAACTGTTCTCTTCGCCCATCTTTCTTAACGACAACTATATTCGTCTCAACACGTTCATAAGTTGTGAAGCGTCTTTTACACTTTGGACACTCTCGCCTTCTTCTAACGACAAGTCCATCGGACGATTCCCGAGAATCTATAACATTGGTTTCTTTATACCCACAAAACGGACATTTCATCAATACACCTCATTAAATATATCATACAAGATATATATGTTATATGATATTATATACTATATATTGTATATATAAAAATTGATAAATCAATGGATTTAAGTTTTTCAACAAAATAATTTTATGACATTTTCAAAATTTATTGACGAATGTAAATCACTTGTCGGAGAATATGGAAAAAATTTAACTGTACCGCCGAAAAATGAGGCAGACCTCACATTACCGTGTTTCTTCTCAGACGACCCTGTAAATTTTTCTAAATCTCTTGAAAATAAAATAAATTCAAAAAGACTTCCAAAATTAATCAAATCTGTAAAATCCGCCGGTCCATATCTCAACTTTTATGTTAACGAAAATGAGCTCTCTAAAGAAACCTTGAAAGAGATTCTTGAAAGAGGAAATTTATACGGTTCTGACAATGAAGGAAAAATTGTCGTTATAGATTATTCATCTCCAAATATTGCCAAACCTATGAACATAGGTCATTTACGTTCAACAATAATTGGTGACTCTTTAAAAAGAATTTATAATCATCTTGGATGGAAAGTTATTGCTGACAATCACATCGGCGATTGGGGAACGCAGTTCGGAAAATTAATTTATGGATTCTTGAAATGGTCATCTTATGAAAAACTTAAAGAGCATCCAATAGAAGAACTTTTGAGAGTCTATGTGAAATTTCATCAAGAGGCAGAAAAAAATGACGAGCTCAACAACAAGGCAAGAGAATACTTCATGCGCCTCGAAAATAATGATGAAGAATTTAAAAAAATATGGAAATTATTCGTAGACTTGAGTTTAGAAGAATTCAAAAAGATGTACGAACTACTCGATATAAAATTCGACTATTACATCGGGGAAAGCTTTTATGTTCCCCTTGCAAAAAAACTCGTTGAAGAACTTCTTAAGGAGAAAGTTGCAAAGATAAACGATGACAAATCTATCTATATCGATTTGAAACCTTATGGGCTAACAGATCTAATTATAATGAAATCCGATGGATCCACTCTTTACCAAACAAGAGAGCTCGCTGCAATAAAATACCGCGAAGAAAAGTTCAATCCAGATAAAATACTTTATGTGGTCGGCGCCGAGCAGTCGCTCTATTTTAGACAAGTTTTTAAATCAGCGGAGATCATGGGATTTAATTCCGATAAATACGAACACGTTGGGTTTGGTCTCGTGTTAAGTAAAGATGGAAAGTTATCAACGAGAAGAGGAAAAATAATACTTCTAAATGATGTTATAAGCAAATCCATATCACTTGCAATGGATATAATGAAAGATAGGAACATAGAAAATAAAGAATATATTGCAAAAATTATAGGCATAGGAGCGGTAAAATTCAACGACTTAAAGCAAAATAGAATAAAAGATGTTGTATTCGATTGGAATAAAGTAATGAACTTGGAAGGTGACAGCGGGCCATACGTTCAATATACAAACGTTAGAATAAAATCCATACTGAAAAAATCTAATAAAACTCCAAAAGAAGGGTTTATACCAAAAACTGAAACTGAAAAAAGCATTGTCAAAGAGCTCTCAAAATTTCCAAATGTTATCAAAAAATCCCAGCTCGAAAACAAACCGAACTATATAGCAAATTACCTACTTGACTTATGCGGACTTTTCAATAAATTTTACCATGAGACAAAAATAATAGATTCTGATGATGAAAAAGAAAAGCTTGGATTCATAAAATCAATTTCGATAGTCCTTGAAATTGGACTCTATCTACTTGGAATAAAATGCCCTGAAAAAATGTAATCATCTTTTAATTTTATAGAATCTAAAAATTTCATTTTCCCTACCGTAAAACTTTTTCTCCGAAACCAATTCTAACCCTTTAATTTTTCTGAACTTGCCCGATATATTCAACGGAAGGGAAACTACCGCAAGTCCATCAGATTTCAATACTCTATGAAAATCATTCGTACTAAAGAGATGAGATGAATCAAACGAAAGAATTAAATCAAAGTATTTATTCCTAAATGGAAGAGCTCCACCATTTGAAATAACAAAAGAAAAATCTCCTGTTAAGTGATTCTTTGGAATTTTTATATCTGTTGAAATAATTCTCCAATTCAACATTTTGAGCTCATCGTTGTCTAAAAATATTTTTTCATCTAAAAATTCTTCAAAGTACATTGGTCCGCATCCAACATCAAGAATTTTTAAAGTTGAAATCGAAATTTTAGATTTTAAGAAGTTTATTATGTCTTCTATTATAAAACTATACTTTTCAAATTGAATTTTTTTCCATGACCCATAAATTTTATCGAAAAACATAATAGCATTAAAATAAAGAATTTAAATTGTTAAATATCAAATCTTCCTGCAATCCTTGGAAATGAATTTGGATCTATTATAAGTATCGGGTTTCCAAAAGTTTCAAGAGTGACCGGCTTTAGAAATTTTAATTCGTTCTTACTGCTGTTCACATTTGCAGATACATATTGAAGTCCTATAACAACTTGAAATTGACCGTTTAAGTCTTTTTTATAAAATTTATTCTTTGTTATTCTTCCAATGAGCTCATCAGCAACTTTTATATTCTTATCAGATAGAACAACACCCCGACTAAGTTCGGCATCAGTCTTCAAAGAAAATCCTATTCTTGTTCCCTCTTCCGCCTCCTTGTAATTCTTACTCATAACTTGTATGCTCTTAACCGTGCATTCTTTTTTCTGAGGGTAAACTATTAACTTATCAAAAACTTTCACGCTCCCGGATTTTATGAAACCCAAAACTACATCGCCAACACCCTTAACTTTAAAGTATTGGTCTACCATGACCAATTTTTCTTCTCCGTTTTTCTTACGCTCGAAGCCGTCTATAATTTCTTCCAACGATTTTGGATTTTCAAGTATAGGAAAGTTTTCAAATGCCGTTCCATGAAGCATTTTTTTAACATCGTCTACCATATAAGAATCGTAAACAACTATTTTTCCTTTTTTATTGAATTCGTTTGCAAAAAGAATGAGCTCGCCCAAGTTTTTGTCAATATTTTTTATTGAGAGTATAACAAAGTCGCACATTTGGAGTGCAAAGGCGATGGATTGGGGCTTTTCAATACCGGGGTAAATCATTGTAACTATTTTATCTTCAAGAGCTCTGTTGTACATTGTAACATCTGTAACTGTACCCTTCTTACAAAATTTTGTTACGGAGTCATCACCGAGGACGCAAATGTTTATAGATTCCATTTCAATTACCAATCAAATTAATTTTATTTTTAGATATTTCATTTCCATTTTTGTCCAATGTACATACAAGGACTTTGAAGTCGCTTGAAAAGAATGAAATTTTTATTTTGCCATTAAAGAGCGAAATCGAAGCATTCGACGGATTGAAATCTAACTTTGCAGATAGGTCTTCAAAATATTTGTAGATTCTATCGTCATAACTGTTGAGGTCCGTCCTGGCAATCTCATCTGAAAGTGGCTCAGATTCCTCTGTTTTTTTCAAGGACACCGATATAAATTTATTTCCCTTTCTAAAATGAATTGTCCAGTTTTTCCTGAGCTCTTCTATATTCCTTCCCATAGTAAATGCAGAAGAAATTAAAAAATCATCGCCGATATAATCGGGTGATTCTTCCAAAATTTTTTCAATTTCTTTTATCATTTTAAACCTCTTTTAGAGATTTCGCAACAAAATCAAGGACATCATCCTTTAATGGTATTGTAAAAGATTTCAAATATCTCTTCTCTCCATTGTCGGTTACAAAACCTCTTGAAATAGCTATAAATTCGTTTTCTCCCTTATCAGATATAGCCTTTCTTCTTGCTATCTCCAAAAAGTTGTTTCTCCCTATGTTTATTTCTTTCGATTTTATAGTTTCAAATTGCACCATTTTAAGACCTCCTTAAATTTATTTTTAATTATCATTAATGTTTAAATTCATTAAAAAACTCTCTAATGTACCTCTCCGGCTCCTTTGTAACCTTAAGATTGTTGTCAACGGGAAAGAGCTCCCTATAATTCTTCCATAAATACCTCTCATCGAGATAAACTATTACACCCCTATCTCTCTCTGACCTTATGCATCTACCAGCAGCTTGAAGAGATTTTTGAACGGCCGGATAAATATATGCATAATCCCAACCCCTGTGAAATTTCTTCTCATAATAATCTATGAGAGCTTTAGCGTCCAATGTTGGTTGTTGAAGAGATATACCAACTATAACGACGCCGTTTATAGCATTTCCCGGAAAGTCAACACCTTCGCTAAAAGAACCACTAAGCACGCCGAATAAAACTGAACCCGACAAAGAGTTTGAAATGAACTTTCTATATATATGCGACTTCTCATTTTTACTTGAATTTTGAATTTCTGGAATTATGGTCTTCTTTATTTTTCCGGAGCACAATTTCATTACCTTATCTCTTATATTGTAACTTGGAAAGAAAACAGCTAAATTGCCTGGAATGGCATTGGATATATTTATTACATGATTTGCCATCGAGCTCCACATTTTATCCGTTCTGTGAGAATATTTTGTTGTTACACCTGGAACTATTAAATCCAATCTATTTTTCTTTGGGAATGGGGATTTATACTCTTTGACCATTGTTCTGTTTTTATCCAAACCGAGAACATCCATATACATTTCCATTGGTTTCATGGTTCCTGACATCAAAATAGATGTATGAGCTCTGTCAAAAATCTCTTTTGATATTAAAGATGGGTCAAGGCAATTGTACATCAGCGAAAAGTATTTCTTCTTTCCGTCAAATTTTGAAACTCTATAAATTCTCGAGAATCCGATATCATCTTTTTCCCACTCTTCTAAAAATCTTGCAATAGATGATATATAAGATTTCTTCTTTTCTTCCTTGACTTCATCGGCTGCAACTTTCATATCGGAAATTATATCCGTGTAATCGTCAACTTCTTTGACTTTGTCCATAAATCTATCTCTGGTAACGAAACAATCTTTGTCTGACAACTTAGATAAAACACTCTTTATGTGCTTCAATTGCTTTTTTACTATATCAAAACCAAATTCATCTGCCTCTTTTATTGCCCTATCAAGGGAATAATTACTTATACTTATTGACATTAATTTTCGTATTCTTTCTGGAAGATTATGGGCTTCATCAACTATTATTATGGCATCCTCAATTTTTCTTCCCATCCTTAAAAAAATGTTTGAATGTTGAGAAAAGACATGATAATAATCTGCTATTATCACAGAGCTCTGCTTTGAAAGGTTCATCAAAAGTTCATATATACAATAATTTTCGGAGAAGTCTTTGACTTCATCAGCATGAATCGGTGAATTGGCTGCAAGTTCCTTTAATTTTTCCTGAGCTCCAGATGTTAATTTTCCTTCCTTCCACGTGTTGTTGTAATATGGGCATTTTTCCTCCTTCCTCATGTATTTACAATATTCATTAAATTCGCTTGTAGAAAGATAATCAACGCCTTCTATTGGGCACAACCATTTTTTCCCTATTATATCGGTTGCTATGAAATCTACTTTCTTTTTCATAAGCCTAAGCGTTTCAACTGCAATCATGTGCTGAGAATGACGAGGAGTGAGAAATAAAACTATCTTATTATTTTTGAGAGCGTACTCAAGGGTCGGTACAAGTGTAGCAGCGGTTTTACCTATTCCTGTTGGGGCCGTCGCTATTATATTTAATTTTTTGTCCAGAGCATATTTTATATCATTCATAAATTCTTTTTGCCCCGAGCGAATCTTTGAAAATGGGAATAAGTTCATATTGATGATTATAATGGAGGATTTTTAAGTGTTATTGAAGGTTCCATGTCGTATTTATCTTTCTCG
>CAYYKR010000032.1:1726-7058 GCA_964469235.1 uncultured archaeon | reverse complement strand
AACTCAGTTTTAATAGTAATTCTCGCATCTTTTGGCCTTGGATTTGCAATTGCGTTTGGTCTCGGATTTAAAAGCATTTTTGAAGATATAGCAAAGGGAAACAAGCGTAAAATAGTAAAATCTATAAATTCAGATGCAAAAATAAGGAGAAGGCGCAAAAGAAAATAATTTAAAATATTAAACTCAATTAGTTAAAATTAGTTAAATTACTCGCGCGCCAGTAGTCTAGTCTGGTTAGGACACAGCCTTGCCAAGGCTGAAACTCGGGTTCAAATCCCGGCTGGCGCATGAAAAGTTAAAAAGATTAATAATAAAATATCAAAGTTGAGGGTTCGTAGTCTAGTGGCTATGACGTCGCCTTGACGTGGCGAAGGTCGGCGGTTCGAATCCGCCCGGACCCATTATGAGAATATGATTTTACTTCCAACTTTTGGACTTATTCTCTGTTTTATTTCTAAGCATTTTATAGCATCTTTGCACGAATATACCTTCCATGTTTTTGGATTTATTGTCATTGGGCACGCTCTAACAACTTTGAGAATTTTATTTTTCTTATTCAAAAATATCAATGTTAGGCTCCTCTTTACAAATGGCATCCATATAGAATTTCCAGATATCAGAGCTCCGTCAATATCTTTCATATCATTAAACATCAGTCCTTTGATAGATTTCCAACCACTCATATCAACTATATTATATGATTTATTTGCTATTTTTGCTTTCATCTCTTCCCCTCTTGGAAAATTTTAATAAATCTTCGCCATTGTAATATCCATTATAAATTTCATCTGGTTCATCAACCTTAAAGAATATCATTTGAGCAATTCTTGCATTTTTATATACCTTTACAGGATTTTTAACATTTATGTATAGAAATCCTCTTCCATTGTATCCCGGATCCCATAATGCCGTATGAATTTCTATTCCGCATGATAGAGAAGATGACCTTGGAAGTACAATTGCAGCAACTTCTCTTGGCAATTTTATATATTCGTTTATAGATACGTTGTATATTCCTTCTTTCAATAACCAGAAATCTCCATTTGCCTTAACTTCTTTGTAATCTGGAAGAGCTCTGTTTTCATTTGTAAAATCGATTGACCCGATTCCATTTAATTTAAAAATCTTTGCAACAGTCAAATCTATTCCAGCCGGCTGAAGTTGCTTATTTATATCAATTAAATTACTTACAAGAAGCCCCCTTTCTAAATATCTCTTTATTATCTTGGATGAAAGCATTTAACCGCCATTTAAAAAAAGAAAAAGGAATTATGGATTGTTTCCCGTTACTGAAATTTGTACCATTCTTGAAACAAAGTATTGATAGTCAAAATTGAAGTTTAGTGTTACCAATGATGTTGTTGCATCGTTTGGAATTGTTATTATGCATGATTTTCTGCTCGGCTTCCCCCTTCTCAAATTCAAATCAAAATTAACTTGACTGTTTGCTCCATTTCCACAATCTATTTTTGTTCCAGCTGGTCCAAGTACGGTTAATTCTCCAGACATTTTACCCTTGTTCCATGTTCCATCGTTTTCTATTTCCACTGGGTCACCAGAACCAATATTTGTAAATGTTATTACTACCGGTATGCTGTTGTCTCCACTTTGTCTTATTTCATAAGCACTTGAACCCATTAAAGATACTTGTATTGGACCATTTGAATTTGAGGTAGGTATTTCGCTCGATACAGAAAGCTGACCTTTGTCAGATAATCTTTTCCAATCATAATAACTGTATAGATGTATGCTGGAACTTGCAGTTGATTTGTAGCCGTATACGACTCTAGTTTCAATCGGGAATGTGTTCGTGACTCCCTGAGGTAATTCCGGTGCCGTAATGTCCCAACTCATGGTTTTAATTTCTCCTGGAGCATTTTCATTTCCAGCTCTCATATCCCCAAACTTATGCATGGCACTCGGAGTTGGATTCCATTGGTCAATATCAAATAAATACGCTTTTACGTCCTTTGCATCCACCCCTCCTTTGTTTTGAATTTCCAAGTACAAAGTTGTATTATCTCCGCTATAAAGGGAAGAGTCCGCTGAACTAAATTCATTTATGACAATACCATCGTTTGAATATGATGGCGATTGCCTATGACTCGCGCATCCTGCAATTAATACAACTAGAACGAGTCCAAAAATTGTTGCATAATGTTCAAATTTCATTAAGTTCACCTCTTTATTTTAACTTTCACATCTTTTACCATTTTATATTTATAATATACATTTATTATTATTTTGTAAGAATTTAAAACTTTTGTTTCAGGAGGTTTAACCTGGCATCCAAATGTTATTTCATTTTCTCCGGTGTACTTTATATCTTCTGGAGACGGACTACAATCTTTAAGTATTCCGCCGTCGTTCATGTTAACCTTTAAGTTTTCAATCACTCCCGGACCAACATTTTTTATTCTGAACAAGACATTGTAATTTTTTCCAGGAGAATATACAATTGGTAAATTTTCATGAAAATCTGAATCTATTTCTATATATCCATCTGATGTGGAATATTGACCTGGCTTTGACGGTATTTTATTTCTAAAGTACTCCTCTTCTGATATAGTCTCAACTTGCTGATACATTGATTCAACGCCTTCAAAGGTTGTTGACATTGAAACAGTTGAAGTTATTCCTCCATCTGGAACCGATGATATATCCGATGGTAAGCTACATTCTAGATGATAGTACGATTTCCTGTTTAAGTTCTGGAGCTTTTTTTCGCACGAACCTTTAAAGAATGGTGCATCGAAGACGTTAAAAACAATGTTGCTGTAATTTTTATCTGCATAGTTGTTTATATCTGAGTAAAATGTATCAGAGCGTCCTGCGAATATTATTGGTTCATCTGTGTCCATACTTATCTGCATAAAATTCTGCGATGAACTCGGATTGGAATGATTTATGCATCCAGACGATGCAATAACTGCAAATAACACTACTATTAAAATTTTATTGAATCTCATGTGGATTTACCTCTATGCTATAACTTCTATCCATTAAGTATTGATAGTTCATAGTTGCTCTAAATGTGTAAATTTTATATGGAACTTTAGAACCTTTATTGTTTATTTTCGGAGCTTCAAATCTTAATATAAGGGGAGCTGATGAACCTTGATATAAGTTTATTTTATCTTTGTTGGTTATACATTTGTAATTGCTTCCATAATCGTCTGGACATGCTATTTCTCCAAAATTACCTTCGACACCTTTGTACATATTATTACTGTAAATTTCTTCCGGTATTCCCAATATGAGACTATTTTTGTCTATAGAGCCACCCCAATTACTTGATGATTCTCCTTGACCCTCATTTTTGATTTTGACCTCTAACTGCCCCGTTGACCCAGATAAAACAAAATGGTCTCTGTTCAATAAATTCATATGTACCTTGAACGGTCCAGGTCCTATTGAATTGATAGGGTTTGCAGTAACCGATTTTCCAGCTTGCTGCAATGTTGCTAAATATTGTCCGTCAACGATGACAATCTGATATATTGTATTTGCTGTAAAATCGTAAGTAAATCTATAACTTATAGTTGGTGTGATTTTAAGATTTCCTATCTCATCGGCGGATGGAGATATTAAATTAAATATTATTCTCTTTGAAGCTCCCGGATATACATTTCCCTTGTTTACAACATCGTCGGATATTTCTTTTTCTGCACCTGTGCAATCAGAAGAAACAGTTTTATCATTGTTGTTTGGATTATTGGATTGGAATTTGAATATACTTTTGTCATAGAGCCTAACATGAAGGCATTTTGCAACCGCCGAATTATGAACATTTTTTACATCAAAAGAAAATGTGAATTTTGAATTTGGATATATTGGTTGAGACGGATAAGTTGCTTCGTTCTGGACGATGAGAATATCTGCAGTGTTGTCATTTTGATTTTTCTGGTTTACTGTTATTGGAACAGAAGGTGCTGAGGGTATGACGCATCCAGACAAAAACACAACCGATACGATTAAAGATACTAATATGAAACTTCTTTTTATTGAATTATTCATTTCATCTACCTCTTCATATACTATTAATATATTTCTTGAAATATAAAAATATATGAAATTCATAAAGCAATACTTTGTCGATCCTATAATTTATAAAAATGGGTACAATGTGTATAATACCATAACTTACGCTCTCTTGTTTGTAGTTTTCTCGTATTTGATATATGAATCCATTCCTAAAAAAATTAAGATTGACTCCAAATTTATACTATCTTCAATTCCGTTCATACTCCTCGGTTCAACACTTCATGTTCTTGAAGATGCTGGGATATTCAATACGTTCCTATTGATAACTCCTATGGTTTGGATACTTTTGGCGACGTATGCATTTCTGAGTTTTTTTATATCGTTTGAAATCTACGGTCATGAAAATTATTACAAACTCTGGGGAGCTCTCGGCGCAATACCGCTTCTAATATTTCTGAGTATGATAAAAGTAAATTATCCAATTTACCTTTTTAACATAATTTTGTCTACGATAATCTCATGTACGATAGCATATATAATATCTCGCCGTCTTAATTTTATGAATAAATTTAATATGAATGTTTTGTTTATTCATATGTTTGATGCGTCGACCACGTTCTCGGCACTTCTCACGGGAGATTATTTTGAGGAGCACGTTATTGGTGGAATATTTACCAGAATTTTTGGTCCCATTGGAATGTACGTTTTAAAAATTCCTGTTCTTCTCTTTGTATTTTGGGAGCTCGAGAAGGAAAAAAATGTAAAGTTGAGAAATTTTGTTTATCTTCTGATTATAATTCTTGGGCTCGGTCCCGGAACGAGAAACATGTTAAGATTGATAATGGGAGTTTGATTATTATTAACTGCACGAAATACCCTTCCATCCATTATAGTAGCTAATAACTGTTTTTGCATAATTATTATTTTCCGGATTATTTTTGCACTCATCTTTACCGCCAATGTTGTATACGCACAATATACACATCGTTTTCTTCGGTTCATCAAGATCATTACATATACTATAAGGACCTTTTCCATCGTATGCATTTTTTAGTGTTGATGCTGTGCATTCAAATTCATAATCAGCATTACAATATCCTTTATCTCCAGAATCACAACCCTTAACTCCATTTTCATTTACCCCACAACCTGTTATACAATATCCATTAGTTCCAACGGAGCTCTCTTCTGTTGATATTGCAGCTAAAAGATATTTATCAACGCCGTATTGTTTGGCATATTTGTTTGCTATCGGTTCTATTGGAGTCGAGCCATAGCATGCTTTTAAATTATCTCCTTTGCACCATGCATCTACATATTTCTGCGGTATTTTAGTTTTTCCAATATT
>CAYYKR010000032.1:0-1626 GCA_964469235.1 uncultured archaeon | reverse complement strand
TCCATTATTATTTTCAATTACTCCAAGCGGATAGGTTATCTGTATATTTTGTGTTGCGCCCATTCTGTACCTGTATTTGTTTATTTCTGCAGATATGTAATCTGATATTATTCCCGCTCTATTACCTTTTATGGGAGGGTGATTTGCAACGAAGCTACAGTATATTCCCGCTTCTTTTAATTTTCCAAATGGGAGCTCCCTTGTCGGTGATATTGTAATTATTTTAAAATTGCTGTCGGAGCTTTCTTTTATATTCCATATATTTCCACTATCGCACGATATTTCCCCGTTCATTAAGATTTCATTTGGGATTTTTACAGTTATTTTTGAGTCTTTCGGTAATATTATTTCTCCGTCCCTTCTTTCATTGACGATTGACACAAGAAGTACAGATTGATGTCCAGCTATGAGTGGCTGCTTCCCGAGGTTTAGAGATATCATTGCCGGACCTGGCGTTCCAACTGCCACGACATCATGAAGTATGGAATTTCCCGTTGCTATTATTCTTTGGGTTATATCTTTTTCTTCATATATGGTCACAGGAATTGATGAATTTGATGGGAGCTCATAATATAAATTATAATATATTCTCATATAATCGGGCAACTTCTTTGCAGATGCGTTTAATTCTATGGGGATAAAACTTGCATTGTGAGGTATCATTTCATTTGAAATTGTAATGTTCATAGGAAGGTCGGAATCCTTTCCAACACAATTGTCATTTCTACAACCAATTTTAAGCGTGACATTTTTCGCAATTGCATTTCCTTTGTTTTCAACCTGAAGTTGTATATACTCGGTCGTTCCATTCGGAACAGGAGTAATTATTGGACTCATTTGGACAAATTCTACACCCATGGGCTTATTTACATCTGTATCAGCTACCACATTTCTCATTTGCATCTTGGATTGATATGCCATAGGGTCTGTTAAAAGTAAGTTCAAATCATTGAATTTATCCATAATTATTTTTGCTCCTCCGTTCATGTTATCTTTCAATCCATCTCTATAATAACTAGTATACATTGAATACGGTCCGAGGGCCAAATATGCAGCTATTATAAGAAACACTGAAACTACTACAAGTGCCTTTGGACCGCCGGCGGAATAAAGACTATCGAAAAATAGCATTGATAGAAACATCACTATTATACTTACAATTATGAGCCATCCATTATGCATATTTAGTATTATGTCAATAGCGTATATCTCGATTGTTGCTGTAAATGCCGATAGAATTGCTATTATTGAATCTATTGCACCAAGACCTTTTGAAGAATTTAAAAATTCTATGAATAGAAGAGCTCCGAATAAAATCAATGCAAGTATTTCCCACAAGCTCATCGGTTCGTGATGGTATTTAAAAACTGTTATTATGAATAGTAAAATTCCAGCCCCGCCAATTATGATTGAAAGAAACAAATCTATGAATCCTTTTTGAGCAGCGTAAAAAAATGATTCTGTTCCATTTCTGATCGATCCGATGTGGGATGAATTAAAGATACCTTTCATAATTTTTTTGAATCTATTTTCCTGTTTCTCTCCTTCCTTTGATTCATTGTCCTTTGCCTCGTCGCCCTTTGATTTTTTTTCTTTTGACTCTCCATCTTTCGGCTCTTCCTCTTT
>CAYYKR010000031.1:4366-7441 GCA_964469235.1 uncultured archaeon | reverse complement strand
AATGGAAATGATTATTGGAAATTTAACATTACCGTAAATTTGACCGAAAATATCACGGGAAAGGTTCAAATGAGAATGAACAATTGGACGGATGGAACACATAACATAAGTTTGGTAGATGGTTCTACAAATTACGCATTACTTTACAAATATGGTGACGCGACGAATAATGCAAGCATAGAGAATTCATATACAAACGGAGGAGTTTCGTTTTCAAAGGCAAAAGGTTTGTACAGTTTAATGCTGAAAATGACAATACCTGAGAGCACACCAGCATCATCAAGCGGATGGTGGACAAACTTTTGGATGCTGTTTAGAACTGAATAGAGTGGTAAAATGAATAGCAAGAACATGTTTATTGTATCTTTGATAATTGCACTCGTTTTTGTTAATTTATCTTTTGCAGAGGTTAATGGAACACTCAATCAAACAAATGTGAATCCTATAACTGGATTGTACGGATATACAAAGGGCATAAACAGCGGAGCTTCGTGCTCGAACAGTTCAGATTGCTATTCTGGGTATTGTTATTCCGATTATGCAGGTGGGAAGTATTGCTCTTCATCTTCTTCTAATTGTGTTCATAAATTATCTGGAGATGATAATGCATCAAATTATGATAATGGGGTTTATGCTCCAGGCTGTAAAGACAGCACACACAGATGGAAATGTAGTGAAGGAACGTGGGAGCCATCATCTTGTTCAAGTGGGTATGAGTGCAAGGCAAATGCAGCTGGTGCAAAATGCGTAAATACTACATCTCCAACAAGTAGTCAGCAAAACAAAAAAACCTGTACCCCTGAATGGATATGTGAAGATTCAACACATGCATGTTATCGAAATTCAACATGTTCATGTGTGAATTTAACATTGTGTGAGTATGGATGCAAAGATGGAAAATGTAATTCAGCTCCAGAATCTGTGAACATATCAATTTCATTTACGAGTATTCCAAGCAATTTTTCAGTTTTAGAGAATTCATCAAAATCCTTTAATGTTGTTGTTAAGAACACAGGAGATGTAAAGTTAGATAAAGTAGGGTTATCAGTTTCCGGATTGTCAAACATTAGTATTAGTGTAACTCCGACAAATATGAATTTATCTTCAGGTGGACAAGGTTCATTTTCAATACTGATAAATGCAACTTCCTTATCATTTGGAAAAAGAGTTTTAACATTAAAAGTTTTCAACGGGAGTGATAGCAGTAATATATCTGACTCAAAGCAAGTTGTATTGTACATACTTCCCACAAACTCATCCATCGCCAATATAAACGAGACTTTGAAGAATGTAACCGATAAAATAAGTATGCTCGAAAAAGAGATTTCTAAAAAGAAAAAAGAAGGTTACAATACAAGCTATGCTGAAATTAATTTGAAAAATTTAAAAGAGAACTTGAATAAGACAGAGGAGCTCATAAAAGATGGAAATTACATAAGTGCATACAACCTTCTTGAAGACATGCAAACTAACTTGAAAGGAACAGAAAATATATTGTCCGTTCTTCAAAAGCCCAAAGGTCATTCTACAATTGTAATATTTATAATTGTCATATTGGTAGGAATTACAATGGCTGTTATTTATTTCATGTGGCCAAAGAAAGGTGGATATCAGTATGGGTATGGTTATCGCCCTAAAAATGAAAATAAATTTAATTCATTCTTTAATGATTTAATAAATAAGTATAAAAGATGGAAGCTCATGAAAAAATTAGAGAAGGAAGAGAAAAAATACAAATACAAATATAAGGTGTAATGATGAAATATTGGAAAGAACTTTTGTTTTCAATTATTATAATATCGTCAGCAGTTGTTATGAAAGTCAGTGGATTTTCAATAAATGGAATTGTTCTACTTCAAACAAATCTGCTCTCTGAAATGATAGTAAAGACAAGTGGTATGAGTCCGTCCGAAGCTCTGATGGACTTAATAAAGCCATTTTTGTTACCCTTCTTATCGATTTTAATATTATCAATTGGACTTGGATTTGCAGCATTCATGAAGGACTTTAAGAAAAAAATTATTTTGTCAGCATTGAGCTCAATTGCAGTATTTTTTATATTTGGAACTTACATGGGTTTATTTTTTGCATTTGCAATATTCCTGTCAACTATAATTTCTTCTAAGTCAATTAATTTATCTTTGGTGGTTTTTGATTTAATTTTGGCAATTGGAATATTTGCTGTAGTTGCAAGTAATCTACCTCTTTATGAAAGTACATTTAAAACGGAGCTCGGAAATGCTTTGACACCTATAGTTTCGGGCGAAGTCAAAAATATACAAAATGAAACATATCAAGCAAGCTTATATGCTATAAGCAGTGAGAAACAGTCTCTTGTTTATTCAATTCAAACATCCAATTTAAATAATAAAGACGAGCTTCTAAATAATGTATACAAAAATTTTGATTACATAACTTCTGAATTCAATAAAAGTCAACCTAATATAAATGTGACACCGTATGTAAATCATGCGATAGAAAATTCTCAAATGTTTTCTGCATTCTTAAGGTGGCTTCCACTATCAGTTTCTTTTGGAATATTTATAATGATGGAATTCTTTAGGTCGTTGTTCTTTAGAAGAATTAGTTATTTAACAAAAAATATATTAGAAAAGAAAAATAAAAAATAAATTTTAGCATTGTCCTCCACTGCCTGTTGAAGTTCCTCCTCCAAATCCTGTTGATGCTGCTTCAGTTGTTAAATTCTGATTGCATTCGCTCGGTGGATTTGTGAAACCACTACATATTGCTTCTTTGTAATCTTCTGGTGATCTACTTCCGGAATACACTTTTCCATTTATAATCAATGTTGGCGATCCTTGAACTTTGTATTGCTGGTCGAGCTCTTGCTCAGGCTTTAATGTTGTTTCTCCATTTTCAGAAAGTTTTTGATTTACACATGTGTTTATATTTGATACATCTAATCCTGTATTATTTGCTGCTTCTTCCCAACAAGTTTCTTTGTTGTCGTAATTGCATTTGTGGTCAAAGTAGTTCAGATATTCCCATAACTTGTCTTTTCCATATAATTCTTTTATGCAGAGTTGTCTTATATCCTCTTTTACTTCTGGAAGT
>CAYYKR010000031.1:0-4266 GCA_964469235.1 uncultured archaeon | reverse complement strand
TATGTCTGCTTTATCCTTTAGCAAGTTGTACACAGGTATCATTGCTTTTTCTGCTTGAAGTCCGAATGGACAGAATGCCATTACGAAGAGTTTTACATCGGGTTTATCCGAATCCGGTGCATCAAACTTATTCTGTTTCGGTTGTGTATTTTCTTTATTTGTATTGTCCACAGTTTCAATTGGTATTCCACTTGGGAATAGAAGTTTTCCATCAGAAGTTACATAGGATTTATATGCTTGTCCATTTATACTGATTTTTATGTAGTACAATCCTGGGTAATCGGTTTTATTGTATGCTAATAATTCTGCTGTTGCTCTTCCCTGTAAAAGCTGCGTATTTATGTATTGCAAAGTGCTATTTGCAATTTTTGCTACATCACTTTCACTTGCTGTCGTGCTCACTGTCTTTCCCGGGGTGTATATTCTATACGCCTCGAAAAGTACGATTGCTGCCAAAATTATTGAAATCCACATCCAAAAATTATTTTTCTTTGAAGATTCTCTTTTCTCTTTTCTCTCTTCTGTCTTGTGTTCCTCTTTTTTCTTACTTTTTCTTTTAAAGGCTTTGTGTTTTGCCATTAATTCACCTCATAAAATTTAGACTATCACTTAAAAACTCTTTGAGTATGTTTAAATTTCTTTCGGAATGAACACATTTTTATCTTTCTTAACTAAGTCAAGACAAATATTCCAAATTAGCTCCATTATTTTATATTCGTTCAAATCTTCTCTAACTATTTTATTACACGCCTCTGTTATATACTTGCTAGTTTCTTGATCGATAATTTTTTTGCTCCTAGATCTGGATATGTATTGAGATATAGCAGCTTGAGTTATGCCTAATTTTTGAGAGACTTCTGTTTGAGTTAGTCCATATTTTAGGATTAGCTCTCTTGATATCTCGGCTCTTACCATAGGAAGTATATCCTTTACCACAACTTCACAAAAAAATTTCATAAATTAAATTGGATGAAAATATTTATAAGTTAATGATAATTTATATTAGGGAATAATATGAGGGGGAATGAAAAATACATCGTAATAATTTTAATGATATCAATATTCATAAATGTAGGATTCTCGATATCTATAGGTGCTGCCCCTGGGTATTACAATTTCGGCGAATTGGACAAGGGGAAAAAATATGCCGGGAATATATATTTGGTAACAACATCGGACAATGACATTTATGTTTCATTAAGTTATAGGCCTCCACAAGCAGCTTTTATGACATCTGCAAAGGAAGGTTATAAATTGCAAAATGCGTCTGAAGAAGATGTATCGAAATGGTTTTCATTTCCACTTTCATCTATTTTGTTGCGTCCGTCTGAAAAGACTTTGATAAAACTCGCTGACGGTAATTTAATTTATGCAAATAGAAAAGCAACATTTTATTTGAATATACCGAGAAATTCAGAACCAGGTTACCATATGGGAAGTATAGACCTTACTCCTCATCTTCCAGCTGGGAAAAATGCACCGGCTGTTGGTACAATAGGAGTCACAAGAGTTATAGTTGTTTTCAAAGTTCCAGGGCGTGCAGTGAGAAGTGGAGATATTGTGGCTATGGAAGCTGAGAGGACAGGTAGCAATCAAGCAAGAATAGATTTGCTTTTCAAAAATACAGGGACGGTTACAGAATCGGCGTATCCAAAAGAGGTCAAGATGTTTGATAATTTAGGAAATGTTGTTGCAGTTCTAAAGGGTGGTGCGGTTAAAGTTAAACCCGGTGAAACAAAAGTTATGTCAGTTTATTGGTACTCCAAAGATTTGAAGTCAGGTAACTATCAAGTTAAGGCAACTGCAAATTGGATAACAGGGGAAGTTACGAAGCTGGGAAGTGTTGAAGTCCCTCAAAAAATTGTGAAAGAAAACGTTATAAGGCAGCCGCCATCAAAATTTCCATGGTGGCTAATTATTTTAATAGTTTTGGTAATAATGCTGATTATATATTGGAGATGGTAGGATGAATTCAGAATTCTTAAAGTACACAAAAATAGTACTCATCTCGGTGTCAATAGTATGTGTTTTTCTTCTCTTTGGAGAGCTCTTTGGGTCATACAAAGCTCCACAAAGTTATGTCAAAAATGAAACGAGGGAAGGAGTAAATAGTTATCCATTCGGGCAAAACATATTTTTTGATGAATATATGATAAGGTATCCTGTAAATGTCACAGTGATAAAGCCAAATACAACAAACTTTAAAGTTGGAATCGTTGGGGATACCGATAAATTGAATTTTGGAAAACTTCCAATTTATTTTTCTGAGAGGAAAAATATAGAAATTAGAAATCCAATGAGTAATCCAATTGAAATAAAAATAAAAGCGTATGGAAATGTGACGAAGTTTCTTCAATATCCAAATAGAATTATTATAAATTCTGGAGAGTCAAAATACGCCACAATAAGATTTAATGCAACATCATACGGATATTATGAAGGAGAGCTCGATGTCATCGTGAGAAATCCTAAATATAAAATTTTAGGGGGTTTGATTAAATGGTTATGAAAAGGTCAATTGCAGTAATATTTTTACTGTCTATAATTTCATTTGTAGCGTTTTCTCTTTACGTTTCTGTAGATGTCTCGGGAAATATTCGTGCCGATACAAATTATATTAATTATACTCAATCTGTAAATAAGCAACCCATAAAAATACTCTTTAATTTGGAGAATATAGGTTCTGTGACATGTAATTCATTTTACAGAGTTGATTTTAAGCAGGGAAATAAAACTTTGTATACTGCATGGTCAAAGAAAGATGTGCTGAAGCCGGGTGATATAAGATTATTTGATGTTTATTGGAATCCAACAAAACCGGGAAAAATAAAAGCGTATCCAAAATTATACATGTGCGACGACATATACAATTTAAATGAAATAGACATAGATGTGACTGATATTTTAAATGAGAGCACAAATTTAATCGGCATCAAATACAAAAATACAAACAATTCTATAAAGTTGTATCTCAAATCAAATGAGTCCAAAAAAGTTTATATAATTCCAGAGAATTATCCTCAGGGATGGAAATTTGAACCAAAGGAAGTTAGTCTCGAACCTGGAAAAGAAAAGGCGGTTAGTATAAATTTTGAAACACCATTCTTCTTGGAAACGCCTGTAAAATTTGATATAGTGTCCCCAGACGGAGGGATAAATGATGTAAAGGAGATTTATCTCAAAGAGCCGAAGTGGTACGATAAATTAAATAAATATCAAATTGAATTTTATATAATTGTAATAATTGCTATTTTGGAGCTCATTTTTATCATCTTTAAGAAACACAAACCAGTTAATAGAAGACGTAAAAAATCCAGAAAGAGATAAAGGAAAATATTTATAGTTATTTGGTTAAATATATTTTAGAGAATATATTTGTTGAGGTGCGGGAAATGGAAAGTAAAAAGAATCGTATAATTGCTATTGTTTCTGGAAAGGGCGGAGTAGGAAAAACCTTTACAACCGTTAATCTTGGACTGGCTCTTCAAGATTTTGGTGAGTATGTCATAGTTGTTGATACCGATGTTACAGTTTCAAATTTGGGATTGCATCTTGGGTCATATTCATTTCCCGTGACAATACAAGATGTTCTTAGTGGAGAAGAAAATATTTACAAATCAATATACACACACAAGAGCGGACTTATGATAATTCCATCTTCCCTTTCAATGAAAACGGTTGGTGGAATAAGCAAAAACTCTAAAAAATTAAAAAATGTTCTCAATAAGCTTACCGGAAATATAATTCTCGATTGCCCACCAGGATTGAGCGAAGAAGCATTGTCATTGATAGATGTTGCAGACGATGTTATAATCGTTACAAATCCAGATCTTTCTTCCATAACTGATGCTGTAAAGGTCATAAAAATTGTTAGAAGTAAAGGGAAAAATTTAATTGGAATAGTTGTGAATAGAATACATGGAGACAAATATGAGCTCAAGCCAGCAGAAATTGAGATAATGTGCGAAGCTCCCATAATTGGAAAGATACCGGAATCGGATTTAGTTAGAAAAAGTATATTTGAAGAGACTCCAATTATGAGATATGCCCCGTATTCTGACGTTTCAATAGCTTTTAAAAAAGCAGCGGCAAATATTATTGGGGTTGAATATCATTCACCGAAATTCCTATTCATAAAAAGGTTGTTGGGGACTAAAAAATGAGAGGGGGAAAAGTAATAATTTTATCATTGACGCTATTAGTTTTAGTTGCATCGCTCGGCTTTTCACTCAATCTAGTTAGTGTTTCTAAAAATCAGCTTTGGGT
>CAYYKR010000030.1:0-7863 GCA_964469235.1 uncultured archaeon | reverse complement strand
GTATGAAGAAGATTTTTATTTCTTTTTTGGCAATAATCTTTATGAAATCCACAGTTTATTTTGACATAGATAGAGTACTTTTAGAGGCAAATAAAAAATTTTATTCTGCTATACGCAGACAAGCATTGAAGTATTTGAAAGAGCGCTTCTCTGGATGTAGTATTAGCATAAATGAAAATGATATAAACGAAAATGGGGGATTTATTTCTGCAGTCTTGAAAAAATGTATGCCATATGGAATATCTGAAAAAGACGTTCGGGATACTTATGATAGAGCTGTTAGCAAATTTGTTAAAGAAAAAGATATAGGTAAATATATAAATTACAATAAAGATGTTTTTGAGATGGTTAAAGAATTAACACATAGCGGGTATAAACTCGGGATTCTATCGAACGGAAGTGCTATCGCCCAACGAAAAAAGCTGAAGAAGTTTACAAATTTAATTGGGTATAACGCATTCGATAGGAACTTTATAATAATATCCAGCGAAGTCGGAGTATTAAAGCCTCACAATGAGATATATAAATTGGCTGAATCAAGAGCAAAAAGTGCAGGTTCTAACAGAATAATTTTTGTGGATGATAAAGTTGAAAACTTGGAAGGAGCTCTGAACAGTATAGAAAGTGTCATTCCCATACTAGCTCATTGGTTTGTCAAGCGAGATTCTAAAAACCCAAAAATACTTTTGGCTGAAAGACCATTGGATGTTGTCGAGCTCATTGAGAATGAAAAAGAATAAAAAGGATTCGGGTAAATTAATTCCATGCGAGGAAAGTTTATAGTTTTTGAGGGACTCGATGCTTCCGGAAAAGAAACGCAATCGAAGAATGTAGTTAATTATTTGAAATCAAAAGGAATAAATTCTATATACACTGATGAGCCAACATATTCAAACCCAGTTGGACTTTTTATAAAGGATTGGCTTTCTAAAAAATTCAATATAAAATCTATGTATTCTATTCCATTGCTTTTTGCCGCAGATAGATACGAACATTTGGAGACTATAATAAAGCCTGCACTTGAAAAAGGAACTTGGGTTATCGCCGATAGATATATGTATTCGACGCTCGCGTATGAAACTGCATTACTAAATGAAGACGAAGAAATAATGCATTGGATTGAGGATATTCATAAGTTTATTTTAAAGCCAGATTTGATAATATATATTGATATTTCTCCTGAAGAGTCTGTCAAGAGAAAGCCTCATGGGGATAGATTGGAAAATTTAGAAATGCAGAAAAAGGTTCAACGAGTATACTATAAAATAAGAGACAAATTTAATTTTGTATCTATCAATGGAGAAAAATCAAGAGAGGAAGTTTTTGAGGAGATAAAAAATCAAATTGATAAATTGATTTCTGAAAATCATTGATTAACTTCTCCCATGTTAAATGGTATCTTATTTTTAAGATCAGATGAAATTTGATATCCCTTGAATTTTTTCTTTACAATTTCCATAATTTTATTTCCTTTTTCATTTCCAGGAGTTAGCTCAATTACCTTATCATCAATTCTATCGATTTTATATGGAAGTAATTCTATCTTTCCTTTTACTGGTTCAAAATATAATTTTAATTCTACATTTCTGAGGTAATTTCTCTTTCCTTGAATCTGAAATGAACCTTTCGGCAGTCCTGGAACCTTTTTTACTTGATTTGGTCTTATCCAATAAACATCAACAGTCCCAAGCTTTCTTCTCCATGCTCTCGAATAGCATGCGGCAAACTGGGCAGCCTCTTTAATTGCAAAAGGACTTGGCCTTTTGCCATTCGTTTTTATTAAAGTAAATGGAGCTCCTATAATATCAGCATGAAATATTATATCACTCTTTTCCATTCTTTTTTTTACGAGAAATTCATTTGTATCTGCATCTTTTCCTGCCAATACTGTAAATCCATCAGATGTTTTGAATGTCCTAAATTTTTCAATTTTGCTTACTTCTTTTTTTTCGTTTTCATTTTTCTTTTTTTGGGTCTTCTCTTCATTCTCTATTAAAGATTTTATCTTTTCTATTTTTTTCTTCATCTGCTTTGCACGCTCGAAGTATAATGATGCATTTTTCATAATTGACTTTCTCAAATCCAAATCAATCTTTTTTCCATTGATATCAATCTTTATTTTTTCCATTCCCTTGATTTTATCCTTTGACGAGTTTAAGAAGAATTGAATATAATCTGAACTTTCCTGTATGTATTCAGCAATATTTATGAATTCTGTTTCCATTTCTTCATATTTTTTTATTTTTTCTTTTCTCATATCTTGGATTCTGTTTTCTTTGGATTTTTTCTCTTTTTTAACCTTTGAAAAGACTACATTTAGAACGTCGTTGAATTTTTCGTAATATTTTTTTTCATAATCATGATATATTTCTAATTCAACTGGAGAAAAATCGTATACCTTTCCATCCTTCATTATAATATTTGGTTTCATTTCTCTATTCAGAAACATTTTAATGGATTCAAATAATTTTTCCATTTCTTCATTGCTCAATTCACTACATTTTTTATCTTTTTCAATTTTTGACATCAAGCAAATCTCTTCTGAGTATATACCAAATCCATGAGATCCTAAAAAGGAAGCAACACCCTTATTCGAATTTTTTATCTTTTCTTCAAATATTTCACGAGAGAGTATGTTCTCTGAAGGTGGGTATGCATAAATCTCTCCAGATTTTATTTTTCTCGTTCTCCATTCCTGCCGTTCTTCTGGGACAATTATTTTATGATTATTATCACATATTATGAAATTTCCATTTCTGAACATTTCACAAATTAAGATTCCATCTGACGATTTAATTTCCAAAAGTCTATCGAAGTCTTTCTGACTTATATTTATTTTTCCTTTTATGTGTTTCCTAAGCGTCATTGTAAATGTGTCAGGCTGCTCCGAGTCGGATGAAAAATTTTTTAATATCATTATTTTGTTTTTTGAAATATTCAAGATAAATTTATTTTCTTTGTAAAGTCTGAGTATAACTTCTCCATTTTTATGGTATAGTTTTTCTATTCTAGAATCATTCAAGTCGTTTTCTTTCAAGAAGAAATAAATATCTGCACTATTCATCTGATTCCTGGTCATTGTTATTCACCACATTTTTAGCGATATCCTTTACCTTTTTTGCATCTATGCCAAAATATTCTTCAAACAATTTTGTTGTTACAAATTGCTTTGTTCTTGATACTTTTTTTGATGATATTAAACCACGCTTTTCCAACTCTTTTGTATAGCTGTATGTTCTATTTCCTATAACTTTTACAATATCAGATTGCTTTATGGGTTGATAGTATGCTATTATTGATAAAACCTTTAATAGTCCCCTTGATAAATCCGAATGAGGTGTTAAACTCTTTACCCTTGTTACATATTCGGGTTTGACAGACATTTTATATCCGCCGAGCTCGGATATCATTATTCCATGTGATTCATCTTTATACTTTTCTTTGAGGTCGTCTATTATTCCTTTAACTATGTCAATCTTATAGTTAGTTATTTTGGATATTTCCTCCAATGATAAGGGTTTAGATGTTATAAACAATGTTGCTTCAATGAGAGCAATTTTTTGATTTCTTGTAGGCATAGAATTAATAGCATCTTAAATTTTATATAATTGATATATATATTTCATCAAAGAGCTCCTTTTGGTCGCATGTAACTTTTCCAGAAGATGATAAATATAATATCGGCAGGAAATTTCTTATGATTTCTTTCTTTGTCCAAGGGTCTACAAGAGATGAAAATTTTATTCCACTGCCGCCCATACTTATTATTTTTTTCATAATTCTCTTCATTCGAAGTTCAATATTTTCATGTTCTTCATTTATTAATCTTTCTACGCGTCTCTTCATTAAGAACTTCTTTTCGTACTTTTTCTCCTTAAATGTTATTGTTTTTTGAAGCGATGTTATTAATTCATGAAGAGATATACTTTTTGTTGGTTTTCTTGATATCGGCGGAGTAAGTGGTTTTATGTTATCTATGTTTATCTTTGGAGCCTCTTCAACTTTTTTGGATACTTCATTTTCTTCCTTTTCAATCAGGAGCTCCATTTTCATTCTTAGAAGTATTGCAGCAATTAATATGAATCTACCGGGGATTCTAAAGTCGAAATCTTTGAGTCGCTTTAAATATTCCATAAATGCATTTGTAAGCTTTATTAAATCTATATCCATCGGATTTATATTTTCAGAGAAGACTATGTAATTTAAAACCTCTTCCCAGTCGTATGATATTACAATATTTTCTATTATTTTATTTTCATTTTTATCTTCTTCCATCTTAATCATTCCGGTAATTTTATTCCAAATATCTTGGATACACCATTTTCAATTGATATACCGAAGACTTCCTTTGCCTCTGATATCATTATATCATTGTGAGAAATTACAACAAATTGTATTTTGTCAGAGTATTTCTTTATCATTTTTGTTATTTTTGTTGTATTCTCTTTATCCAATGCAGCATCCACTTCATCAAAAACGTAAAATGGAGAAGAGTCCCTCATTTGTATACTGAATAAAAATGCTATTGCCGTTATTGTTTTTTCTCCACCTGATATTGAATCTATATCGAGTATTTTCTTTCCCATTGGATTAACTTGAATTATGAGACCGGAATCTATGTTGCCTTCTTCTTCAAGAACCAAATCTCCTTCTCCATTTGTTAAATCATGATAAATCTTTGAAAAATTATTTTTTACAACATTGAGCACCGAATAGAATTTTTCTTTCCTTTTACTTTCAATCTCTTCTGCAGTTTTTAATATTGCATCGCGTTCCTCAAGTAATTTTTCAAGCTTTTTCTTGAGCTCCATAAATTCAACATTTATGGTTTTGAATTCATCTATAGCTTTCAAATTTACAGGGCCAAGAGAGTTTATTTCTTTTACAAGAACCTCAATTCTTTCTTTTAGTTTATTTTCTTCTCCTTTGATGAATTTTTTGACATCTTTAAACTCTTCCATTTTTAATTTTAAATTATCAAGAGAAACTTCGAGACGAGCTTTTACTATTTTTAATCTATTTAATTCTGCCTGAATGTTTGTGCGCAATTCAAATGTTTCTTTTCTACCAGATTTTAATTTGTCCATGTCTTCTTCAATCTTTTTCTTTTTGAGCTCAAGCTCCTTTACGACATTCGATTCTTCATCCTTGCTCTTCTCAAGCTCTTTTACATTTTTTTCTAATGTTTCCATTTCTTTTTCAATTTCCTCGTTCTTTCTTTTCAGTTCTTCTATTCTTCTACTATATTTTGTTATATCACTTCTCTTTGAGAATTTTTTGAAATATCCACCTATTATGGCACCGCTGCGCTCCTTTAATTCACCCTCAAGTGTTACAATTCTTATGTTATCTATTTTTCGGGCATTTTCTATCGTGTCGACCACAAGTGTATCTCCAAAGACATATTTCATAGCATCTTCAAACTTTTTATCAAATTTTACCAAGTCTATGAGGGGTCCGATTACCCCGTCACTTTTGACATCTTTCTTTTTTGCCCCATGAATCTTATTCAGTGGAATAAATCTTACACGACCAATTTTATTTTCCTTTAAGTATCTAACAAGTTTTATTGCAATTTTGTCGGTTTCAACTACTATATCATTTTTATGCTCCCCGAGACCCACATCTACAGAAATTGAAAATTTTGGGTCGTATGATATTAATGAAGAAATTGGTCCATAAACACCTTCTATGTTAAGTTCCTTTATTTGGTCGTAAATTACATTTTGATTTCTATGACCAGACAATCTCGATATCATATCATTTAAGTTTGCAATTTCTCTGTTGTTGTACTCTATGGAATCTCCAAGTCGTATTTTTTTTGTTCTAAGTTTGTCAATATCCAAATCTATTTTTATATTTTTGGACTTTTTTAATATTTCATTATTTATTTTTGTGAGCTCCTTTTCATAATCGTCATACTGTTTGTCAATCTCATTAAAATCTTTTGCATATTTTTCATACTCTTTTTCTTTTTCTTCTATACTCTTTTTCGTTTCATCTAATCTCGTATTTACCTGTTCTATTTGACATTTTATGAGGGATGCCTTTGTTATCTTGAGCTCGTTTGTCAAATCTAGATAAGTTGTTGCAATTTTCTTTTCCTTTTTTAATCTCTCGACGAGCTTCTCTTTCTCGTTGATGACAAACATCATTTCATTTACTCTTGTTGTGACCTTTTCCAACTCGGACTCAGCTTTCGCTTTCTTTTCTTGAAAATCACTTATTCCAGAAATTTCATCTATGATTTCTCTTCTTTGAATTGGGTTCATTTCTATAATTTTTGTAATATCTCCCTGTTTTATTATGTTGTATCCCTCGGGGGAAATTCCAATTTCTCGTAATGTTTCAACTATTTTTCTTTTTGGGACGGTACTGGAATTTAACTTGTAAATCGAGACACCGTTCTTATTAACTTTTCTGGTTATCTTAACTTCATCAGTCATGCCTGGAATTTTCTTGTCGGAATTGTCTATGTAAAGTGAAACTTCGCAGTACTCTGCCGGCTTTCTTTTATTTCCACCGTTGAATATCAAATTCTTGAGTTTTGCAGCTCTCATTTGCTTTGCCGACGTTACACCAAGAACGAAAGATAAAGCATCTATAATATTTGACTTTCCAGCACCGTTAGGTCCGGCTATACAAGTGAAACCTTGAGAGAAAGGGATTGTCACTTTATCTGCAAATGATTTGAATCCCCTCATAGTTATTCTTTTGAGTCTTAACATCGAATAAGTATTGGTTTAGAAATTTTTATATCTTAATAGTAATTTTAATTATGATAAATAAGGAGATTAAGGATGAAATATACAAGAAATCCTGGAAAATTATAAACTCCATGAAAAAGGAAATTAAGGACGACTTTCAGGCACCTTCCGTGGGTATATTTGTAGGTCGATATAATTATCCTCATGTCAATGCTGGGGTTCTTTCGAGTTTCTCAAATGATAGCGATGTGGAAAATAAAAGTGTTATGGATATTCTTATGGAAAGAGCAAAAATTATAAATTCTAGGCGGAGCTCATATATAAAAAATTCGTTTGAAAATTCAAAGGAGATTGTTCTTGCCGACCGTCCAGTTGATACCGAAGTTTTTCTTAAAAAGTCGCCTATGATAAAGTTAAATTTTAGCAAGTTTACTCGTCCTATATTGGTTCATGCAAACCTAAAGAAATTCAAGATAGTTGAAAATCCAAAGATTAGGCACGTTGTTGAAAAAATTGTTGACGATGAGCTAAAAGCGCAAGAATCTGTTATAAAACTCTATAGGTATGAGAATGTTGAAAAGATATCTCAAATAATGTCTGCAGGTATTATAGGAAAATCAAAGAGAATGGTTCCAACAAGGTGGAGTATAACTGCCACGGATGACATAGTATCAAAGAATCTCATTGAAAAAATAAAGGGCTTCAAAACAATGGACAGCATACGAGTATTTCATGGGAAGTTTTTGGAAAACGAGTTCATCGTCATACTGTATCCTCACCAATGGTCGTTTGAAATGATAGAATCATGGGGAGCTCCGCCTTCGATTGACTATGAGCTCTATTTCGGAAGAAAGAAGTATGCAAGCAATATTGAAGGAGCGTATTACGCTGCTCGCCTCTCAGTCGCAGAATATTTGATGTCTATACGTAAACAGGCATCCTGTTCCATCCTTCGCATGGTTCACAAGGGATACTTCGCCCCTCTTGGAGTTTGGGTCATACGGGATGGTGTCAGGAGAATAATGAAGCAGTACGTAAAATTCTCCAGTGTGGATGAAGCGAAGAAATTTGTCGCATCAATTGGATTCGGGGAGTTCATAAAGAAGAGCCACATCATTCCGGAGCTCTCCCAGAAAAATTTAAAACGATTTTCATA
>CAYYKR010000029.1:0-8628 GCA_964469235.1 uncultured archaeon | reverse complement strand
ATATATTTTACAATGTTTTTAATCGGGGTCATTTTTAACTCTCACAAAACAAATTCAAAACAGATTTGATTGGGATGATGTTACTTAAATATGATTGCCAAGTCATTTGTGAGACTTGGATTATTTATTTAATGTTTGATAAAGAATATCAATTATGGCAATAGCAAGAAATACAGCAAAACGAATAATAGAGGAAAATGGAGCTGTGAGAGTTTCTAAGGATGCTGCAGGAGAGTTTGCCAAGATAATAGATAACGCAGCAGAAGAGATAATAAAAATTGCAAAGGAGTACGCGGACCATGCAAATAGAAAGACTATAAATAAAGATGATATCCGCCGAGCCATAAAGGATTATGAAAACAAGCACTAAACACATTTTAAATTCTTTTCCATCTTATTAAGAAACATGAAAACATATGATGAAATGGTTAAACTTCTTGAAGAAAAAGGACTCTCTAAAGAAGATATAGAAAAAAAGGTGTCCGAAAAGATAGATGAATTCTCGGGACTCATATCAAAAGAAGGAGCAATATACATAGTTGCTGCTGATGAGGGAATAGATTTAAAAGATAACAGCAGGAACAACTTAAAAATCAAAAATATCCTTCCTGGAATGAGAAATGTTGAAATTGTTGGAAAAGTACTAAAAATAAGCGATGTCAAGGAATTTGATAAATCCAATGGGAAAGGTAAAGTATGCTCAATTTATATCGGCGATGAAACAGGTTCGATAAGATTAACGCTATGGGATGACGAGACTAATGTTGCAGATAAAATAAAGGAAGGAGATGTCGTAAAGATATACGGTTACACTCGTGAGGGTAATTTAGAGCTCCGTCTTGGAAAATATGGAAAAATTATGAAGGTCGACCAAAAAATAAACGCCGCTCCGTTCAAATTTGAATCGAAGAGAAGTAAAATCTCTGAATTGTCTCAAGGCGAGAAAAAGGAGCTCAGGGCATGTATAGTAAAAGTATCAGAATCAAATCCAATATTTTACAGGTGCCCAGAATGCGGAAAGCGTGTCATTGAAGAGAACGGTGTATTCAAATGCCCAGAACATGGTGAAGTTACGCCGATTCCATCTCTTGTAATATCGGGAATAATTGATGATGGAAGTGAAAACATACGAGCCGTGTTTTTCAGAAATGCTGCTGAAAAGATAATAAAAATGAGCCCTGAAGAAGTCGTTGAAAAGATAAAGAAAACTGGAGATAAACTCTCAGTGTTTGAAAATGTTGAGCTCGGAAAGGATTATATATTTACAGGACGCGTTAAGAAAAATGACATGTTCGACAGGCTGGAATTCATAGTAGATGACGTTAGAGAGCCGAATGTAATAAAAGAAATTGAAAGCTTGTTAGAAAAAATTAATGGTGATAAGAATGGCGAATAATAAAGAAAATAAAGAAGAAAAGGAAGAAAATATTGAAAGTTTGCCAGGTGTTGGTCCAAAAGCTGCTGAAAAATTGAGAGCTGCTGGATATACCGATTTAATGTCTATAGCTGCCGCATCAGCCGGAGAATTAATGGCTGCTGCTGAAATAGGAGAAGCAACCAGCAAAAAAATAATTGCTGCTGCGCGCGAAAAATTGAAGATGGGTTTCAAAACCGCGGAAGAAGTTTATGAAATTCGAAAAGATATTGGAAAACTCACAACTGGAAGCAAAGCTCTTGACAACTTACTTGGTGGAGGAGTCGAAACTCAGGCTATAACAGAAGCTCATGGAGCTTTTGGTTCAAGTAAAACTCAGCTCGCGCATCAATTGGCCGTTAATGTTCAATTGCCGGTTGAAAGCGGGGGACTTGAAGGAAAGGCAATATATATAGACACTGAAGGAACTTTCAGGCCTGAAAGAATTATGCAAATGTCAAAAGCAATAGGTCTTGACCCAGACGAATCATTAAAAAATATTTTAGTGGCGCGCGCATACAATTCAGACCATCAAATGATACTTGTAGAAAAAGCAAAGGATGTAATAAAAGATGAAGATGTGAAACTTTTAATAGTGGACTCTTTAACGGCATTGTTCAGAACTGATTATTCTGGCAGGGGAGAATTGGCTGCAAGACAACAAAAATTAAACAGACATTTAAGATCATTGCAAAAAATTTCTGATTTATTCAACATTGCTATATATGTTACAAATCAAGTTATGAGCGATCCAGGAATGTTATTTGGAGACCCAACAAAGCCAATAGGAGGAAATGTCCTTGCACATGCTGCAACTTACAGATTGTACCTAAGACGTGGAAAAGCTGGAAAGAGAATTGCAAGATTGATAGATTCACCATGTTTGCCAGAGGGAGAAGCAGTATTTACAATATCAGAAGATGGAATAAGAGATTAATAAATTACTTTATTTTTAATTTTTAGAATAAAGATAAAAAAATTAAATTATAAACAACTACTTTAGTTCTTTTTCAGAAACTATGACAAAATCTCCCACACTTTTAACTGCAGAGAATGGAACCAAAATTCTTCCTTTGTCATCTTTCTCAAAATTGGCATCAAGGGTATTTTTTGTTGGTTCAACCAAAACGATGTTTAAAAGTTCTCCACTTTCAGCGATGAATGTGAAGTCTCCAACAACACCGAACTTTCTTCCTGTTTCTTCAGAAACAACAATTTTACCAATTAAGTTTTTACCGCTACTTCTAACCATTATTTTCACCTCTCAAGTATTTTTATTATTATTTCAAAGTTTATAAAGATTTGTTTTGAGCGTTTAATGACCTATAAGCATATTTTTTATTTTTGGCATCAATGTGTAAACAAATGCTTTCCCGACCTTTCTTCTTTCAACGTATCCTTCTTGAACCAATCTTTGAAGTATGTTGTTTATCGAGCGGACAGCATGTTGTCTGGACTTATATTCTTTCAAATCAATCATATTCGAAATTTGTCCGGGTGTCATATCGCGCTTTCCAAGTATCTCTATTATCTCCTGTTGCCTTGGGCTTAGATTATAAAGAAATTCTGGACTTATATTGTACTTTTCTTTTTTCTTTTCCGAACTCACACTTGAAAGCATATCCGTCGTTATTTCGTATGTTCCTCTGTCAATTAATTCTTCAACTAAAGTCTCACACATTTTAAGAGTATCGCGTGGAAATCCATTTGTGCGATTGAATATCTTTTCAATTATGTCATCGCTGAATGGCCCCATGTCTTTTCCGCCAACACTTTCAATTCTTCTCTTTATTAGCTCTTTTATTTCTTCTTTTGTTAGAGATAGAATGTCTATTCTTGACGATATTCTTTTTTCAAGTGTCTCCAATCTCTCGCGAAGTATCATCTCAAACGAAGGAAGGCCTGAAAGTATTATAACAACGTCGTTTATCTCATCTGCAAAAACTCTTATCCACTCCAATATTTCTGTTGGAGCCTCATGAATTTCATCAAACATCATCACAAGGCGTCTTCCCTTCATTTTTCTATTTACAAAATCTGGTATCTGATAAACGTTTTTTATGTTAGAGATAAATGGCCTCAAAAACCACGGTACTGGAAATGCACCTTTGAAGATGTCAACAAATTCATCAAGCTTCATAGGAGGCTTTGCCAAAAAAATAATTTTATACTTATCGCTCATTGTTCTCTCTATGTATTTTAACATCGTGGTTTTGCCAGAGCCGGTGAGCCCCTTCAAGAAAATTAGCCGACGACCCTCTTCTATGTACTCTTTAAGTTTTGCTATTTGCTTTTCATAGCCAACGAGCAAATCCGGATTTATTATAAGTGTGAACGGATTGCTGCTCCATCCAACATGCCTCATCCACTCCTCATAAGTGGGGCGGCCCTTGTCTTCACGTTCATTATGAACTTCACGTGAACTATTTTCATCATCATGAATATCAGAATTTACATCATTCATATTATCTTTATTGTCGTCATTATTTTCATTATTTTCGTCCATATCATTAATATATGTTTCTTTAGTTTATATAGTTTTTTATGTTCACAAACACTCATCAAATGTTCATATAAGCATCATAAATGTTCACGCCCGGAATTTAACACAAAATACATTCACGTGATATTCACGTGAACGTACGTGAAACAAAAGTGAAGAAAAATAATCGTTAAATTAGATTATTGATATTATAAAAATTAGTTCATTAACGAAATGTGGAGTATAGACAAAATATAACACTGGGCAAGCAGATCCAGCATAAAGAGGCAATTTTTTGCTTAATTGTGAGGTTAAAATCAGAATATTTAGCAATTAGTAGATTATAGACGAATAATTTATCGTCAATAGTCTATTTTATATGTATTTCACATCACTTTCACGGTATTGTGAAGGTATATGAACGTTTTGTGAAGGTGTTGTGAAGTTCACGTGATATTCACGTGAACTTCACGTGAAGATGCGTGAAGTAAATGTATGTCTACTATATGTTTTATATGTAGTAGTATGCTATGTGAGATATATTCAAGTATTTTCATTGAATATATTCATTGAAGGAAAATACAAAGATTCAATTGTACTTTATCAAAAGAACTCTGTGAGATAAAAATCAATATAATAACAAAGTTGTGAGACCATAATTATTGATAAATGTTAAATTGTAACATACGAAATTATGTTCACGTGAAGTTCACGGATGTTCACATGAAGTTCACGTGAACTTCACGAAATATTCACGAAACCTTCACGGATGTTCACGTGAAGGTTATAGAATAAAATAACTCTATCAATGATTTGTGAGAATTAGATTTTGGGTGCTGCTGAAGGCAATTCACTCATTCTTATCTTAAGCTGCCAGCACTACGCCATTATTGGCCAGGCAACTTAAGCAATTCTAATTGGCGCAATTAGTATTTAAAGATTTCTATCTTCCAGAATATATTTTTTTGAAGATCTTAACATACTTAAGAACAGAAGAAATGCTTTCTCCACGTTCTAATCTATCATATATTCCACTCTTTAACTTTATAACACGCATTATTGATTTTTCATTCCCTATTCTTACGTCATCAATAACGGATTTAAGCACATTATCAATATAATAGGACGTCGTAGAAAGCGGCAAACTGCACACTCTTGACAACTGCCTAAGCCACAACCCATCTGGGTTCCTTCTCAAAGCATCGACTATAAGATTTACCTTGGTCATATCAAATCCTTTTCGTCTGCTCATACATTTATTGGACACTTGTACAATATAAAGATTTCTATGCCATAAAATACATTTACGGCAGAAATTAATGCAAAATTTTGTAGATTTGGAATTTCCAAATTAGCAATGCTAACAATGGCTGTGAATATCAAATTTTTATATTTATTGCTATATAATATAGATATGAGATGCTTTATCGGAGCTGAGCTCCCCTACAAAACAAGAGAAAAGATATACGAAATAGGAAAGATTTTGAATGGCAAGCGTGTCGACATCGAAAATCTTCATATTACGATTAAATTTCTTGGAGAATTGGGCGGGGAACAAATATCTGACATAGAAAAGAGTCTATCTTTTCTTGATAATTACAATTCTATTCCGGTAAGGATAAATGGAGTTGGGATGTTCCCATCTGAAGTTAGGCCCAGGGTTATCTGGATTGGCATAATATCAAACGATTTTAGAGATCTTATGGAGAATGTAGACGATGCGCTGTATCCAAAATTTAAAAAGGAGAGGAGCTACGTTCCTCATATAACAATCGCACGAGTTAATTCAATTTCCGAAGATGAAAGGAATAAACTGTCAAAAGTCGGATTTGTTGACGAAATAAAAATTGAAAAGATATCCCTGTTTAAAAGCAAACTTCTTCAAACAGGAGCGGTTTACTCAAGAATAAAGACGTGGTCATTAAAATGATGTCGGACAAAGAAATATTCAAAATATCGGCGATCCTGTTCTTTATGAGTTTCATAGCACTCATAGTTCTTGCTTCCATAACAAAAATCAAGTACGTGCCAATCAGAAAAATTAATGACGACATGATTGGAAGAACCTTAGAGACAAGCGGAACTGTAAAATACATATTCTCAAAAGATGGGAATTACTTTATAACACTTGAAAATTTCACAACAATAAAAGTCGTGTTTTTCTCATCTCAGGCCAAGCGGAACGACATGCGAGAAATAAGAAAGGGTATGAATGTTACCGTGGTTGGAAAGGTCAACGAGTACAAGGGAGAAATAGAGATTTTGGGGCAAGGGATAAATATTTAAATATGAAGTATTACTAAGTAGTATATAGTGGTACTACATGAAATCTATAATACTTGCCGGTGGTTATGCAACTAGACTGTTGCCAGTAACAAAGCACATTCCAAAGCCGTTGCTTCCCGTTGATGGAAAACCCATAATAGACTACATAATCGATGAATTGGAGCAAATAGATGAAATAGACGAAATAGTAATTTCTACCAACAAAAAATTTGAAAAGAATTTCAGATATTGGATGTCAAAGTTAAACACAAGTAAAAAGTTAGACCTCATAGTAGAGCCGACAAAATCCGAAAATGAGAAGTTTGGCAGCATAAAGGCAATTGAATACATAATAAACAAGAAGGGACTAAATGATGATTGCCTCATAGTTGGCGGGGATAATTTATTTATGTTCAAGCTAAAGGACTTCGTAAATCATTTCAAAAATAAAAGAGCTCCCCATGTCGCACTGTATGACATAGGTGATATTGAAAAGGCAAAGAGATTTGGAGTGATGAAAGTTAACAAAGACCACATAGTTGAACTTTTTGAGGAAAAGCCGGAGCATCCAAAATCTACTTTGGTGAGCACGGCATGTTACATATTTCCAAAGGAAGTTCTTCCATTGTTCAATAAGTATGTAAACAATGGATACAACAAAGACTCTCCTGGATTTTTCATACAATGGCTATACAAGAAAACCAACATCGTTGGATATCCATTTAGCGGATATTGGTTCGACATAGGTACCATAGATGCATATACAGAATGCGTAAACTTCTTTGAAAAAATGGGAGATGCAAATTCTTAACTTATTTAAATTATTGAAACTTAATTCTATTGGTGATTTAATGACCGGAATTATACAAAACACTTTTTCAAATTCATGGAAGGTTTACAAAAAGAGTTTCAGTAAGATACTCGTAATAGTATCGCTTTTCATATTGTCAATGGTTGTTGTTGGTGGCATATCGGTTGCAGCATTTGGAGTTGGAACTGTTGAGCAATACTTAAGTTATGCGGAAAATGCGACATCTTATAAATCTCTTGCATCAAGTGGAATATTTTCTGCACTAATGTCATTCTTTATGGTATTCATAATAGTTGAATCTTTTGTAGCAATCTATTTTAATTCAGTGATCAATGCACTTGCATCGAAACCAAAAATGAAAACGTCAAAGATATTTAGAAGAGGAAATGAAAAATATTTGACTCTCATATTGGCCGACATACTTGTCGGACTCATATTTCTTGCGACAATTTTAGTTTCCGGAATTTTAATAGCTCTCAGCATGTTTGTCCCTCTGTTGGTTCCATTTACCGTATTGCTGGCAATAATTGCAATCATATACATAAAACTGAGGTTATACTTCGTATTCCCGGAGATTTACATAAAAAACAGAAATGCTGTTGAATCAATAAAATACAGTTGGAAGAAAAGCAGAAAAAATGTCTTGAATATATTCGCGGTGTTTTCAATAATCGTGTTGATTTCCATTCCAATATTGATTCTTCCTGCTTGGATATCATCCATAATAAATTTATACTTGATATGGCCGTTTACAATACTTTGCATATTTGAGCTCTACAAACAGGCAAGAAAATGAAGCGAATTTTAATTTTATCCTTTTTAATTCTTGTGATACTGGTTGCAGGATGCGTAAATCCAGACAAAGACCCAAGAAAATATGAAATCGTCAATTGTATAAATTCTCATGGGGGAATGCTATACTATTTTTCGTCAACATATTCCACTCAAATGTTTGGGTACGCTTGGAAGAATTTGAGCAAGTTCGATTGCGACAAAAATAAGTATGTTTGCAATGAGCTCGGAATAAAATCAACATCATGGAGAGTGAACAACACAATTATAAAAGGGGACAAGACTCTAAAAGAGCTAAATGAGCTCTACAAATGCGGTATTGACTTCTCAAATTAAGCTTTCACGGCTTTCTTTCAGGGTTATTTGGCAAATTACGCAAAAAATCGGTCGAAACAATTCTTAAAGTGTAAATAAAAATTGTATAGTTATAATAGTTTTAATTAAAATATATGAAATTATAAACTTTTAACTTGCATATATTAAGTATATAGACATCATATAAGTTTATAAAATTTTATTGGGTAGCACCGTGAAACTGTTTCACGTTAATTTTATATATACCCTCTGATAAAGTAATGATAGCAAATGAGTCAATATCTCGTGGTATTGGCGATGCAAAAAAATAAAACAAAAGGAGGTTGTGAAATGCAACTTAGAAAAATTGTAGCAGCCGGAGCTATGGGTCTTTTAATGGCTGGTAGCACATTGGCATTTGCAGCAGGAGCAAGTTTGGCAAACTATCCATCACCATTCGTGAAGGACGGACAAATGAACTCCATTATTGTTGTAGGAGCAAGTGCCGCGCCATCAGACGTTGTAGGAGCCATAAATTTGGCAGCAGGATTAGCAAGCGTAGGTAAAGAA
>CAYYKR010000028.1:7475-8851 GCA_964469235.1 uncultured archaeon | reverse complement strand
ATAATGATAAAGTCATTGTTAAGGTAAATAACGTTGGCAGAGATCGTATAGCATTAAATAAATTAAAAAAAACATTGTATAAAACAACATATTGTGTTCATTGTGGAACGTGTGAGGTGAAATGTCCTACAGGCGCTTTGAATGTTATACCGACAGTAAAAATTGATGAAAAGTATTGTACGCATTGTGGGGATTGTTTAAATTTCATTGAGAGGGGTTGTTTAATAGCCAAGTCAACAATAATTACACCAGGGAGGAAAAACATGAAACAAAATAGCAAAGTCGCAACAAGCAAATATCAAAACTTTGGTATGAGGAGAGAATGGGGCAGTTCTTTTTTTAGGAACTTAGACGACTGGTTTTTAAATAACAATTTGGGACCAAGACAAGTTGAGGGAATGGTCGCTTGGCTGAAGGATGCCGACCTAGTGGAGAGAAAACAAAAGACATCCACGGAAATTGCAAAAATGTTAAAAAAAATGTTTAATAAAGATGAGCTTTTTGTTTGGGAGATAATATGGGTGAATCTATATTACAAATCAAGCATTATTAGGTGGTACACATCAGACATAAAATTGGGGTCGAAGTATTCTACAAAAGAATTGAAAGATATTATTGTAAATACTGGTGAGGGCGCTCGTGAAAAGACAGCATCCAATACAGTATCTTCTTTGATGAATTTCTTTGATTCGAACCCAATCGGGTCTGACCTGAAACTCGGATTGATCGAAAAAGAGAAGAACGTCAGATACGTAAGAAAAGTAGGCACAGACAATATCCACCCCATGGCAGTAGTATATTCTTTATATAAATATTCAGAAGCTAAAAAGAGATATGATTTCACTGTTTCGGAATTTTACAAGGATAGTTGCGATGGCGGTCCTTACAAACTATTTGGCATATCAAGAGAAAAGTTCGAAAACGTTTTAAGATGGGCGCAGGAAAATAAGAATGAAATGGTACAAGTGGATCTCACCGCTGGGCTGGACAACATCCGTTTAAGAGAAGATATCGACAGTAAAAAAATATTATCGATGGTGATTGAAAATGAATAGAGAATCGGAGAAGTTGGAATTGGGGGGGTTGTGAATGAAATATTCTGAAATAATAGGATTGAATGATTACTTTCAGCCCGTCTATGATATCACTAACGAGATAGGGACTTACTGGAAGCAATTTATACCGAATGAGAAGTTTTATACTACATTATCTGAGGTTTTGACTTCTCTTGAATCTTCTACTGCCGACCGCAGGAAATCTATATGGTTGCAAGGGACTTATGGGACTGGGAAAAGTCACGCAGTAGCAGTGGTTAAACATCTTTTATGGGATTATTCTGAAGATATAGAGGATTTTATAGATGGATTTACTAACAC
>CAYYKR010000028.1:1372-7375 GCA_964469235.1 uncultured archaeon | reverse complement strand
GAATTGCAAAAAATGAGTGTTATTTTAGATGAATTGGAGAATATTGCAGAACTTTCTGTGAATAAAGGTGTATTTCTATTCGTAGTGAGTCATAGGAACCCATATCAAACGAGTTTAGCAGAAAAGGACATAAAGAGAATTCGTGATAGATTTCAGTCCCTCGACTATTCAATGACGCCTATCACTACATATCATATCATTCAGGCGGCAATTAAAAAGAAAAATAAAGTTGAGTGGGAAAAAATAAAAAACGAGTGTTTAGAGAAAAATCCAACTATGGGGGCACTTATAAATACAATAATCGGAACTGAAGGCACAACTGTTAAAAACACCATCAAGGGTTTATTCCCCATCCACCCATACACCGCATATTTAGCCACATTCATTGCAAGATACATGGGTTCAACTGAAAGAAGTATATTTAGTTTTCTCTATGACAAAGAAAAGGGGTTTTTAAAATTTATAGAAGAATATCCTACCGAAGCCGGGGAGTTCTACCTCACTGCTGATTATTTGTGGGACTTCTTTGTAGAAGATTTTGAAAGAGACCATCATGAAAAACTCGGCTCAATTTTGAGTACATATAAACTCCATGTGCCGAAATTAGAAGAAAATGAGATTAGAGATCATTGCGTCACCATATTTAAAGGGATAGTACTTTTGAACAGCCTTTACCACGTAGTAAAGATTAGTGAAATCGATGGTGGGCTCGTATCTCCATCCATTGACAATATCCATTCTATGTTTTTGGGGACACATCATGAAGAATTCGTTGATGAAGTGTTAGGATTCATAGATTCAACCGGAATAATTTCAAAGACACCTGATGACCTATTTTTAGTAACCACTTCAGCACTGCCTGTAAAAGAGGTTGAGGATGAAAAAGAAAACCAAAAGAGAAAATATGAAGAGATACCCGAGGTTTTGAATACAAGGCAGAAAGAAGAAGTAAAGGGGATATTTACAACCCTTACAGATCCGCCAGTTTTAAGAGAAACAGACGTTAAATTGTTTTGGGCTGGTATTACCAAGCACCGATTAACAATCAAAATGGCTACTTCATTTAGAGAGGGACATTCATTGAATATCAGTGTATTTATAGGGCGGACCGATCAGGAAATTTTAAACATAAAAAACATATTAAATTCCATATCTGATGAAAATGAATTCAAAAACATTGTTTTTGTAGTCGTTGAGGATTTTCTGACTAAAGACGTCTTTGATAAATTTATTGAATACAGATCAAGGGCTATAGTATCAGAACGGCATAATTTAAAGGACGATAAGAATACCAATGATACCTATGCGAGGAATGTTATTGATGGTTGGATATATAAAATAAAATCCGGGTATGTAGAGTGGCATTTAGAAAATGAAAACGGAAAAGAATTGGCTTCAAGATTCGGGAACCTTGTTAACAGCGAGATATCAGGCAGAGTATTTAGGTTTGGATTGGAAACACTTGATCAATTGAGGTGGAACGCTACCATTTGGAAATCTGTGATGTCAAAAAGTTCTATTGACCCGTTCTTGTCTGCAGATTCGAGATACGATGTCGAAAACAAGACATCAAAGGGACAAAGAAAGAATCTTAGAGGAATTATAAATAATAACAGGGGTGGGGAATATGCCGTTGATGAAAGTTTGGAAATTAAACCCGATGCAGATGAAAACCATCCAATTGTGAAAATGTCTGCCGAGATTGGGAAGAAGATGGAAACTAATAAAAATAAAGGAACTTTTCATCTTGGAGAAGTATTAAAATTCTTATCAAAACCACCGTATGGGCTTTACACCAACATGGTTAATATGGCTGCGATGGGATTTTTAATGAGACCATTTGTTGGGCGATTGTATGAAAAAGGAACGGGAAAACCTTTAGAAAAGGAGATGATGCGAGATAAAATTATTAGTCTATTCAAATATTGGAAGGACGGTGCAGATTCGGACAAATTGGAAGTTAGATTTGGAACAGACGAAGAAAAAGAATTGATTGATATTCTGAAAGATGTCTTCGAACTACAGGACGTTGACGGTCTAAATATGACGAGATGGAAGATACGAGAATGGGTGAATGATGTTGGGTGCCCATTGTGGGTTTTTAAAGTTTCATGTGATGGTGATAAGACCGAAAAGGCAGTTGATAGGATTGTCTGGTTAATTGGGTCAATAGATAAAGATATCAATCAAAAAAAGATAAAGGAATCACTGGATTTGATTAAAGATGCTCGTTATGACTTATGTTTATTGATTAAGAGAGAGCAAGCAAAAGGACTGTTCACTAAATGGCTTAAGGATATTGAGAATGTTAGCATAAGCGAGGAGGACGTTAAAACTGTTGTAGACTTTTTGAATCAAAATACACAAGCAGAAATTGCTTTGTGGGATGAGGAGAAGGTTGAGGCGCTGGTGACGAAATGGGAATTAAATAGAAGAACAGAATTGAAAAAAAATGAGGATAACGCTGAAATGGAGAGCGAACTGGTTGATATTCTAACGGATGTTTTTAAATTGCAGGATGTTGGCAGTTTAACTGATGCAAGATTGAAAGTAAAGGAATGGGTAAATGATGTCAAATATCCATTATGGACTTTTAAGGTTTCATGCGATGACGATACGACACAAAAAGGCATTGATCGGATTGCGTGGTTGATCAAATCTACAAACAGTGATATTGATCAAAAAGAGATAAATCAATCACTGGGTTCCCTCAAAGATGCTCACCATAACTTGGCTCTACTGATCAATAGGGTGCAAGCAAAAGAACTGTTCACTAAATGGCTTAAGGATATTGAGAATGTTAACATAAGCGATAAAGAAGTTGAAACTGTTGTAGACTTTTTGAATCAAAATATGCAAGCCGAAGTTGCTTTGTGGGATGAGGGTAAAGCTGCGGAGTGGGTAATGGAGTGGCAGTTAGAGCGAATGAGACGACAGTTGATCGATATTCTGAAAGATATTTTCAAATTACCGGATGTTGATGGCATAGATAAGGCAAGACGGGGGATAAAGGAATGGGTAAATGATGTAAAATATCCATTATGGACTTTTAAGGTTTCATGCGATGACGATACGACACAAAAAGGCATTGATCGGATTGCGTGGTTGATCAAATCTACAAACAGTGATATTGATCAAAAAGAGATAAATGAATCACTGGGTTCCCTCAAAGATTCCCACCATAACTTGGCTCTACTGATCAATAGTGCGCAAGCAAAAGAACTGTTCACTAAATGGCTTAAGAATATTGAGATTGTTAACATAAGCGATAAAGAAGTTGAAACTGTTATAGACTTTTTGAATCAAAATATGCAAGCAGAAGTTGCTTTGTGGGATGAGAACAAAGCTAGGGAGATGGTGAAGAATTGGCGGTTGAAGGAAAAAATAGAACCAGAAGGAAATGATGAACAAGTGAGGGAAATGAAACAAAGGATCCAAAACTATCCTTCTGGACGCATAAAAGACTTGCTCATCGAACTGGTAGACAAACATCCTGAATTGTGTTTGTGGTTGGAAGAGTATCTGGAGTAGTAATGGTGAAAGCTATCCAAAGTTTCGAAACATTAGAGGAGTTATTGAAGGCGATAGCGAATGATAAAAACTCTCAAAGTATATACGCGCATAGGTTTCCAGTCAGATTTATCTTTTTGCCAGAATTATGGCAGTTACAAAAACTTGTAAAATCTCTTGCAAAAGATGGCGTGGAAATATTGGAACTTGCAGATGTTTTACCCAATGATGATGGTTGGTTAACTTCCGATAAAATTATTGAAGTGATAACTCAACGCGGAAAACAAAATGATTTCGTAGTAGTTCCCTTCTCGGAAGTCGCAAGATTCTATTCAAACGATGAATTTGTCGCTGTGCTTAACAGTCTAACAGAAATAGAAAATGTAGCAAATGCCAAAAGGAGGTTCTACATTCCATTCATAGGACTTTATGAAAGATTTGAAAAAACGTTCCCGGGGGGGTTTCCTAGAGGGGGCGAATGGGCGCCTATATGGAACTTATCCAAAGATTGTCAAAAATCAGATAAAATTAAAATCTATCTAATTGATTTTGAGGTACCCCCTACCAAAGATGTTAAATTGGTAAAAAATACAAAAGAATGGTTGAATATCTGGAAGACAGACGATGTTAAAAAGATGATTTGTTGCTCTAACACGCTATCGTACCTTTATACGAACACGCTTCCAGATCAGGTTTTTGATATTGAACAGATGACTAACTATAAAAGTTTCATTTCAAAAATATTGGATATCAATATTCCAATAGACTATAAAGACAGTGAGAAAGAACTGTGGGAACGTCTTGCAAATAAGATTATAAGAGAGAAAAATATTAAAAATTTCAAAGAATTGGTTACGACGCACTTTAACAGGGATTCAATAAAGGAAGAGGAAATAGTAGATTTGTGGTTAGAAAAGGATGACAAGATCAGCAGATGGTTTTTGAAATGGTTGGTGGTTAATGAAACTTCGTGTAAAGAGAATTACATGTACTCAGTTATGGATGGCATCGGAAATTTTACGACGAAAGAGTTTTTGAACAAATTATGGTTTAAAATTTTTGACTACGATAGAATCAATAAAAATTGGATACAGGAGAGGAAGGATTGTTTGAAGCGGTTTTACAGTAAATCTGACAGGGATCCTGATAAAATGGAGGATAAGTTAAATGATAGATTAACTCCTGCTTTGTCTCGAAATGATAGAATAGAAGATAAATTAGAATTGCTTACAGACATCACAACCTACGAACGAAAACGTCTGATTGAAATAATTAGAGAAAATGGAGGGCACTGTTTGGATCGTCTCAAAGAAGTTTACCCTCACTTATATTATTATTTACAGCCCATAGATGCAGACAATATCAAAAATGTGGCGTGGGTGAAAGAATATTTCGATGCATATAAGCACTCTAAGATGAACAATTCACCGTCTGACAAATTAAAAGAGATCTTAGAGGGGAAGAACAAAGATAAAGAATCTTTTTATAAATGGTATTATTCTGTTGAGAGTCCCCGTGCCATAGTTGAAAGAGAGGACGTAGAAGAAATTATATGGATAGATGGGATGGGGCTGGAGTGGTTATCTTTGTTTGTAAAATTGATTGGAAAGTACAGCGAGCAGTATGGGGTATTTGTCGAAAAAAACTGTGTGGCACGAGCGGATCTGCCAACTATAACTGAATGCAATAGATTTGAAAGCGCTAAATATGTTAGAGATTTAGATAAGTTTATCCACTCTAAAAATTCGTATAAGTACCCCGATGATCTAATAGAAGAGATAGAACTAATTGATGGGATAATAAGGAGGACTATATTAAATAGTGATAAACGTAAGATTTTGGTAGTTTCCGATCACGGTTTTACAGTGTTTCCACAATCACAATTTGATAATATAAAAAAGTATAATTTTAAGGAATCTAATCATGAAGGGCGGTGTATGTGGACAGATGAAACTTTTTCTGATGATGAAGATTTTATTTTGCATACCCCGGATGAATGTGGAAATGGTAAAAAAAGTGTGGTAGCTCTGAAGTATGCGTCACTTTACAACTTACCGAGAAGGGAAGTCCATGGAGGGGCTACGCCTGAAGAGGTGCTTGTTCCGGTTATTATCGTTGCGAAGGCAGACGAACCTGATAGTTATGATGTAAGACCACTTCACCAAGAAATCTCCATAAGAAGTCCAACTCTATATTTATTCATCACACCAAAACCACAGATCACCCCTACGCTGATGTATAAAGAAAAAGGTAGAGAGATGGAACTTGAATATGATGTGGAAGGAAACCGCTGGTGGGTGCGATTAAAAGGGTTTAGAGCAGGCAGCTATGATTTTTACCTAAAAATAGGAAGTATAGGGCATGAAATTTCTGTTGAGATAAAAGGTGGATTAAAAGAGAGGCAGCTATTATGAACATGTTGGATGCGAAAATAAGAGAAACGTTTCCAGGAGAATCGGTATACAAAGCTCCTGAAATGTATAGTCTTTTTAC
>CAYYKR010000028.1:0-1272 GCA_964469235.1 uncultured archaeon | reverse complement strand
TGAATATACGCCTTTTAAGCCTTACGAAGTGGATTTAGAATATTACCGTTCTGTTAGAAATGAATACTCTTTGGAAGAATGGGTGGATTTGCTGATACGGTCTATGGAATATAATCCTGAAGGGTTTGATAATTTTACTCAGAAATTATTATTTATCAGTAGATTATTAGTTTTTGTTGAACCGCGGCTCAACATAATCGAACTTGCCCCCAAAGGCACTGGGAAATCGTACATATTTGGAAATTTGAGTAAATACGGCTGGATCATCAGTGGGGGCATAGTAACAAGAGCAAAATTGTTTTATGATGTAAATCGTAACACATCGGGATTAATTTCAAGATATGATTATGTAGCTATGGATGAAATACAAACCATAAAATTTTCTGACGAAATGGAGATTCTCGGGGCGTTAAAAAGCTATTTAGAATCGGGAACGTTTACAGTCGCAAATATTAAACAAAACTCTAATGCAAGCTTTGTTTTATTAGGCAACATTCCCTTAACTAGTGAGTTAAAACCATTGAACAAACAATACATCAGAGAATTGCCAAATGTCTTTCAAAATTCTGCTTTATTAGATCGTTTTCATGGATTCATAGAGGGTTGGCGGTTGCCAAGAATAAACGAGAGCTTAAAAGTCCGAGGATATGCTTTAAATGTGGAATATTTTTCGGAAATTCTGAATTCTTTACGACAAGTCGGGGATTTCGCTGTTATTGTTGATGATTTGTTGGAAGTTCCAAAAAAATCCGATACACGCGATGTGACGGGTATCAAGAGATTATGCAGGGGATATTTAAAGTTATTATTCCCAAACGTTCATTCGGCGAATGATATTAATAAATCAGACTTTGAAAACTATTGCTTGAAACCATCTTTAGAAAAACGTGGGATAATACGAAGACAAACACATCTGATTGATCGTGAGTTCAGGGAGGACTTGCCCGCAATCGTGGTTAGAAATGACTAACGTACTTAATCTGAAAAGTCCAGTGACATAATATTTCAAAGAGATTGTTAAATGATGTACTTGGGCATAACTTCATATTATACTGGCTATGCGGTTCTTTTCAAACATGGCTATGTCTAAATTCCCCCCACAAACCCCACCACCCATCACACAATACACACACCAAAGGGCTCAAACGACTCAGAAACGACTCAATAAGTATGGCAAAGGTGATCCACAAACGCGGTGATAGGCGGTACATCTACGAACATAAGCGCATCAACGGCAAAGTGGTCAGCAAGTATATCGCACCTGTGGATGAT
>CAYYKR010000027.1:0-10059 GCA_964469235.1 uncultured archaeon | reverse complement strand
CATGGGTGATGACAAGAAGAAACCTGTTGACGGGGGTTCGAATCCCTCTGACCCCATAATTATATTTTCATTGGATTTTATATTAACAGAACGATTGATGTTACAAATAACAATATTATAATTCCAATTGCATCGGCTATGCTCGTTAGTATCGGAATTGAAACATTATCCGGGTCTATTCCTTTTTTGTAAGAAATCGCAGAAAATACAAATGTTATGAGAATTATAGACAAAGAAAGTATGAATCCTGAAACAGAGCTTATTAAAATCATTTGAAGCAACGGAAGAGTTTTTATTTTAATCGCATATGAAATTACATAAGTCAAAAATCCGACTAGCGGAAAAACATACAACCACAGTTTAAATGAAATTAAAAATTCATCTTTAAGATTTGTTATCTCGGACAATCTTGGCTCTATAGATCCAATGTGAAGTTTTGTGGAAAGCCTTGATGCAAATATGTTTCCTATATTTCCGCCTTCTTCAAGAAAAACTGGTATCATCATGAGTATAGATGGAAAAGACGAGAGCATGTTAATTTTACTTTGCATAGTTATCCCGGAGACCATGCTTATTATAGAGCAAACAATTAAAATTGGTATAGATTGGGATATTATATCATTTTTATCTTTTTTCTCCTTGGAAAATATTATGTACATTATCGAAATCGTAAAAAATATTAAAAACAATGCAAATCCAACTAGTTTGTACTTCAATATTATGTATCCCGAAAATAATATAGCGGGAAGTGTGAATAGGTCGCCAAGACCTGTTATGAGAGGAGATGTAACATTATCGGGGTCATAATTGTGCTCATATGACTTAAATGCTATGAAAATTGTAACAAAAAGCATTATGACACCAGAAATTATTCCAGATAGAAATGCTATTGATATAAACTCTATGGATGATATCGCCCTAATATGAAAGATAGCCGAGGTTATCTTGGACACAATGCCGAGAAATATTGCCATAAAAGATGTGATGTAGATTGTTGAATAAATATTATGCTTAATTAATTTATCACCCAAATTCATTTCTTCAATTGAACCGAGGTGAAGTGCTGTCCCAAGTCTGGAACCAAGGGAAGCAAAAATATTTCCTCTCATACTTATAGATGCTGGAACGAGTATGAGAAGTCCTGGGAGAAGAATAAAAAAATGATTAAACGAACCCAAGAGTATTCCTGTGAGAAAATCCGTTACTATACTTATAAGTATGGACGTAAAGCTTTGCTGTACTACGCTCTGGGTCATCATCATCACTTCCCATAGCTTCACCTCTCAAGAAGTTTCTTGACACTACGTCGAGTGCCTTTTGAACCAACGCACATTAGTATATCATTCTTCTTCAATTTTGTATTCTTCTTTGGATTGAATACCCACTTTTTATGCCTTCTTATTGCAATTATATTGACTCCATATTTTTTTCTCAATCCGAGCTCAAGAAGAGTTTTTCCAGAAACATAATTTCCTGCTTTTGACCTGAAAATTGTTTCATCTGTATCCTTTAGAGCATCTTTTATTATTGGGTGCAGCTTTCTTCCGCTCAATGTCAATTCAGCGAGATTTCTCGCGGCCTGACTTACAAGCTGAGCAGATTCAACTATATCCATAACCCCTATCAATTTTTTTGATGGTCTTCCACGAGCAGCAGCAAATAAATGCAGATAGAGTTTTTCTTCTATATCATCTATATTATCGTAAAGTATTTCGACCTCCTTTGCAATCTCCTTGTTTTCAAAAAGAACGGACGAATATCCTAAGTCAAGGATGAGCTCCGATGTGTTTTTCAAATCTTCCAAAAGGTCTTTCACATTTTCTCCCATCAAATCACCAATTAAATTTCCCAAAAGAGTTTAAATTTGCTTGGGCAGAGGTATACTTTACCATTACCATAATGAATTCATAGGAGAGAAAGAAGTAAGAATAAAAATGACCCGTTGTCAGATGAAAATCTTGTGAAAAAGCTTTGAATTATATATTCTCTGGATTTATGGGAAAATCTGAAATAAATTATAGCATTTAGATTGACCGTAAATTAAATAAACCTAATATATTTAAACAACATGCGTGAATTAATTTATATGTTCAAAAGACAAGAGCCCATGTTAAAATCTGAAAAGATTTATCAAATAAATGGCCAGGATATAAAAAAGATGTTCATCGAATCTGCCAAATACATAAAAGAACACGAAAAGAGAATAAATAAAATAAATGTCTTTCCAGTTCCAGACGGCGATACAGGAACAAATTTATATTTCACATTATCATCAGTATCAGAAGAAATAAAAAATGAAAGTACAAGAAAAGCTGGAAAAATGCTCGAAATTATAGCAACAAGCTCCTTGATGAATTCTCGTGGTAACTCTGGTATAATAATTTCTCAATTTTTCAATGGAATGTATGAAAAAACCAAAGCGAAAGAGAAGCTCACGACAAAAGAATTTATAGAGGCTCTCAAAGAGGGGGAAAAGTATGCGTATCAAGCTATCAGCACCCCAAAGGAAGGAACCGTACTTTCGGTAATAAAGGGTTCTGTATCTCGCGTTAAGCAACTCATAAAAGAAAAGAAAGATATTAAATGCATTTTGAAAGAAATTTGGAGAGGAGCTCTTGAATCTCTTAAAAAAACCAAAGAGCAAATGGACCTTCTCAAAAAATCAAATGTCATAGATGCCGGCGGGCTTGGATTCTTGTATATAATTGAAGGGTGGATGTCGGCATTCGGCTTGAGTCCAGAACATATAGAAATCAATGAAAGCCCCAACAAGGTCAGCATTGAAATAAAAAATAGATACTGCACGGAATTTTTACTAAAGGGACATTCCACAGTTGGTAAAATAATTTACGAGCTCAGAAAGATAGGAGACAGCATTGAAGTCGGAAAGATAAGTGGTTACATAAAAGTTCATGTTCACACTAATCATCCGGATTTAGCCCAAAAAATATGTATGGAATATGGAATTGTAGAAATGATAAAAGTTGATGACATGAACGTTCTTCACGAGCATATGTTATTTTCACCAGTCAATGATTGATAAGGTGGTATAATGATTGAGTATTTGATTGTATTTTTAATCTCGTACTTAATAGGCTCAATACCATTTTCATATTTAATTCCAAAATTTTACGGGATTGATATAAGAAAGATTGGAAGTGGAAATGTTGGAGCTACAAATGTTTACAGAGCTCTTGGACTTCTACCGGCATTAGCATCTGGGTTGCTTGACATGTCAAAAGCTTATATATCGTGTTACATTGCTGAAATTTTATACACGAATGCCCAGAGTTTATTTATCTTAATATCAATCGCTGGAATTGGTACTTTACTTGGTCATGTCTTCTCAATTTTTATGAAATTTAAAAGCGGCAAGGGCGTTTCAACATTTTTGGGATATTTACTTTTCATAGACCCAAAAATAGCATTAATTTTAATTGCAATGTCATCTGTTGGAATTGCGGAAACAAAAATAGTTTCTATAAATAGCATATCTTCCGTAATATGGGCTCCCATGCTTGCCACAATTTTCAATGACAATAAAATTTATGTGCTATCACTTATAATTTTTGGTATAATAGTAATTTATACCCATATTCCAAATATAGAACGCCTCGTCAGAGGAAATGAGCTCTCCATGGTGAAAAGATGATAGGACTTTTGATTGGTTCACTCATAGCATATTTAACAGGTTCAATACCATTTTCTCAGTTAGCAGCATCTATAAAGGGGGTGGACCTCACAAAATCATGGGATGGAAATGTGGGGATAACAAATGTGATTAAAACAACAAAATCATTGTGGCTGACATTGTTTGCCATAATCGGAGATTTATCAAAGGGTATGTTTTCAATTCTCATGGCGTACAACATACACGATTATTTCAATGAGAATCTCAATACCGTTTTAATCTTAATGTCGTTCTTTGTTGTCGTGGGGCACGTATTTTCCATATTTCTTAAGTTCAAAGGAGGAATAGGACAATTAACTTCATTCGGAACAATCTTATTTATAAATCCTGTGTTGGCTGTACTAATTTACATAAGCCGATACTTGGAAAGACCACTTGCATATCTAATTTATGATGTAAAAGATAACAAAAGTAGGTTCTATGCCAACAATATAAGCGCGATTATAATAGTGTTTATACTGTACGTTCTCGTTTTCATGTATGATACTCCAAGAATCTCAAGATTGGTCTTCATTGGAGCAACATCTGGACTGCTACTAGGTTATTTAAAGAGATACTACTACATTAAAAAAGATTTGCTTCCAATATTGAAACGCAAAAGAAGGGATAAACGATGATTGCATACATTATAATTGCATTGATAAGTTATCTATTGGGTTCCATACCATTTGCCCAAATAGTTGTAGGAACGAAAGGCATAAATCTCAAAAAGATAGGCTCGGGAAATATAGGAACTATGAACACATTGCGCGCAACGAACTCAATTTGGATAGCTCTCATAGTTTTATTTCTAGATGCCGGAAAGGGAGCTCTGGCAATCCTACTAACAAGGTACATGAGCAATTACTTTTCATTTAACATTGAAACTGCTATAATATTATCCGCATTTTTCGTTGTATCCGGCCACAATTGGTCTGTATTTGAAAAATTCAGGTCGGGAAGAGGAATAGCAACCTCCCTCGGAATAGCACTCGTTACAAATTGGCATTTAATACTAGTCTGGGTTGCAATATGGTTTGCTGGAGCTCTCCCAACACAAATTTTTTCAGTTGGGCAGATAATGGGATCTCTTTTCACTCCAATTGCCGTTTATATACTTGGATTCGATAAATTTTATGTTTATTTGGCAACGGCTGTTTGCATTCCTATGTTCATCGCACACATTCCAAAAATTCCACTAATACTATCGGGGAAAGAGCCAAAGTTGTACTATAAAATCAGAAAAAAGAAAAGGTGATTTGATGAGAGAAGAGATTTTCAGAAAAAAAGTTTTACCGCTTTTTGGGATTTCATTGATTATAATGGCAATTGGAATTGCTCTTGCAAGTAATTTAGATTTCTTGTACCATAAAATTGGATTCATAATTTTATGCATAATTGAAATTGTGACAATAGGAATTGCCATAATATTAAAGAGAAAGGAACCGTGGAACAGAATTGCACTATTTACATTTGATTTCATAACCGGAATAACCACTGCCCCGCTTGTATATTTAACATTATCCATAGATGCAATTGCTCTTATAGAAGCGTTCATAATTTCGTCCGTATTTTTCTTTTCACTTGTTCTTTACAGCTTAATAAGCAAAAAAGATTTTCGTTCATGGGGAGGAATTTTAATGGCATTGCTCCTGTCAATTTTAATGGGGTCAGTAATGAATATGTTTTTGTTCAAGAGTTATACAATTAACATAATAATAGATATTGTAACAATACTCGTATTTTTTGGAATGATACTTTACGATATGTCAAGAATTTTAAGGGATTACAACGATGAAGATTATACCGCCGCTACACTGGCTCTCTACATAGATTTCCTGAACATATTCGTAAGAGTCCTATCGTTCTTGCTTAGAGAGAGGGAGAAAGAATGATACTGGTCGGAGACAAAGTTGGAGAAGAGATAGCAAACTATCTTGGAATGGAATTTGTAGAATTAATTAGGCGTATTTTTCCAGATGGGGAGGTCTGTCCAAGAATTTCAAACACGGAAAAAATTTCAAACGAAGATGTCATATTCTTTTGGAGAGCTCAGAGACCATTCGACCCAAATTCATATCTCGTTGAAATTTTACTGACATTAAGAAATTTAAAGGAGCTCGGAGCCAAAGACATTTATCTTGTTGCTCCATACTATGTTTATTCAAGGCAGGACAGAATATCTATACGCGGAGAACCATTATCATCCTATTTTGTTAAGGATATGATAAGCAATTTCGCAAAGGAAATATTTTCAGTTGAACTTCATACAAAAATTGATGGAATCACTGAAATAAGTGTTCTAGATGATTTGGTAGAATATTTAAGAAAGTACATACCAGAAAATCCAATACTCGTTGGGCCAGACAAAGGTTCATCAAATACAATAAATAAAATTGCCAGGAAGTTGAACTTTGAAAAATTCATCATGGAAAAAAATCGCGACCCGGTAACAGGAAATATTTCAATGATGTATAAAGCATCAATGGATATAAGCAATAGAACAATAATTTTAATCGACGACATTCTTTCGAGCGGCAAAACATTGCAAATGGCTGCAGATATTTTAAGAGCTCATGGAGCATCTAAAATTGTTGGGTGCATTGTCCATCCTATAATTACCCGAAACTTGAAAGAAATAAACTTAGATGAAATTGCTGCAACCAACACTATTCCATCTGACATTTCTGTTATAGATGTTTCTAAAACTATTGCAGATTTCTTAAAGAAAAAATTAAAATTGTAGAATCACTCTTCTTCATATCGTGGGGCCAATATAAATCCAAGCTTTACTCCAGGTGCTGTAAAGTTCATTTTTAGTGGATAATTTGACGCAAGGTATATCTTCACTCCATCGGATATTTTGGACGCTTTTAGCATCTTTTTCAAATAGTCCAGAGAATAGTTTGATTTAACATCTTCCTTGATTTCATAATTTTTTAATCCCTCATCATCCGGGGTCAAAACCATTTCAGTATTTTTTGAATCAACTGACGCCTTCAAAATCAATGCATCTTTTTTAGCTATAAAGGTTATAGAATCTGCAAACAAACTTGCATCAGTCACGGCATCCTGAAGTATTTCGGTTGAGATTTCAAAAGATGCTTTGAACTCTGTAAGTTTATCTATTGGAGGGGTTTCCTCTTCAGATATGTTTAATATTGGAAGCGTAAATGTCCGCTTATACTTTCCAACAGATGTCATAACAAATTGTCCATTGTTAACTTCAAATGCAACCGATTCACTCGGCTTTATCCTTTTTAGAACGTTTAAGAATTCTCCTAAATTAAGTCCAACGGCAACTTCTTCAGATACAGTATATTTCTTGAACAAGTCCTTGCTCATAGAAAATGCTGCCACGGCTACAACAGCTCTGTCAGCAGAAACAAATTCAAGCCCACCTATTCCAAACTTTAAAATTCCCTCGTCAATAAGTTCAGTTATGGCTTGAAGAGAATCTCTCAATGTACTAACATGATCTAAAACTACATCCATCATCTCACCTCAAATAATTTAACAGCCTTGTTATAATATTCAATATTTAAATCGCCAACTTTTTGAACAATTTCGCCACGGAGCTCATATCCTTCTTCAAGAGGAAGCACTCTGCAAAAAACACGCACAGTTTCCCCTATCGCAAAATCAAAATTGTCCATAAGTGCGATTTCAGCGACGCCGGTTCCGTCATCAAGTATCATTATATCGTCTTTTTTATTTATAACCTTTCCAAGAATTCTAACTCTGCTGTCCTTCTCCGGGTTTATATCCTTTATATTTTTATAAACAGCAGGAGCTCTCTTAAATGAAAATGTATCAGCCACTTAACCACCTACCAATTATTTATTAGAAAAGATTTAAAAGGTTCTCAATCTTCGAGACCGCCGTGCATAATATCAAATGCTATCATGAAAATTCCTATGAAAATCGCAGTGTATCCAACATAATTCAATGGATATGGAAACTTGTCTGCAATTTTACTCAATTGGAGTATGCCTCCAATGACACCCGTTACAACTCCAACTCTTGTGGTCTTCATTAAATCTCCTGTATAATATCTTCAATATATTCAATAAAATCTTCAACATCAGATATCAATTTATCAAGTTCTTCAGATTTTATTTTATCAATGTTTATTTTTCCATGCTCAAAATCTTTCCAAAATTTTATGACATGTTCAACTTTTTTAACATCATCATTTGAGATTATATTCTTCTTTACGAGATGGTTCCTTAAATACTCCGGTATCTTCTTTGGAATTGGAGGTGAAACTCCATACATTATCAAAATTGCCTGAGATACATCAATTATGATATCGTACATTGTAGAAATTATATCAATTTTTATTCTCTTCTTCAATGTAAGGAGCTCATCCGGCGAGTGAGAAATGAGCTCTTTCATAGCTTCCTTTGTCCCTGGTATCCGCCCCTGTGTAAGTAATTTTTTTATAGGAGTGAAAAATCCGGAAGGGTCATAAATAGAAACCCCATCTCTAATTTCGGAAAATATCACAGGAGACCCCTGTCTTATCGATTCCCAATAATCTGTCAAAAATCTAAATTGAACTATAAATGATAATTTATACTTTTTGTAAATTTCATTGGATAGAACAGAAGATTTTATTTTCATTTCATTAATTTTCTCATCTTCAAATTCTTTCGTATCGTCAATTAAAAATATCATATTTATCTCTCCTTTTTTCGGAGGTATCAGCCATATTGATTTTATATAACTTTCATAACTCTTGATGAATTCATTAACTATAATTTTGCCGGTTTCTAAAAATTTCTTCTTATCAATTTCTTTTTTCATTTCTGATCATCTCCGACAAAGATTCAAGCGTCTTAACATACACCCTCGAACCGTATATGTCCTTTTCTGACAAGAATTTTATTTTTCCGCTCTCGAGTTTCTTTTTCATATCCAAAATGTGCTTTATGAATTCAACGTAAACCGGTGTTATATACCCTTTTTTGACGAGCATCTTAAGTTTATTTACAACATCTCTATCATTTTTGGCTTTGATATTAAATGATTTCAAAACATCTTTCGCAATTTTAATCATTTTATCGTGAGATGTTTCAATTATCTTTTTCTTTTTCTTAATTTCAAGTTTTTCAAACAATTTTTCCATGGCTTCTATAAATTTCATTCCTCTATCAATATATTTGTCTATATCACTTATTCTCACTGAAGACATTTCTCCATCTTCTATAAGTTTCGTGACTTTGTAAATGTCTTCTAGATAAAATGCATACCTGCTACTAATTTTATTTCTCTTGGAGATTTCTCTCAATTTCTTAACTAATACATCTTCATATACTGGAGGCTCGCCATAATAAATCAAAATTGCTTGAACTGTTTCAACCATAGACGATAGAATTTTCGACATGATATCATTCATAAGTTTTTTCTTCAAATCTTCGTATCTCGATTTTGCCCTCTTCAAAAGGGCATATCCCTTTTCTTTTGTTCCGTGAAGCCCACCTCTCAAAAGTAATCTTTTTATTGGTTCAACAAATCCAGATGGGTCATAAATTATTTTAGAATCCCGCATACCAGTGAACACCCATGGTTCTCCAGATCTTAATAAATCCCACCAAGTTGTTAATGTTTTAGGTGGTTGAAGATGAATCTCATTTTTTATCTTATTCTCTTTACGCAATTTCTCAGAAATGATTTTTGAAAATAAATATATCTCATTTTGTTTCATTATATTAACGTTTTGTGTTACATCGTCTATTATTATCATTACATCAATGTCGGAGCTCGGTTTTGCCTCTCCACGAGAAAATGAGCCGTACGTCCAAATAGCTTTTATTATTCCATCGTACTTTTCAATGAGAGCTTTGGATAAATCAGAAAGAGATTTTTCAATTACATTATAATTAGACAATAATTTTTTCCCCGACGAAGAAATTTCTTTATTGCTTTTTTTATCTATTTTTTTAATTTTATTAGAAGGCGACTTTAGATTTTTCTTGTTTTGTTTTGACATTGGTAAGCACCTTTACATTTCATCTCAATTGTATTAATCAGCATCATAAATAATTCAGACCTGATTCAATATAATTTATCTCAAAGATATAAATAATTAATTTCGAGAGCAATACATAATTGAATTATTAGTTGAAATATTAGAACAGTCAAATGAAATCAAATTTATGATATATAAAAATTTTAAATACGCGGGGCTACAAATATATATTGAATGACCGAGAGGTGAATAAAATGCCAGATGATGATGATAATAAAAATAAAGATAAAGGACATAAAGTACCTATTGTAAGCAAAATGGGAGAAGAACGTCTTGGTCCTGCAATCTCTGATGTTTTCACAGGTTTAGCCGGTGATACCTCTAGTCATAGTAATACTTCATTACCTGGAGAACC
>CAYYKR010000026.1:6175-10736 GCA_964469235.1 uncultured archaeon | reverse complement strand
TTTTCTTTGAATTAACTCAGTTTTTCTATGCCATCTTTTCTCATTACGAAAACGTCTTCAATGCGTATAAATTTCTTTTTGGTGTATATACCGGGCTCTATTGTAAATACCATTCCTTCCTCAAATTTCTCCTTGCTGTATATAGAAATGTTAGGGAGCTCATGCACGCCAATTCCTACGCCGTGCCCGAGCGCGTGATAAAAATATCTATTGTATTTTCCCATAACTTTGCGAGCTCCTTCGCAGAAATCAGAAATTTTCATTCCTGGCTTGGCACTTTCAGCGTATTCAAAAACTTTGGAAATTACCCTGCTGAGTTTCGGGTCAGGGTTTATCATTCGGGTGTTATCAGATGCGTAGCCTCTCCACACTCCAAAATCCATTAAAACTGTGTCATCTTGACTTATTATTCTATCAGAATTTATATGATGAACGTCTCCACGAGTGGAAACTATTGGCTCGAAAGACGGGTCATACCCCATTTTAGAGAATTCATAAATGAACATGCCACCAACTTCCCTTTCAGAGCGCCCGTAAATTTTTCTTTTTATTTTTTTGAAAACTTTCAAGGCGTCGGAGCATCTCTTTTTAATCTCCTTAATTTCCTTTTCCGTCTTCAAAACTCTGAGCTGGTTGAGCTCGTTGCTTATATTTTTCCCAACCCGTCCGAACGGCCAACCACTCATGTCTATACCTACATTTTTGAGAGAAGAAACAAAATTATAATAATTCTTTATTATCTTTCCCTTGTATCTGTAATCAAATTGAGTAGTGTAAAAATTAAATTTTCCGTTGTAAACAAGAACACCAGGATTAGAATGGCCAGAAAAATAAAAAAAGTTTGGATTTGGTGGGTATGAAAAATTTGGAATGACTATGTTGTCAAATTTTTTAGCCAAACCCAAAATCTTCTTTTCGTTCAAGTTTGTCGCCTTAATGCTGCTCAAGGTCTTTCATTGTGTAAATTTTTATTCCGTGCGTACTGACCCTCTCTTGATATCCCATACAAACTATGTACCTTATGTTTTTCTGCTTGGACAAATTTATTATAGCTTGGTCGACCCTGCCATCAAACACTATGGCGTATATATTGCTGTAATTCATCATTAGATTTTGGAGCTCACTTAATGGAGCTTTTGCCATGGTTTGACCTTTCTCATTCACTATGTACGCTGCACGCGTGCCGACAATCTCTTCGAGTAGCTTTGCAAATAATTTCTTGTTTTCGTTGTTGTTATTTTGATGGTTATCAAAACGGCTTTGATGGTTGTTTTGAACTGGCTTTTGTGTTGTGTGTCTCTTTATGTTGTATTCGTCCATGACTATATCTGCTGGTATCTTGTCTCTAAGAGCCTTGAAAATTTCCTTCTTTGTCAAATCTTCAACTTCCTTTCCATATGGAGCTCTTGTAACGTAATCTATATCCGCAATTTCGAGAAGTTTTTTAAGGTCAAGTTCTCCTCCACGGTCTCCATCTAAGAATGCTGTTGTTGTTTTTGATTTTGAGAGCTCTGCTATTGCCTCTGGAATCTTAGAGCCTTCAATTGCTATTGTGTTCTTCACGCCGTATTTGAGCAAATTCAAAACATCGGCACGCCCTTCAACAATTACCAGGTCCTCAGATTTCAAAGCATCGGGACCGCAACTCAATCCCTTGTATCTGCTTATTTCAGCTGTTCTTATTGACTGTCTTATCTGTTCGGTTATCTCCTGTGAGTTTGGTATTATATCCTCTGTCAAAGTCTTCATGAGCTCTTTTGCCCTCTCTACAACAAATTTCCTCTTTTGAGAGCGAACATCTTCAACACTGACGACTTTTATGTCAGCATCGCACGGGCCAACCTTTTCTATTGCCTCTAAGGATGCTGCTATTAAGCATGTTTCCGACGTATCCAAACTCGATGGTATTACTATATTTGCCCTCGTCGAACCATTCTCGTTCTTTACTGTAACCTCTATTCTTCCTATTCTTCCGGTTCTCTGGAGCTCCCTTAAATCCAAATCCGAGCCCAAAAGACCTTCAGTTTGACCAAATATAGCACCAACTATATCTGGCTTTTCAACCACACCTTTTGCTGATAATGTGGCATTTATCAAATATTTAGCAAAACTTTGTGCCAACTTTGCCATTTATAACACCTCTTTGATTATAACTTAGAATAAGCCGTTTCACTGTCATTCAAATTTTGTGATTGATGAGTTGATGACCATAATCCTAAGTTATAATATATAATATCTAATAGAAAATGAATTTAAACTATATAAATGTTATGAGTGTTACTTGCCCGGTGTTATAGAACGATTATTGATATTCATATCTCATTTATTTAAAAGTCAAAATTCATAAATATAAATCTCGGTGACAATAAGATATTATGGTACTTGAAATCCTCGTTGGGCCGAAGAAAGCAGAGAGGCACCCACTTGAGATATTTCTAATATCCATGATATATACAATAATTTCAATATTCATAGCCCATGCACTGTTCCCAAATGAAACTTCAATATTGGCCATTGCATTTATAACAATAATGTTTGTTCCCCTATTTCAATCCATGTTCATACTTGAAGAGAAGGAAGAAGAAATAGATATTGAAAAATCTGGAAAAATACCATTCATAGAGTATTCAAAGCTCTTAAACGTCTATGTGTATTTTTTCATTGGGATAATACTTGCAACCACGATAGTCTACACATTCTTTCCATCTTATAACATATTGAGCAAGGACAACGTCTTCTCGCTGCAGATAAACACAATAAAAAACATAAGGAATGGGGCAACTGGAAATTATATAAACGGAGCTCTTTTCAGAACAATATTTTTAAACAATACAAAGATCCTGCTTCTTATATTCATACTCTCAACTCTGTCCGGAGCAGCAAGTGTATTCATAATAGCTTGGAATGCATCTGTTATAGGGGTGTTCTCCTCAATTGAAATTGAAAAACTCATGGCATCACATGGGTTGATATATTCATATTTTGTTGGGTTGACGACCTCTCTACTTTCAATATCACTTCATGGAATTCCTGAAATAGTTGCTTACTTTCTCGCCTCTTTCGCTGGGGGAATAATATCTGTTAGCATAATCAGAGAGAAGCATAAAACAGATGAAATGAAAAAAATTATTCTGGACTCACTAGAAGTTTTATCAATATCGGAGGTTTTAATATTCTTTGCAGCGATGATTGAATCTCTTTATTAATTTAAACTTTAGCAGCAGAATTAAATTATGATAATAGCAGTTGCGTCAGAAGGAGAAGATATAAATTCAAGAGTTTCCGGGCATTTTGGAAGATGCCCCTTCTATGTATTAGTTGAAGTTGAAAATGGTAAAATCAAAAATTTCCATTCTGAGAAAAATGTTTACATTTCACATATGCCCGGGCAGGTTCCAGAATTCATAAAGAAATTAGGAGCTCAGGTAATAATATCTGGCGGCATGGGAACACGTGCAATTGAATTTTTTAATGATTATAATATCACACCGGCTACCGGAGCTCATGGAACAGTTAAGGAAGCTGTAGAAGATTTCATAAATGGAAAACTGAAGAGTAGCCCATGCGAAAAAAGTTTAGAGGACAACAAGTAAGGACAAAAATGCAACCGCATATAAATTACTCTTTAATTTTATTTACATCAGAAATTATTATTCCAAATCCAAACTTCTTTGCTATTACCTTTTCTATTGGACTAACAGAATTAACAACAAAGAAACTTGGTCTAAATCCAATCGACGATAAAATTAATATAGAATCTTCAAATGGGGAAACTATGCACAAACCTTTACAATCCCCAAGAGTTCCTATATTCTTCTCATTTAATGTAACGAGCCCATGAGCAACTTTATCACTTGGATAAACTGATATACTTCCATTTATTTTCTTTGCAAACTCTTCAAAAGAAATTTCCACGTCTTTGACATCGCTAACATAAGAATTTGTTATATTTGAAAGTTTTATTATGGACATGAGAATTCTCTTTACCATGTTTATACCCGGCGATTTTCTTCTACCAGATTCATAATCACTTATTACTGATGGAGATACCTTTATGTTTTCGGCAATGTCCTTTCCTTTTATCTTAAATGCCTTTCGCCATTTCTTTATTTCCTCCCAAGGCTTATCTGAAGATATAACATCGGCAATCATAAGGCGAAATATCTCTTGCTCCATACCCACCACATAATTCTTTATAATTAAAGTATTTATTAAAAGCTTTCAAAATAATAAAAAAATAAATAATTTATAAATCTATGTCTCTAACTGTCTTTCTTCCGTTGCCCTGAGCTCTTTTAACTGCTTCTTTTACGATTTCTTCAACTTTTGTTGAAAGAGCATCTGCAAAACTAGAAGCCATGTTCATATTTTCCTTTTTAACAATTTCCTTTATTTTAGATGCAACTACGTACATTTAAACACCTCCTTCATTTTTCTTAATATGTATATTTAAATAATTTAATAAAGGACAAAAATGCGACCGCGTATAAAATTGTTATAAATTTACCAAATGGCTAACTTTTATTCGTCAAAATATCAATAATATTCTAATGAATATATC
>CAYYKR010000026.1:0-6075 GCA_964469235.1 uncultured archaeon | reverse complement strand
TTTATGTCATATACAATATATTGTGTTTCAATCCAAAAATATGTGTATATGTTGTGCTAAGATTACTACGAGGGGGTTAGAATGGAGATAGAGAAAATTAAGAAAAGGGATGGAAGAGTTGTAAGATTTGACCAAGAAAAAATTACAAATGCTATATGGAAAGCTGCGCGTTCTGTTGGTGGAAAGGATTTTAAAACTGCTAAAAAGCTTTCAGATGAAGCTGTAGAAATTTTAAAGAAAAAAATAAAAGACGGAGAGATTCCAACTGTAGAACAAGTTCAAGATATTGTTGAAAAAGTTCTCGTGGAAAACGGACATTATAAAACTTCCAAAGCGTACATACTCTATAGAAAACAGCATGAAGATATAAGAAATTTCTCAGACCTTTTGTCTAATGTTGATATAATTGATAAGTATCTAAAATTAGATGATTGGAGAATAAAAGAAAATGCAAACATGACGTTTTCTTTGCAGGGATTAAATTTTCACATATCATCAATTGTGACATCTCAGTATTGGTTGAACAAAATTTATCCATCTGAGATAAAAAGTGCTCATCTAAATGGAGAATTTCATATACACGATTTAGGAATTTTAGGTGCATACTGTGTGGGTTGGGACCTAAAAGACCTTCTCCAAGTTGGATTCAGAGGTGTTAGAGGAAAGACTGAATCGAAGCCTGCAAAGCATCTAAGGTCTGCCCTTGGACAGGTTGTAAATTTCTTCTACACTCTTCAAGGTGAGGCTGCAGGAGCTCAAGCATTTTCAAATTTCGATACGTACTTAGCTCCTTTCATACGATATGATCATCTTACCTATAAGGAGGTAAAACAGGCGATACAGGAATTCATATACAATATAAATGTTCCAACGAGAGTTGGATTCCAAACACCATTTACAAACATAACACTTGATGTAGAGGTTCCAAACTTCATGAAAAACGAACATGTTATAATTGGTGGAAAAGAGCAAAAAGAGACTTACGGTGAATTTCAGGAGGAGATGAATATATTCAACAGAGCATTTGCAGAAATTATGACAGAAGGAGATGCAGGAGGAAAAGTTTTCACATTTCCAATACCAACTTACAACATAACAAAAGAGTTTAACTGGGATGATGAAAGATACAATCCAATATGGGAAATGACAGCAAAGTATGGAATTCCATATTTCGCAAATTTTGTAAACAGTGATATGAATCCTGACGACGTAAGGTCAATGTGTTGCCATTTAAGATTAGATAACAGAGAGTTGAAAAAACGTGGGGGAGGATTGTTTGGAGCAAATCCTCTAACTGGAAGTATTGGTGTGGTAACGATAAACATGCCGAGACTTGGATATTTATCGAAAGATGAAAAGGAATTTTTTGAAAAACTTGAGAAACTTATGGAACTCGCCAAAGAGAGTTTGGAGATAAAAAGAAAGACGCTTGAAAAACTTACAGACGGTGGTCTATATCCTTACTCAAAATATTATTTGAGAAATATAAAAGCCGCATACGGAGCTTATTGGGAAAATCACTTTTCGACAATAGGTTTGGTCGGACTTAATGAAGCTGCGTTGAATCTACTTGGAAAGAATTTGGGGCAGAAGGAAGGAAAAGAATTTGGAGAAAAAGTACTTGAATTCATGAGAAACAAATTAGCTGACTTCCAAGAAGAAACCGGCCACATATTTAACTTGGAAGCAACACCAGCAGAAGGAACGTCCTACAGACTTGCAAGGATTGATAGAAAGTTGTTCCCAGATATAATCGTTGCAAACAATGAAGAAGCAAACAAAGGAGCAGAACCATATTATACAAACTCAAGTTTGCTTCCAGTAAACTTCACAACAGATATATTCGAAGCTCTCGAGTTGCAGGATGGACTTCAAACAAAATACACTGGTGGAACTGTTCTTCATGTGTTTCTTGGGGAAAAGAAACCGACGGGAGAAGCTGTAAGGCATCTTGTAAGAAAAATATGCAGCAACTTCCAATTACCTTACTTCACAATAACACCAACATTTAGTATATGCCCGATTCATGGATATATATTTGGAGAACATGAATATTGCCCGAAGTGCGAAGCTGAGGGAATAAAAACAAAGTGTGAAGTGTATTCAAGGGTAGTTGGATATTTAAGACCAATTGAACAGTGGAACGCAGGAAAGCAGGAAGAGTTTAAACAGAGGAAGATGTTTGATGAATCTATTCCCGTTAAAATTTCGCGGGACTAATTTCCCTTTTATTTTTATGGTGATAAAATGCTTATAGGTGGATTTCAAAAAGAAAGCTTGATAGATTATCCTGGAAAAATATGCTCAATAGTTTTTACAGTTGGGTGTAATTTTAGGTGTCCATACTGCCACAATTCTGAGCTCGTTCTTCCGGAGAAAATAAAAAATGTCCAACTCTACTCAGAAGATTATATATTTAATTATCTTGAAAAGAGGAAAGGACTCATAGATGCAGTGGAAATAACAGGGGGCGAGCCCACACTCCAAAAAGACCTTCCTGATTTTATAAAAAAAGTTAAAAGTATGGGATTTCTCGTGAAGCTTGATTCAAATGGTACAAATCCAAACATGTTAAAGTATCTGATAGAAAGCAAACTGATTGATTATGTAGCAATGGATGTCAAGGCCCCACTCGAAAGATATGAAGAAATTGCAAATACTAAATTTGATGTTAATCTCATAAAAGAAAGTATAAATATCATAATGAATAGCGGATTGGATTATGAGTTTAGGACGACAGCATATCCAAAGTTGAAGCTTGATGATTTCATTGGGATTGCAAAATTAATAAAGGGTGCAAAAAATTACTACATACAGCAGTTTGACAACAAAAGCACTCTCGCAAATATTGAAATTGAGCCGTACTCTATAGAAGAGCTCCAGAAATTTGCCGACGCAGTAAAAGAATTTGTAAATGCTAAAATAAGAAATGTGTAATCAATCAATTATCTCATCTAATTCCAAAAATTTTTCTTCGAGAAACTTCTTTCCAACATTACCATTATTATCAGCGACGTCGCTGAACTTCAAGAATTTCCATCCAACTCTCGGGATTTTAATTGCAACATATCCTTCTCCGCCAGAACGAGTTATATACTCCTCCATTTCATCTATCTGCTCTTTTCGCATTTGAAAGCCTGCATTGCGGGATTTCACTTCTATTATAAGTATCCTTCCTCTCTTCATTGCAACTATGTCTGGGGATGGAATTGAAATTCTTCCCGAGCGCGGAGCTCTTAAAACTGCCCAGCCCCTGTCGTATAAAATATGAACTAGTTGATTTTCAGCTATATATCCCTTTCTATAAGTTTTCATAATTTTAATTATTTTTTATGTTTAAATCCTTCATCCATGAGTTTTCAAATATTTTAAGTATTAAAACAAATAATTATTGGTGTGGATTATGAAATATGAAGCTTTAATAAAAAACATTATGAAAACCGATTTAATATACGTCTCCCCTGAAACAAATATAAAAGATATTGCAAGAATTTTAAAATCACAACACATAGGTTCTGTCTTGGTTAAAGATGACCACGAAGATAAGGTTCTTGGTATAATAACAGACACGGATATAATAAACGGATATGTAGTTGATAAGAAGGGTGAGAAGGCAAAAAATATAATGACAAAAAATCTCATAACAATCTCTGAGAAAAAGACAATTGAAGACGCTGCCCGATTAATGATTGAAAAGCATATTGAACGAGTACTTGTTAAGAAAAATGGGAGAATAGTCGGCATGGTATCTACAATGGATATACTCCAAGTTGAGCCAGAGTTGTATAAAAATCTTCTCGAAGCGTTAAAGATGAAATCAGGGCCGATATATAAAGATGAAACCATGTTTGGTCAATGTGAGAGATGTGGAAATTATTCAGATGACTTAAAAGAAGTTAATGGTATGTGGTTGTGTAAGGAATGTAGAGAAGAGTTGGGTGTCGAATAATGGAGATAAATAGAACAATTGCAGAAAACTCACTAACAAAGGATGTGGATATGCCCGTTTTATACATAGCTGATATAAAAAAGAGGTTGGAAGGTATGGGAGCTCAGGTCAAGAATGATACATTTTTAACATCTGGACCAAGAACAATGTTCAAGTATGTTTTTGAGTGGAAGAAAGAATTGGATACCTTCTCATATATATCATATTCTGTAAAAATTAATGGAGAGTTTTTAACAAATTCAAATCATGGAAATGTTCAAGTGGACTATAAAATAGATTTTACAGCGAATTTGCCAAAAGGTGGATTTATGACTTCATGTTTGAACGAAACATATAGGAGGTATATGTTTGATGAAGTAGAAAAAAGAGCAAATGAAGAAGTTCGAGATTTTATCAAAAATTTAAATTGGGTATAAAAATGATAATTAAAGTTCGTGTTCATCCAAATTCCAAAAAACGAGAGATAGTCAAAGGGAATGTGTGGAATATTTATTTAAAAAGCAGACCTGAAAATGGGAAGGCAAATAATGAGCTCATTAAATTGATTAGAAAAGAGCTCGGCAAAAATGTAAAAATAGTGCATGGTAAAAAATCCAAAGATAAAATTTTAGAGATTGGAGATTAGCTTTTTATTTCGTCAAATTTCTTAGGTTCATATAAATATCGACCGAATAGAACCTATATGTTGAAAGTGGGGATTTTGGTCATTTGCTCTTTTATATTCGCAATAGCTAGAATTTAGTTTTTATGAGGGTCTGAAAAAGAAAGATTTAAATAATTGTTTACTAATTTTCTATATTATGAAAAGCGTTATTTTTCTGGGGGAAAAATTCGAATCTAAGAGGAAAAGAAATGCTTATGCATTTCATAATAAAGGAACCCTACTCTCTGAACGTGAAAGAAATATTACTATAGGTGGACCGCTGTTGGGAGGATTTATTCTTGGATTAATTCTAGGAATTTGGAATTCTAGTTGGTTTCTTTTCTGGGCGAGTATTATAGGCGTGCCTATTTTATTAAATTTATTAAATAACTCAAAATCCGTGAAAAAATCCATGGAAAAGAAACAAATTAACGAATTTGCAAATAAATATGAAGCATTTTTATTCAAAACTGAAAAAAAATTGAGAGATACCATTCTTAAGAAATTTAATAAAAGATATTTTACTGACGAACAAAAATCAGAACACGTTACTGATTTGACAAACCTGATTAATCATAAACTAAATTTAAGTTTAACAGATGATGACTCAGTATTTATCCTTGAACAAAATGAAAAAGAAGAGAACTTTAAATTGTTTAATAATGAGATTTCAAAACTACATAGAAAATCAGCAAAAAACCTTGCCAAACTTTTGATAAAATTATACCCAAATACCAAATTTGAAGATGAAGAAGATTATAATTTTGAAGATGAAGAAAATACCAATTTTGAAGATGAAGAAGATTATGACTATATTCTTGAACAATTTTGTGAATTTTTGAATAGAAAAAATATTGACTATGATCGTGATGAATTGAAACAAGAACTCATATCAGAATATAAATTACTCAAAGCAAAAGAGTTTGAAGATAAATTATCAAGAGATCCAAATAATCGCATTAGTGTCGATAAAATTGATCATCTTAGTGGTTTTGAATTTGAAAAATTAATTGGTAAATTATTTAGGAAAGCAGGATATAAAGTAACAGTAACGAAAAAAACCGGAGATCAAGGTGCTGACTTAATTATAGAAAAAGATGGAATTTCGACAGCAATTCAAACAAAAAGATATTCAGGCAATGTAGGAAATAAAGCAGTGCAAGAGGTTGTTGCTGCCGTGAAATATTATGATTGTGATAAAGCAATGGTAATCACAACGGGAAATTTTACAAAAGGGGCTCTTGAACTTGCAAGTAGAAATGGTGTCCAACTTATCGGTAGAAAAGGTTTAGACAAATTGTTTGATTCGATACTATAACAAAATATTTATAGTAAATCTGTAATATATAATCTATTATGGCTAGATATAAAAATCAACATTATGTTCCAAAGTTCTATTTTAAATTATTTTCAAAAAATAAAAAAACAACTTCTTTATATGTCATATCTAAAAATAAATTGGTAGAACATACAAATATAAAAA
>CAYYKR010000025.1:8185-10833 GCA_964469235.1 uncultured archaeon | reverse complement strand
TTAACTGAAATTAACTACAAAATTGGGGTGATTTGAATGGCAGATTTTGAAATAATTACAGTAAAAGCGAATATATTTTTTAATAAAAATGATAATATATATAGACTTGACATTTTAATTCCAGATTATAATATAATAAATACAGAAGAAGGACGGGAACGATTTGAAAAATATAGTTTTAAGGATAGGGAAACTTCAATTGATGATTTGAAAGAATTCTTGGAAACTAAAATTAATTATGGAAAATTAATTTATGATACATACGGATGGCCAGCGGGAGGATTGCTTCAAGTTGTTGGGGATACATATGCTTTGTTTATTTTGGATAAAAGAGATAGTGTTTATCCTGGATACATTACAATAGCTTCTGGTCTTGGAAAGCTGGGTGATGTTTTCAATCCAGAAATGACTATGAAAAGGAAAGGTATAGAGAATATAGCGTTTTACAATGACAATGATAGAAAAATATATGTTCCCGATATAATATCGAAATTAGGAAATCCGGATATGGATGAGAGATATTCAGGAAATAAAAATTTAAAGAGAGATCTAGAAAATAAAATTTTAAAGAATGCTCAGAGATATGGATACACGGGAAAAATAGAACTTATAAATAGTAAATTATCGAGAGGAGAAAAACCAGTTAGTATAACTGATCATCTTTGGCGGGGATTTAGTAAAATGGAAGTTCCTGAAATTAGCATAGACCCACTAAAGAATGAAATCTATATTGTTGGAGAATTGTGGGTGAATTTTGATCCAGAAGATATTAAAAAATACAAACCATTCGATAGTGGGGGATTGGAACGAGACATAGTTGCAGTGGAAAAAATACATCTAAAAGATTTGGCAGATGGAAGAAAAGTTCCAGTAATAATATTTCATTCAGATGGAAAAGTCGAAGAGAAATATACTAATTTTTCAATGACTCCAGTGGCGAGGACTTCGGTGCAATGGAAGACTGGAGAAACTGATGTAGAAATTATTTTGAAAACAATTGACGGCTATTTCAGAACTCACAAAAAGTAATTCTTTTTATAATTTTTTCCTTCTATTTTTTCAAAAAGGCTTTTCTGGGAAGGAGGTTTCATTTTTAGAACCTACGGTTCCAACACCTTCTCAAGTTGTCACTTATCATTGGTAAAGTTTAAATATTTTTCTACTAATTAAAATTAACTGAAATTAACTACAAAATTGGGGTGATTTGAATGGCAGATTTTGAAATAACGAAAGTAAGGGCGCATGTATTTTTTTATAGTGACAATAACATACATAGTCTCGAAATTTTTGTCCCAAAAAATCACGAGACAATAAATACAAAAGACGGAAGGAGACAACTTGAAAATGATAATTTTGAATTTGGAACAATTTCAAAAAAATTTGATTATTGGAAAAATTTCTTAGAACACAATGAAAATGATTATGGCAAACTTAGAGATATAACATCTAAATATAGATGGCCAGCGGGAGGATTGCTCCAAGTTGTTGGAAATCCAGACGACCCAACAGATCAATATGCTTTGCTCCTCCTCAGAGATGAAGGAGCTCCTAGTTATCCTTTGCATTTTACAATAGGATCCGGTCTTGGAAAACATGGTGAAATTTACAATCCAGAAAAGACTATGGTACGGGAAGGCATAGAGGAGATAGCATTTTACAAGGATGGAAAAATATATGTTCCTAAAAAAATAAAGTCATTAGGAGAACAACAGAAGAAAGATTTAGAAAATAAAATTTTGGGAAGTGCAAAGAAATATAGGTATAAAGGAAAAATATATCTTATAGATAATGAATTGCCGGAAGGGGGGAAAATAGTCCATATAAATAAAGCATCTGGAAATGAGACTATTGAAAAGAGATTTTCCGAAATTAACATAGATCCACGAACGAATGGAATTGATGTCATTGGAACATTGTATGTGAGTCTTAGTCCAAAAAAACTTGGTGAATACAAACCATTTGACAGTGAGGGATTTGGACGAGACGTAGTTGCAGTAAAAACAGAATATCTAAAAGATTTGATAAATGGAGAAGAAGTTCCAGCAATAATATTTCATTCAAATGGAGAAATTGAGAAGAAGGACATTAATTATCCAATGACTCCGCCGGCAATGACTGCGACAAAAAAATGGACTAAGATGACTGACGGAGAAATCATTTGGAGATCAATTGAAGACTATTACAGAACTCATAGAGAATAATTCTTTTTATAATTTTTCTTCTATTTTTGATTATGAAAGGTGAAAATATGCGCGATGAAATTTATTCAATGGAAATCACCAAAGAGCTCGCACAGAGATTCAATGAATTGATAGGTGACGATAATCCTATACACAAAGAGCGAGACATTGTTCCCGGGATGCTTCTATATTCATTGTATAAAATTTTTTCCTCAGACGAAATTAAAAACCCGGAAAAAGTAAATTTCAAGGGAATTGAAAAATATGATGATAAGCTCAAGATTTTAAATAATGGAATAAAAAGCGGTGATGGACTCAGAGACATTATCATAGTTTCCGATGGAAATGATTATTCAAGTCCTGAAAAATTGATTTCAAATGAAAACAAAATAAATCATAACAATATCACCAGTGTTTTAGATTTTCTTAATGAAATAGCTGAGTCATACTATAAAAATGATATAAATC
>CAYYKR010000025.1:0-8085 GCA_964469235.1 uncultured archaeon | reverse complement strand
AAAATGATATAAATCTCGGCCCTACTAAAATTTATCTCCCTGCGCTATCTTCCTTAATGGTTGGAGCAGTATCTTCAGATTTTTACGATGATAAACCTGTTGATGACTCTGAAATATTCATTTTGAGGGATGCGTTGTTTAATTATATCGGATTTTCGAATGAAAGAAATTTAGATAATGAAATTGAATTTTATAGAAAAATTGATAATAAAAACAACATAGCAGCGAAGATATATTTTGCTGCTACAAAAAATGACGAAATTTTGATGGATGGATATTTTAATGTTAGAAAAGTATCAAGAAATGTTTTGGACAAGATTCTAAAAAAATGAAATAAAAATGAAATAATTGGAGTTAATTTATATTTTTATTGTTTTTGACTTAATTATAAATGGTGTTTTGATGCTTAAGGTATACAATACTATGACCAGAAAGAAGGAAGAATTTAAACCCTTGGAGCCCGGAGTAGTTAGAATGTATGTGTGTGGCCCAACGACTTACGATTTTTGTCACATAGGTCATGCCCGTTCTTATGTTGCATTTGATGTTATTAGAAGATATTTAGAGTATACTGGATACAGTGTGATTTATGTTGAAAATTTTACAGATGTTGATGACAAGATAATAAATAGGGCAAATGAAATTGGAGAAGATCCATTAAAATTGTCAAAAAGATTTATCGACGAAGCTCTAAAAGATTTTGATGCACTTGGAATAAAAAGAGCAACGGTGCATCCAAAGGTTTCTCAACATATTAGTGAAATAATAAATTTTATAAAAGTTCTCATGGACAAGGGTTATGCTTACGAGTCAAACGGAAATGTTTATTATGATGTTTCTAAGTTTTCCAACTATGGAAAATTGTCTAATTTGAATCCGGATGAGATGAAAGGAAGCGAACAAGATATGGATCTCGGAAAAAAGGACCCGAGAGATTTTGCCCTGTGGAAAAAATCTAAACCTGGAGAACCAAGATGGGAATCACCTTGGGGAGAAGGAAGGCCGGGATGGCACATTGAATGTTCTGTTATGTCTATGAAATATCTTGGTGAAACATTTGATATTCATGGCGGCGGAAGAGATTTAATATTTCCCCATCATGAAAATGAAATTGCACAAAGTGAAGCTTATTCAGGAAAGAAATTTGTAAACTATTGGATGCATAATGGATTTGTCACGATAAACAAAGAGAAAATGTCCAAATCACTTGGAAATTTCTTTACTATAAGAGAAATACTCAAAAAATATGACCCGGAAACTCTCCGTCTATTTTTATTGTCGACTCATTATAGAGGTGAAATAGATTTTTCAGAAGATTCTGTCAAGGAATCTCAAGAGAAACTCAGTAGATTGTACAATTTGCTTGAGAGGGTTAGAACGTTGATGATTAAAAGTGATGAGCTCGGAAGGGAAAGCGATGAAGAAATTGATATGATGAACAAAATAGTTGAGTACAAAAAGAAATTCATCGCTTATATGGATGATGATTTTAATACGGCTGGAGCCATAGCAACTATGTTTGAGATGTCCAAGGATATTAATAAATTCTTAGATGAACATGAAAATGTTTACGGGGGTCTTTTGAGAATGATATTTGACCAATTTATGGAATTTGGAAAAATCCTAAATATTTTCTGGAAGTATGAAAAGATTTCCGAAAGTGATAACTCATCTGAAAAACTTATGAATATTTTATGTTCTATAAGAGATGATTTAAGAGAAAAAAAGATTTTTGAACTCTCGGATAAAATAAGAGAAGATGTGATGGAAGCTGGATTCAAAATAGAGGATGGAGACAAAGGCTCTATTTGGAAGAGAAATTTTTAAGATATTGTTAAGGTGTTAATATGAAAGAGGAACCTATGGAAAAAATAAGAAGCAAGTATAAAATGGTTGTATTTGATATAGATGGAACAATTCTTCCAGGTGAATCCGGTTGGGAGACGTTACATAAGGAATTTGGAACAATAAACGAGAGAAATAAAAATAAAAAAATGTTTGATGAAAATCAAATTGATATCTTGGAATGGGTAAAGAGAGACGTTTCTCTATGGAAAGAGCGTGGAATTACTGTTAATGATATAAGCAAAGTTATACAAAAAAGAACCCCGATAAAAAATATTGAGAAGCTTTTGAAAATTTTAAAGGAAAATGGATTTATTCTTGCAGTTGTTTCTGGCGGCTTGGACATTTATTTCGACACGGTATTGAAAGACATAAAGGATTACTTTGATTACATATTCATAAACAAATTAATTTTAGATGGTGATAAAGTTTCTAGCGTTGAAGCTACGATTTTTGACTTTGATAACAAATTGAATGCCGTCAAAAAGATATGCTCCGAAAGGAATTTGGACTTGAAAGAAGTTGTTTACATAGGCGATAACGTAAATGATACCAAGGTTATGAAGGAGTGTGGATTTGGAATAGCTATAAATCCAAAGAGTGATTTGGGAGATTCTCCGGATGTTGTTGTCAATACGGATGATATTATGGATGTTTTGAAATATATAGAAAACGCCGATTAAATTTAAGTTTTTGCATAATTTATGCAAAAACTATTTAAAGATTTGCTTCTTAATAATTGAGTGATTCGATGAGAGTAAAAATAGAAGTATTCACAAGTCCAACATGCCCGCATTGTCCGAGTGCAGTAAGATTAGCAAAGTCAATTGAAAAAAGAATTCCGGACATAGTTAAAGCTGTTGAGACATCATCAGGGTCACAACATGGATATCAGAGATTCAAGAAATTTAATGTGATGGCAACACCCACAATAATAATTTCGGGACCTGCAATTCAAGATAAAATTGGTTTCGTTGGAACTCCGAGCGAAAGGAAGCTAGTAAAAGCTATATCTGAAGCATCGGGAATAAATGAGAGAGAGATTATGAATAAATTGGAAGGAAATATAGAAGAGCCAACAGACACGGGAGTTTCAAAATTGGAGGAAAATGGTCAGTCAGCAGTAAGCACTGAAGATGCAAAATTGGAAGAAAAGCCAAAAAGTGAATCCGGGATTAAGAAAATTTTCAATAAATTTTTGAGAGCTATAAGAAAAAGAGGCGATTGAATGAGTTTGATAAGAGATGAAGATAAAGTAGAATTGAAAAAAATGTTTGATAAAGAAATGGTACGACCTGTGAAAGTTATTTACTTTTCCAGCGATAAAGATGCTTACAAGAAACAAATAGATGAGCTCCTTACGGATTTGACAAAGTTGTCTGATAAGATAATTTATGAGAAGCTCGTTTTCGATGAAAATAAAGAGCTTGCAAAGAAATACGGTGTTGAACATGCTCCATGTATCGCAATAGCACCTGACCTTGGATATAGAATGAGATTTTACGGAATACCTTCCGGGTATGAATTCATATCACTTATAGACGACATTAAAAATTGTTCAAAGGGTGCTAACGATTTGTCAGAGGAGACAAAAAAGAAACTCAAGGAAATTGACAAGGAGTTAAAAATTATAGTTTTTGTAACGCCAACATGTCCATACTGCCCAAGAGCTGTTTCAATGGCACATAAGTTTTCTATGGAGAATGAACTTATAGATGCTTCAATGATAGAAGCTATGGAGTACAGAGAGTGGGCAATGAAATACAATGTCATGGCAGTTCCAAAAATCGTTATAAACGATAAAGTTGAATTCGAAGGAGCTCTGCCAGAAGAGAACTTTTTAAATTATATTCTCGAAGCAGCAAGAAAGTAAAGCAATAAAAAAGCAATTCACTCTTTTATTTTTTCTAATATTTGATTTTCTATTCTTCTTAAATATTCCTTGTCGTATCTCATATTAATTTCGGCATTTACTATTAATTTCTTTCCTTTCCATGATTTTATCCAATTTTCATATTTTTTATTCAGACCGTTCAAATAGTCATACTTTATGCTCTTTTCAAATTCCCTTCCCCTAGATTTTATTCTATCCAAGAGAACATTTATGTCATTTATTCTAAGATAGACAAGCAAATTAGGTTTTTTAAATTTGTTCACCACGAAGTTGAACCAAAAGTTGTAATTTTCAAATCCAAGGTCGCTCAATAATTTTTGGTCATGAAGGCTTTCTGCAAATATATATCCATCTTCGTAAATGGTTCGGTCACTTATTGCCACCCCATCAAATTTTTCCAACATTTCCCTTTGTATAAGTCTTTGGCTTAAGAATGATATTTGAGATTCAAATGACCATCTCTTTGGGTTTTCATAGAACAGAGCAAGATATGGATTCTTTGCAACGTCTTCTCTAAATACTTTTACAGTTCCAAATTTTGACAGAGCTCCATCACCGCGAGACAAAAAATTTGACAATGTCGTTTTTCCAGCGCCGATGTTTCCGCAAATTCCTATAAATATCTTTGACATGAAATAAATTTTTCTAAATGTTTAAAAAGATGACGTTGTGAATTTGAGATTTATATACAATTTAAAATTTTACACCATTTTCTATTATGGCTAAAAAGTCGGAGAATACTAAGAAGCGGCGCGGAGCTCATAGGCCAAAATGGGTTACAGACATAGCTCTTGAAAGGATAAAGATTTTATTCACAGAAGCTCAAAAGGCGGCCGTTAGAAAGAAATATAATTTTGCAAACAGATACGTTGAGATAGCCCGAAAAATATCTATGAGGTACAATGTCCGCATACCAAAAGATTTAAAAAGAAGATATTGTAAATATTGCTACAGCTATTTGATTCCTGGCGTGAATTCAACTGTGCGGCTAAATCCCAAAACAAAAACGGTCGAGGTTAAATGCCTCAATTGTGGGAAAGTTATGAGGTATCCTTATAAGACAAATAAAAAGTTGGGTGCTGCAAAAAATAAACAGACCAAAAAGAACATTTAAATATTTTTGTTAAAGATTAAAATAGTGATAAAATGGTAACGGTAAGAGATGTAAATCAAACTGAATTCGTAAAATTGTTAGCTGATAAACTAAAGAAGATGAAAAATTTAGAGATGCCAGAGTGGGCAAAATACGTGAAGACAGGAGCTCATGTTGAAAGACCTCCACAACAGAAAGACTGGTGGTATTTGAGGGCTGCAAGCCTTCTTAGACTTGTATACCTTAACGGTCCCATAGGTCTCAATAAGATGAGATCTTACTATGGTGGTCGAAAAAATCTTGGGCATCAACCAAGTCATTTCAAGAAATCTGGTGGAAAGATTATACGCTATCTTCTTCAAAAGCTCGAAGAGGAAAAATTGGTTTCAAAGAATGAAAAGGGTAAACTAGGAAGAATTATAACTCCGGAAGGTCAGAAATTTCTTGATTCTGTTGCCAAGGAGTTGGTATCATGAGCGAGGAAGATGAAATCAAAAGGAGAATGCTTGAACGAATGCAGTCTCAAAATTCCATTAGAAGCGAAGAAGATGAAATGAAAAAAGAAATAAAAAATATACTTTTAAAGATACTTGATAAGAAAGCTTATGAGCGTCTTGGAAATATAAGATTTGTAAAACCTGAATTTGCTCAGCAACTTGAGCTCTATTTGATTCAACTTTACCAATCTGGGCAAATAAGAACGGTCATAACGGATGAGCAATTTAAAAAGATACTTTTGCTCTTAAATAAGAAAAAAGAATTTAAAATAAAGAGGTTGTGAATATGTCTAGTATTAAAGAATCTGGTGAAAAAATAAAACTTGTAGCTGCTGCAAAAAAGCAGAAAAGAAATCCACGATGGACTGATATTAAGAAATACGGTTTAAAAAGAGCTATATCTAGAAGAATAAGAACAGTGACTAAACATTGGAGAAGTGGAAGAAATAAGATATGAGGTTGATTTATATGGCAGAGAGAGTTTATACTATTCCTTTACGAAAAGCTTTTAAGAGAGCTCGAACTCAGAGGGCTGATGCTGCTATTTCAGTTATAAGAGCTTTTATATTGAGACATATGAAATCTGATGAAGTTAGAATTGGAAAATATTTGAATGAATACATTTGGCAGCGCGGAAGAAAAAAAATACCTAGGCGAGTTAAAGTTAAAACTGAAATAGAAACCCGTGAAAATAAAAAAATCGCGACAGTTGAACTTATGGGACATGAATACAAATCTTTGAAGGTTCAAGCACCAAAAGTTACGGAAGAGACAAAAAAGAAAATTGAGGAGCGTCTTGGTCAAAAGGCAATTGAAAAACAGAAAGAGGATAAGATGATAGAGGAAGGAAAGAAAGTTGAAAAACCTGAGAGTGAATCGACGACCGAAAGCAAGCCCAAGCCTGAAGAGCAGAGCGCCGAAAGTGAAAAGAGTGATGTAGAAGAGCAAAAGATTGAAAAACCTGAGAGTGAATCGACGACCGAAAGCAAGTCCGAGCCTGAAGAGCAAAAGGCTGACAGTGAAAAACCTGAGAATGCACCAAGTTCTGAAGAACAAAAATCTGAAGAGAAATCTGAAAGCGATTCAAAATCTAATGAGTAGTTTTTACTTTATGTCCTTTATATTTTAAATTGGTGGGAATGGGGATAAAATGAATTTTTTTACTATGAATTTTAATGGAGACCCAAATCTGGGTATGTATGGATTTGCTACAAACAAATATGCCCTTATTGGTTCTGGAGTTTACAAGAAAAAAATTGAGGATAAATTTAAAATAAAAGTTATAGGCACGACAATTTCTGGGACGGATTTGGTGGGATTATTTTCAGCTGGAAATTCTGATAAAATTGTGGTACCAGAGATAATTGAAGAGCGTGAGCTCAATTTTCTAAAAGAAAAATTTTCTGTTTATGTTCTTGAATCAAGATATACTGCTCTTGGGAATCTCATATTGCTAAATGATAAAGGGTGTGTGCTGTCTCCCTTGTTGGAAAGACATAAAATTGAATTAGAGAACTTTTTTGGTTTTAAGTGCCATGTTTCTACAGTTGCCGGACTTGATATCGTTGGTTCTGCGGCAATGTGTAATAACAATTCTTGTATAGTTCATCCAAGCTCTACCGAAGATGAAATGAAAATTATACAAAAAGCTCTTGGTGTAAAAGTTGGTATAGGAACTGCAAATTTTGGTTCTCCATTTATTGGAGCATGTCTCATGGGTAATGATAATTTTATTGCAGTGTCCGAGCAGACAACCGGCCCTGAACTATCAATGATAGACGAAGCATTTTCAAACATTTAAATTTCTAGCATTTAAATCTATATGGTGATTTTATGAATGTTCAAAAAGAGTTTGAAGAAAAATATATGAGGCAAGAAATGTTGAAGCAGGAGCTCGATGCTTATCTCAAAGAGAGGAATGAATTGAGCAAAACGCTTCAAGAGATAGTTATGACTGAATCTTCTGTTGATGAGATACTTTCGTCCGGGAAGGGTTCGAACATATTGACTAATATTGGTTCCGGAACGTTTGTCAAGACGAGTCTTTCTGATGATAAAGAGCTCCTTATATCAATAGGTTCCGATGTCGTGATAGAGACTGACGCTAAGCATGCAAAGATGATACTTGCCAGTAGAATAGATAAATTAAGGCGGGCAGACTTTGAATATGTAAACAAGATAAATTCTATTCAAAACGAAATGGAGAGGCTCGAAAATGAGCTCAACAAACTTTCTATGAGCATGAAGTGATTCATAGAGCAGTTGCAGATTAAATTGAATATTTGAATTTGAAATTTGGGTGGTGCAATGTTTGGAATATTTAAAAAGAAACTTAAAGATGTCATGAAAAAAATTTCCTCTAAATTCGAGAAGGGGAAAGAGGAAGAGCTGAAAAAAGAAGATGAGCTCAAGGAAATTTCTAAAGAGATTAAAGGTGGCGACGTTGAGGCTGAAAAGTCGGCCGAAATCGAGAAAAAGCTCGAAGAGAAATTAGAAGAGGAAACTGAGGAAAATTTGGAACCTGTTGAGAAGCCTTCTAGTCAAGAGGTTGAGAAGAAGACTGAAAAGGAGTTGGAAGGAGCTCATGAGAAAGTTCAAGAAGCTCAAGAGGTCAAAGAAGAGCCAGAAGAGTTTCATGAGGAAAAGAAAGAGTCTAAAGAGGAAGTTCCGAAGGAGTCAGAAGAATCTCAAGAGGAAAAGAAAGAGTCTAAAGAGGAAGTTCCAAAAGAGCCAGAAGAATCTCCGGAAGGGAAAGA
>CAYYKR010000024.1:0-11189 GCA_964469235.1 uncultured archaeon | reverse complement strand
AAAAAAATAATCGATTAAATATAAATCTTTTCGAGCTCATATAATTAGTTATGATGAACATATTTTTGTTTCTAAGTGTGGCATTCATCTTTACATTTTTAGTTGGTAAGCTCCTTGAAAAAATTAAGATACCGTGGATTTTTGCAGCACTTCTGTTTGGTACATGCCTTTCAATTTACAATCCAGTAAAGAGCACCACATCATCGCAAGCATTCGTTTTCTTATCTGAACTTGGGATGTACTTTCTCCTGTTTATCATAGGGTTTGAAATAGACTTGAATGAATTCAAAAAGAAAGAGGGATTCATAATATTTGCAACATTCTTTGTTGTTATATTTGCTGGGATTTTTGGAATGCTTCTCATAAAATATATTTTTGATACATCTTGGATAATTGCATTTCTCGTTGGCCTGTCGTTTGCAACCGTTGGAGAGGCAATTTTAATCCCAATACTTGATGAATTCAAGGCGGTAAACACAAAAGTTGGCCAGATGATAATTGGAATAGGAACTTTTGACGACATTGTGGAAATTTTTACATTAATTCTTGCTGTCATACTCATAGGCACAAAAGTTGAAACCCAAGTTGATATTGGCATTATAGTTGGGTCATTGTTCCTGCTGTTTGCTCTCACTGCAATTTTAATGAACTTGAAAAATGAAGGGGAAAAATTCAGGTTCAAAAATATAGAAACGCTCTTCCTATTAGTCACAGCTGTCTTTTTTCTATTCCTTGGAATTGGAGAATATGCGGAAGCTTCCGCAATGGCTGCTGTATTGGCCGGTATGGGAATGAAAAATTTCATACCGAAGAAAAGATTGAAACTCATAGAAAGTGAGATTAAAACTATATCGTACGGATTTTTCGCTCCAATGTTTTTCATATGGGTTGGCTCTACAATGAACATGAAATACCTGGCATCGTATCCGGCATTAATTTTGCTTGTTGTATTGGTCGCGTTCATATCAAAGTCCATAGCAACTTATATAATTTCATACAAGAGATTGAACTTCAAAGAATCAACACTCTTGGCAATAGGACTCTCGGTAAGATTCAGCACCAGCATAATTATAATAAAAATGCTATTTGAGAGCGGACTCGTTAGCTCAGAGTTATATTCCATAATAGTAGCATCCAGCATATTATTTGTGCTGATACTGCCGATAACATTTTCATATTTATTATCAAAATGGAAAAATTCAATGAATTGAGGAAGATGATATGAAGAAATTAAGTGGACTCAGCAGCAAAGAAGCTGAAAAAAGATTGAAAGAATATGGAAAGAATGAAATACAACAGAAGAAAAAAGAAAGTCCAATAAAAATGTTTATATCTCAATTCACATCTCCAATAATATTATTGCTTATAGCAGCAGCATTGCTATCATTTTTTGTGAGTTATTTCAAACACGAAAATTATTTTGACAGCATACTGATTTTGATAATAGTTCTCGCGTCCGGAATAGCAGGATTTATTCAGGATTATAAAGCAGAGCGTGCTGTCGAAGCTCTTAGAAAAATGGCAACTCCAAGGGCAAAAGTTTTACGCGATGGAAAAGAGCAGGAAATTGATTCAACTGAGATTGTTCCAGGAGATATTATAATCATAGAGAGTGGAAATATAGTGCCTGCTGATGCTATCCTAATAGACGGGTCGGTAGAGGTTGATGAATCTGTTCTCACAGGAGAATCAAAGTCTGTAAAGAAAAAAATTAATGATAGAGTTTACTCTGGGTGCGGAATTTACACCGGAAAAGCCATGGCAAGAGTCATATCAACCGGAATGAAAACAAAGATAGGTGAAATTGCACTAAAGATGCAAGAAATAAAGGAAGAAGAAACACCCTTCCAAAGTCATATGAAAAAGTTTACCAAAAAGATAGTTGGATTTACCTCAGTGGTGATAGTTCTAACATTTGCCATAAGTTTTCATAAATTTGGCATAATTGAAGCTGCTCTCATTGCCGTTTCATTGGCAGTTGCGGCAATACCAGAAGATTTGCCCGCGGTCATAACAATTGCACTATCGCTTGGAGCAAAAGAAATGGTAAAGAAAAATGCACTCGTCAGGAGATTGGCCATAACAGAATCCGTCGGTTCAGTTGATGTAATATGCACCGATAAAACAGGTACATTGACGGAAGGAAAAATGAAGGTTAAAGATTTCTGGTACCTGAAAAAAAGTAAGAAAGCAAATGACATCGCAACTAAATGCTGCTACTATTGCAATGATGCCAAGAAGATATACAAAAAAGATAAAATAGATTGGTCTGGCGATGAAACAGATATTGCATTGAAACAATTTTCATCGAAATTCATAAGCGATGAAAAAAAGCGCCTTGACGAAATTCCGTTCACATCGGAAAAGAAATTCATGGCAACGGTGTATAAATTTGACAAGAAAGTCGTGTTGGTAAAAGGAGCTCCGGAAGTTATTGTATCCAAATCAACAAAATATCTTTATGGAAACAAAACTTTGAAAATGAGCAATAAAATTAAAAATCAGATTTTAAATAAAAACAAAAGTCTCGCAATGCAAGGTTACAGAGTTCTTGGGCTGGCATATAAAGATTATTCAAAACCATTGGACAAAAATTTAATTTTCGTGGGTCTTGTAATGTTGATAGATTTGCCAAGACCGGAGGCAAAAGAATCGATAAAAGAATGCCATTCGGCTGGAATAAGAACCATAATGATAACCGGGGATAATCCTCTCACAGCTAAAACAATAGGAAAAGATGTTGGTATACTTTCCAAAGACGTAATAGTTGGAAGCGAGCTCGACAAAATGAGTGATGATGAACTACGCGAGAGATTAAGAAACGGCACAAATATATTTGCAAGAACAACCCCGTTTCATAAGTTGAGAATATTAAAAATTCTTCAAAATGACGGGCATGTTGTAGCGATGACAGGAGACGGTGTTAATGATTCACTTGCATTGAAGAAGGCAAATGTTGGAATATCCATGGGTGTTCGTGGTACTGAAGTTGCAAAAGAAGCAAGTGATATAATACTTCTTGACGATAATTTTGCAACCATAAGAAACGCCGTTAAGGAGGGAAGAAGAATATTTGACAATATAAGAAAATTTGTTGATTATCTACTAACATGCAATGTTGCAGAAGTTTCAGTTGTCTTAATAGCAACGATATTGATGCCTTTCATATCACTTTATCCTGTTCAAATACTTTGGATAAATTTAATCACAGACGGCCTGCCAGCACTTGCACTTTCTATCGATCCGCCAAGGCCAGACATTATGAAGAGAAAACCAAAGAGCAAGAAAGAAGGAATAATAAATAAAAAGTTGGCACTTCTCATAGGAGGAATTGGAATAAAGAAATCCATAGTCATACTGGCAACTTTCCTAATCGTTCTTCCTCTTGGAATAGATAAAGCGAGAACTGTACTGTTCACAGAGTTCATACTATACGAATTCGTTAGAATAGCTGTTATAAGATATGACGAGAAATTATCGTCATGGAAAGATTGGTTAAGTAATAAATTTTTGATGTATTCACTGGCAATTTCCGTGATATTACAGTTGATAATAATATACACTCCGTTATCCACATATTTCAAGACCGTTCCACTCGGACTTTATGAATGGATGGTATTGATAGGAGGAACGATGGTTGGATTTGTCCTTGGAATACTCATAGCAAAATGGGTTGACAAATTAACAAATGAAGAGGAATATTTGTAATTTTCCCTTTAAATATCTTTCCATTAACTATTAGAATAAAAAATGAAATAAAGAACCTAATTCTGACTTGGGTTCTTTATAGGAGCTCAGGTACATATACTTGAATTTTGTATGCATCGAACACTGATAATTCAGTAGAATTATTAAGTACATAAAATTGCATTACAGAGAGAGCTCTCAACATTTAGAAAAGGTGATAAAATGCAAAATGCAAAAGAAAAAAAATCAATTCATATAGACGACGACATTAAGAGAAAATTAAAAGATATAGGAATTAGTAAATTTACCGACATACAGAATTTATCTATTCCAGAAATAAGAGAAGGAAAAGATGTTATAATAAAATCTGAAACAGGTTCTGGAAAAACATTCGCGTTTCTAATTCCAATTATTGAAAAACTTGAAAAGAAAAATCAGTGCCTAATTTTAGCTCCAACGAGAGAGCTCGCAAAGCAAATTTTTAGAGAATTCAAAAAGATTTCCAGCAAATATGCTGCCATAGTTTATGGTGGTGTTCCCATGAATAAACAAATAAAGCAGCTTCAAAAATCACAAATAGTTATTGGAACCCCTGGAAGAATCATGGATATGATGAGAAGAGGATATCTGAACCTTTCGCATACAAACATATTTGTTTTAGATGAGTTTGACAAAATGCTTGAAATGGGATTTAGGGATGATGTAAAAACAATAATGAAGGAGCTTGGAAATCATCAGAAAATATATGTTAGTGCAACATTTAACAGTGAAATAGAAAGAATTGTCGGGCGGAATGTAAAGAAAATAGAGTCAAAAGTAAAGAAGACATCCGAATGCCTAAAGCAGTATTATGTGGACACAAAGCCAAGAGAGAAGATGAAAGACTTTTTAGATTTCATAAGGAACCAAGATGGAAAAATACTTGTATTCTGTGCAACAAAATCGTCTACAAGATATATATCTCAAAAACTCCACAACAGAAGAATTAATTCATTTTATATAAACGGGGATATGACACAAAAGAAAAGAGAGGAAACTCTTGAAAGATTTACAAATGGAAAATTGAGAATCCTTGTTGCAACAGATGTTGCGTCGAGGGGAATACAAGTTGATGACATAGACATGGTCGTAAACTATGATTGCCCGAATGATGTAGAAACGTATATTCATAGAATAGGAAGAACGGCAAGGCAGGGAAGGAACGGAGCTGCGGTAACATTCATAGAGATGAGAGATTACAAAATATTTCAAAGTATTGTCAAAAGATTCAGCGACATTGAAAAGTTGGATTCTCTGAAGAAGATAAAGATTTGAACATCTTTTTAACCTTCTTTCCATCTGCTTCGTATCCTCTTTTAAGAAAATACTCTCTTAGAAATTTTTCGGTGCGTCTCGCTTAAAATTATACTCTATTAAATTGAGACCACAATCATTAAAGTATGAACCCCCGAATAAATTCCAATCTCTCACATCGTATTTGTTTAATACATCAAAAATTTTATCTTTCATTTATCTCACGACCTTTATTAGCTCTTTTTCTAATGAATGTTTTTCATCATATTTATACCCTCTATTCAAAAACCACTTCTCTAAAAATTTCTTTGTATCGTCATTTACAAGAATTGCGTCAAAAACAAGTTTTGATATATCCAATGAGCTCTTATTCTTTTCAAAAAAATCAATAAAAGCGCTTTCAAGATTCTCTCTGGCACTCTTAAAGAGTCCATTTTTACGGTATCCATCTTTTGTGTATGCACCTGTAAAAACATAGAGTGACTTCTCCTCATCGATCATAGCTGCATATATATCAGTTATATGAACTATTTCGCCGTTTTTAACATAAAAAAGATGCGAATTGTATGAATTTACAATAGAGTTTTCATATTTGAATTCCTTTTCAACATTTAATTTGATGGACCAATTTCCATAAACTACATAAGAATACCACCCAGAAAGCTTTGATATATTTACATTTTTTAAATTATATTTTATATCATCTTTCAAATCTAAAAACATATTACGTAAACTTATTTTGCCTAAAGTTTTATTACTCATAAGAAATGATAAAAATGTAAAGTTTATAAAACTTATCAAGTTGAATTTTCAACTCAAATTTAAAAACATTTTTGTTAATACTATTTGACAGATTGCAAAATCTGACAGATTGAAAGATCTTAATCTTAATAAAAATGAGGTGAGGAAATGAAATATATCTATTCATTTGAAGAAGGAAGTAAAGATATGAAACCCATTTTGGGTGGAAAGGGTGCAAGTCTTGCTGAAATGACAAGAATTGGATTACCCGTCCCAAGTGGATTTACCATAACCACAGAAGTTTGCAGATACTTCACAAAAAATGGAAAATATCCGGACGGTTTGTGGGATGGTGTTCTAGAACACATGAAGGAACTCGAGAAAAAGACAGGAAAGAAATTCGGCGACTCTGAAAATCCATTACTCGTATCCGTTAGGTCTGGAGCTCCGATATCAATGCCCGGCATGATGGACACAATTCTCAATTTGGGTTTGAACGATGTCTCGGTTAAAGGTCTTCAAAAGCAGACCGGAGACGAAAGATTTGCTTACGATTCTTACAGAAGATTGATACAAATGTTTGGAAATGTCGTTATGGGTGTGCCGCACGATAAGTTCGAGAAAATTCTAACAGAAAAGAAAAAAGAAAAGAACGTTAAGAGCGACACTGATCTTACGGCAGATGATTGGAAAGATGTAATAGAAAAGTATAAAGAGCTCATAAAGACAGAAACTAAAAAAGAGTTTCCTCAAGATCCATACGAGCAGTTAAAAATGGCTGTCGATGCGGTCTTTAAATCTTGGGACAATCCGAGAGCTATAGTATATAGAAAGGCAAACAAAATACCAAACGACCTCGGAACTGCTGTAAATATTCAATCTATGGTATTTGGTAACATGGGATCAGATTCAGGAACGGGTGTTGCGTTCACGAGAAACCCAGCGACAGGAGAAAAGGAATACTACGGCGAATTTTTGTTCAATGCCCAAGGAGAAGATGTTGTGGCAGGAATAAGAACACCAAAGAAAATTTCAGATTTAAAAAATGAAATTCCAGAAGTTTACAATCAACTCATAAAAGTTTTCGAAACGTTGGAGAAGCATTACAGAGATGTCCAGGATATGGAATTTACAGTTGAAAAAGGAAAACTGTATATGCTTCAAACGAGAACTGCAAAGAGAACTGCCGCTGCTGCTGTAAAGATTGCAGTTGATATGTTTAAGGAAGGTCTTATATCGAAAGAAGAAGCAATATTCAGAGTAAATCCAGATGATTTGAATCAATTGCTTCACAAAAGATTGGATCCAAATTACAAGGGAACTCCAATAGCAAAAGGACTTGGAGCTTCTCCCGGTGTAGCATCTGGTAAAATAGTTTTTGACCCAGACGAAGCAGTTAAATTAAATGATAAGGGAGAAGATGTAATCTTGGTAAGAAATGAAACAACTCCAGAAGATATTCATGGAATGATTGCATCCAAAGGAATATTAACAGTTCATGGAGGTATGACATCACATGCGGCAGTCGTTGCACGCGGTATGGGAAAATCTTGTGTAGCAGGTTGTGAGCGCATATCAATCATTGAAGACCATATCAAGATTGAAGATAATGAACTTTATGAAGGAGATGAAATAACGATAGACGGGTCCACGGGAAATGTATACAAGGGACACGTCCCAACGATAGATGCAGAGCTATCCGAAGAATTAAAAACGCTCTTGTCGTGGGCGGATGACATAAGAAATTTAGGTGTAAGAGCAAATGCCGACACTCCAAAAGATGCAGCAAAAGCAGTTGAGCTCGGCGCGGAAGGAATTGGACTTTGCAGAACAGAGCATATGTTCTTTGCCCCAGAAAGATTGCCGACCGTTCAGAAAATGATAATGTCAAAGACAACGGAAGAACGAAAGAAATATCTCGACCTTCTCCTTCCAATGCAGAGGGAAGATTTCGTTGGAATATTCAAAGCTATGAATGGCCTTCCAGTCATAATAAGATTGATTGACCCTCCATTGCATGAATTTTTGCCAAAGAGAGAAGACCTCATGGTAAAATTAGCATTGATGAAAGAGAAAAACGAAAGTGAAGAAAAAATAAAAGAGGTTGAAGAACTTCTTGAAAGAGTCAATGAGCTCCATGAAGCAAATCCAATGTTAGGATTGAGGGGATGTAGACTTGGAATTTTATATCCTGAAATAATCGAAATGCAAACCCGTGCAATAATGGAGGCAGCAGTGCATACAAAGAATGATGGATACGATGTGAAACCAGAAATAATGATACCTTTGGTTGGACATGTAAATGAACTAAAAATAGCTCGTGATATCGTAGACAAAGTTGCAAAGAAAGTTTTGGAAGAAAACGACTCAGATATACATTATATGATTGGAACTATGATAGAAATTCCAAGGGCTGCGTTGACATCGAGTGAAATTGCAAAGTATGCAGACTTTTACTCATTTGGAACAAACGATTTGACACAAATGACATTTGGATATTCTCGGGACGATGCAGAAGCAAAATTCCTCGGATACTACATAGACAAGAAGATATTGAAAGAAAATCCATTTGCAGTACTCGACCGTGATGGTGTTGGGCAACTTATGAAGATGGCAACAGAAAATGGAAGAAAGGTAAATCAAAAACTTGAAGTTGGAATATGTGGTGAGCACGGTGGAAATCCGTCGTCCATAGAATTTTGCCATATAATTGGATTGAACTATGTGTCTTGTTCACCATTTAGAGTTCCAATAGCAAGATTAGCAGCAGCGCAGGCAAAGTTAAAGAACAGGAAGTAATCACTTCTTTTTTTCTATTTTTATAATATATGAAGACAGAGGAATCTCTCCTTTTTTGTGAACAAACGAATCTTTATTTTTGAATGTATACACCCACAAAAGAGCCTCCTTTTCTGCAATCGTAAGAGGCCTATTTTTTATCCCATCATAAATTATCACTTTATTTAAATTATCGTAAAATTTCATATCGTTTTCATTTGGAATGATGAAAATGTTTGAATAAATCTTGTCAGATAAATTGGTTTTGGGATTGTAATTGTATTCTCCTTTTTGAGATTTCCATTTAAGAAAATTGAATCCAGCAACTCCATGATTGCACCAAATAATTATTCCATTTCTATATTTCTCTCTCAAAGAGAAATAATTTGTGTAATCGCAATTATGGTTTGATATTTTTGTATCTGTCCAACGTAAATATTTTTTATTATCTTTTTCATTGTCCTTAGTCAGTGGAATGTTTTCTATTTTAAATTTATACAATTGATTCTTGGATAATGATGGCACATAAACTATGGCATTTCTTCCATAATCTTCGGAGTGTATCTTATAATCGCTATCACCAAATTTTTTCGAGAGGTAATAATACAATTTCTCAGCACTTTCATTGTTAGAGTATATCTCCGGAGTGAAGAAATAGAGCTCTACCAAACCTCTAAATATCATATTCAGTGGTATCAATCTAAAGGTTCTGTCTGATTCCGGCCTCCATCCGTATCCACGATAAACGTCATGCTGTTTCTTATTTTTTATCTCTGACAATATTAAATTTTGTGGATTTGATTTGCTATTTTGAGCCTCTTTAAATGTTCTCGGTATTTTGATTTTAAACTCTTTGTACTTTTTATCAAACTCATCTGATTTTATTTGGTACAAATTTCCATTTTTATCTTTAGCCCTTGGTAGAATTGAACCCTTCATGAATAAGAATTCGTCTGGGTTCAAATTCATTATTTTTTCTATTACATCACCTTTGTATCTGGCATTTGCTTTTACCATGGAATTTTTCTTAATATCCCTTACGGATGGACTTGAAAAGAAGTAGACATAACTCAGCAGTCCATCATTAAATTTTTTCAGGTCGGACTCTTTTATTATCATGACTTATCATCTCAAAAACCAATCATCTTCAATGTGTTCCTTCTTCTTATGCCCAGAATCTGATTTATTTTCAGGCTCGGAAAATTCTTTTTCGGGTTCATCTTCCTTGGACATAATATCAGCTATTTCTTGAAACTTTTCCTTGTTGACTTCTTTCTTCGAATAAGTAATTATTACTTTATCGTCTTCATATCGTGGGATTACATGTATATGAGCGTGAGGAATTATCTGACCTGCAATCTTTTCGTTGTTCATAATTATGTTTACACCGAGACATCCCAATCTTTCTTTCATTCTCTTCGCCATTTTCTTTGCAACGAGAATCATATCTGTAAGCACATCATCGTCTATGCTATAAATATTATCAAAATGTTTTTTTGAGATTACAAGCGTGTGACCGTAGTTAGCAGGATTTATGTCAAGAATTGCAATTGATTTATCAGTTTCATAAATCTTTATGCTCGGTATCTCCCCAGAAACTATCTTGCAAAATATGCACCCATCCATTTTACCACCAATAAGAGTTACCGCAAAATTTTAAAAATCATAAAATTGTAGAAAGAACTATAAATCTAAATTTATATTAATTTCAAAGCAACCCTCATAATTATCTATTGAAAATTTGTGAATTTTATATTCTTTAAGGAAATTCTCAATTAAGTTTTTGTATTTATTTCTTGAAACAACCTTAATCCCACTTCCATCAAATTTATACACAGAAATCAAAAAATTTGTATCCGGAAATGCTTCATTTTTCAGACATATATAATAACCATACTTATTTTCTATATGTTTGACCGAAGGTATCATATCTTTGTTCATGTATTTAGCGAGCTCATCTATAAATTTATCAATACTATCGATTTTATCTGATTTGTTCTGTTGCATATTACATGTCATGCAGAAAACTTCCTAAAGATATCGCATGCTCAATCTTTTATATGTTCACAATTAATTATAGTCATGAAGTGGATATCTCTTGGAATAGCTTTGCTATATGTAATATTTTTTGCATACGCTGTATATACATTCTATGAAGCGCCAAAAAATCCATGTGATAAATATATGCCGGAGATGAATATCACAAAAGAAAATGTTACAAATGGTACAAATTATAATGAAGCGGGTTATTACAAGAAATACGATGACTGCTACAAAGGATACAAAGAAAAATTGGACAAGCATAATTTTAATTCATTTATAATACTATCGATTATTTCAATAATTTCAATGATATTGAGCTTGTACATAGCTAACAAGACCATTTCATATGGAATACTTGGTGGCGGTATCCTCCTTCTAATTTATTCATCATTGAGATATTGGAGCGACGTCGGAAGATTGGTAAGATTAATTTTAATAGGCCTTGGAATCGGAGCTCTGATATACATATCCATAAAAAAGAAGTTGTGAGAATTATAATTTATTTAAATATAATGTTATAAAATAAATTACTGCGTAATGTGGGGTCATAGTCTAGCCAGGCTAGGACGGCAGGCTCCAGAGAGCTCCCTTCCGTTGAAAGAAGGGAGTTGAGAAAGTTTGGAAAAGAACTCTTTTGTGTTCTTGGA
>CAYYKR010000023.1:0-12048 GCA_964469235.1 uncultured archaeon | reverse complement strand
CAACATTTAAAAAGTTTCTTATTCCATATTTTATAGTTATAAGGAGGTGCAGAAAATGACAGAGGAAAATAAAAATGACAACACAATATATGTTGGGAAAAAACCAAGTATGGCGTACGTTTTGGCTGCAATAACACAATTTAGCGAAGGAAGAGAAGAAATTGTCGTAAAGGCAAGAGGAAAATCCATAAGCAAGGCAGTCGACGTATCACAGATTATCAAAAACAAATTCATTCCAGATATAAAATTTGACAAAATAGAGATTGGAACAGACCAACTTGAGACGGAAAACAAAGAAAAGATTAACGTTTCAACGATAGAGATAACATTGAGAAAGTAAATTTATTCATTTTTTATTTTTTCTTTGATTTAAAACCATTTACTCAATGATGAATTTCTATTTTTCTTAATCTCATTCAAAGTTTTTTCTACTCTATCTTCCGAGAATTCATATTTATCGCACAAAATTTCTTTAACTTTATCATCATCAGGATTTCTGAAATTGAGCTCCCCAGGCTCAATATATGGAGGGTTCTTGAAAAATTCAAATATGGTGGTGTATGGAGTTTCGAACTCCCAGCCGACCTCCTTAAATATATCATCCATACTATCATGCTTCTTTACAATGGAAAGAGCTTTCTTCGGCCCTATTCCTTTTATCCCACCCGGGTCAAAATCCGTCCCTATTAAAATCCCGACTATTATCAACTTGTCTCTGTCTATTCCGAGCTTTTCTAAATTCGTTTGAAGTTCGATCTTTTCAGGATTTACCTGAACATATCCACGCCCGAATATCTTTCTCTTTCCCGTAATCGATATATTCCTTAGTAATATAGGTGCTCCAAACAGGAGAGAATCGAAATCTTGAGATGCAGAAGCATAGCATATGCCATTTTTTGCCATAACTGCAGCTTGAGCCTCGGCTTCAGATGGAGCTTGAACTATTGGAATTCCCATGGCATCCAATATCTCCTTGCTTTGTTCTATTATTTCAGTGGTTATGACTGACGATGCCTGAGCATACTTTTTGGCACTTTCATAATCGTGCTCATTAAGAGCTCTGGACCACTCCTCCTTTGCCTCCTCGCGAACCTCCCTGCGTCGATTCTCCTCTGATTTCTTAAATGATGGATGCTTTCCATCGAAAACAAATACGGGCTTTATATTATTCTCTAAAAGTTTTGCAGTTCTGTAAAAAAGTCCGGAAAGATGAGATGTTATTCTCCCCTTTGAATCCATGAGAGGGGTTCCGTCGTATTGCCTTATAGACGATAGAAATTGATAAATTGTATTGAATGCATCAATTGCTATTATTTTGTTTGACAACTGATTCATAGAAATTTCTTCGGACTCTAAAATGTCCGTAAGTTTAACTCCCATTATCTCACATAATTAATTTAACGTGCATATTTTTATTATTTTAGAGCTTGCTCAAATTAACGTTATGTCAAGAGAATTTACGCCAGAAACTCCGTCTATAGATTTTAATTTATTTTCAATTATATCTGGAGCTCCGCCTTTGTCCTCGACCGTAATGAGAATTATTAAAGATTTAAGTCCAAATCCTATCTCTTTAACCTCTATTGACTCTGGATGAACTGCATTTTCAACTTCGGTCTTCAGCTTCTCCATATCAACATGCGGCCCTTCAGTTGTTACTTCTAATTTCATTGCAACTTTTCCCATATTCATTCCTCCTAGAATTTAAGTATTTCTATTAAATTTATGGTCCTTCAAATCCACACTTTGGACATTTGTAAGGAATACTATCTCTTCTACAATCCTTGCATCTGACAATTTCTGTTCCGCAAATCGGACATTTTATTATGACAAAATCATCTTCCGATGTAAGGACAGTATTACATGATGTACATTTTAATGTCATTTCTTTCACCACCAATTTAATTAATAAGCAACTTACAGTATTTTTATTTCACACAAATGTTTTTAAATCTTTTCAAATTCATTTAAATTTTATATTTTGAAAACTTCAAAAAATATCCGAAATGCCCTCGTAGTTTAGCTTGGATAGAATACAGCCCTGCGGAGGCTGTGCCCCGGGTTCAAATCCCGGCGGGGGCATTTAAATCAAATATTTATAATTTTACTAATTTCTGGAAAATTTAAAAGTATAAAAAGTTTTCTAAGAAAAATTTAAAGTTAAGTCATACTTAGTATGACTTTTTTTTATCGCCTATTTTTCTGTTTGTTGGGCAGAAATTGAAAATTAAAGAGGGGGATTGAAAAATGGAATTTTACATGACATTTGCAATTGTTTCGGCGTTATTGGCTTTGATTTATTCGAGCTTTGTTGCGTACAAAGTTTCAAGAATTTCTATAAAGAAAAAGAAAGTTAAAGAGATAAATCATGCAATTAAGAACGGAGCTCAAGCATATTTGAGATCGGAGTATAAATTTTTGTCCATATTTGTAATCGTTGTGGCTGCAATATTGGGATTTTCTATAAGTTGGTGGTCGGCAGGTGCGTTCATAGTGGGTGCAACTTTATCTGCCTCAGCTGGATATTTTGGGATGGAAATCGCAACGACTTCCAATGCAAGAACATCCGAAGCAGCTGAAAAGAGTTTAAACAAAGCATTAAAGATCGCATTTTCATCAGGGTCCGTCATGGGAATGACCGTGGTCGGGCTGGGACTTCTTGGATTGAGTTTGGTCTTCCTTGTGCTCAACAGAAGCGTGGGAATGGTCAGAGCTCTTGACATGATAGTTGGATTTGGATTTGGTGCAAGTTCAATTGCATTGTTTGCCAGAGTAGGTGGAGGAATATACACCAAAGGTGCTGATGTTGGGGCAGACTTAGTTGGAAAAATTGAAGCTGGTATTCCAGAGGATGACCCGAGAAATCCAGCAGTCATAGCAGACAATGTTGGTGACAACGTGGGTGATGTAGCTGGAATGGGAGCAGACCTATTCGAATCTTATGTAGGAAGTATAATTGCGGCTATGGCAATAGGTTATATTTCAATTGGAAAAATTGGTGTCATATTACCTCTTGAAATTGCGGGACTTGGAATACTGTCGTCCTTAATAGGAATGTTTTTTGTGAGAGCAAAGGAAGAAGTTAAAATGTCAAATCTGTTGTGGGCATTGAGAAAGGGAACATTGTCTGCAGGAATACTTATATTGCTCTCAACATACTATGTATCGAGATTTATACCAAATGGATTAAGCATCTTTCTTGCCATAGCATCCGGTATATTTGCGGGAATAATAATTGGTTATGCAACAGAATATTACACGTCCGAAAGTTATTCAGACACAAAGTTCATAGCAGAATCAAGCAGGACAGGAGCAGCAACTAACATAATTTCTGGATTATCGGTTGGAATGAAATCTACAGCCATTCCGGTTATAACAATAGTATCGGCAATATTATTGGCGTATCATTTCTCTGGATTGTACGGTATCGCAATAGCCGCCGTTGGAATGCTATCCACGCTTGGAATAACGCTTTCAACGGATGCATATGGCCCAATAGCTGACAACGCTGGCGGTATAGCAGAAATGTCAGGACTATCAAAAAGCACAAGAAAGAGAACGGATGCTTTGGATGCTCTTGGAAATACAACTGCTGCAGTGGGTAAAGGATTTGCCATAGGCTCAGCAGCATTGACAGCATTAGCGTTAATATCTGCATATATGCAAGCAACGAAGTTGACAGCATCGAAATTGGCAGTGTCAAATCCTCTCGTACTGTCCGGTCTGTTTTTGGGTGCAATGCTTCCATTCATATTTTCATCTATGACCATGAAAGCTGTTGGACGAACTGCAGAGAAGATGGCAGAAGAGGTTAGAAGACAGTTCAAAACGATAAAGGGAATACTAAAAGGGAAAGCCAAACCTGACTACGAAAGCTGTGTCGAAATATCAACTAATCACGCATTAAAAGAAATGATAGTGCCTGGATTAATAGCCATATTGACACCTCTGGCAGTTGGGTTTGTACTTGGTCCCGAAGCTCTTGGAGGAATGCTCATAGGAGCAACAACATCTGGATTTTTGCTTGCTGTATTCATGGCAACAGCAGGTGGAGCTTGGGACAATGCAAAGAAATATATAGAATCAGGCCATCTCGGAGGAAAGGGGAGCTCAGCTCACAAAGCTGCCATAGTGGGCGATACAGTTGGAGATCCATTCAAAGACACGAGCGGTCCGAGCTTAAATATTTTGATAAAGCTCATGAGCATGGTGTCACTACTCTTTGCACCGCTCATCTTGCTCTTTCACCTTCTTTAATTTTTTATTTAATTCGTCATTTGACTAATATGGAAAATTTAAATAATGATTGAAAGAATAATTTATCTATAAATCATGATATATGAGGTTGAAAAATGGTAAAATTTTCAGTCATAGTTCCTGCAAAGAACGAAGAAGATTACATAGAAGGATGCCTACAATCCTTCAAAAATCAATCTTTCAAAGATTACGAGTTAATAATTGTTGATGGACTTTCAAAGGACCAAACGGAGTATATTTCTAAAAAATATGGAAAGGTCGTTCATCAAAATGGTGTTGGAATATCCAATGCACGAAATTGCGGTGCCAAAGTTGCAAAGGGAGAAATTTTTGTGTTTGCAGATGCTGATGTACGAGTTGGGAAAGACTTCTTGAAAAATGTGTGGAAAGAATTCAAAAAGTACAATTTGGGAGGAGCCGTTCCAAAGATAGATGTTTACGACCCAAAGAAATATTCTATAAAATTTGGATACAACTTTTACAAAAAAGTTATAGACCTGTCAAATAAAGTTGGGAAAGGGGCAACCATAGGAAGTTGTTTCATATTTAGGAGAGATGTGTTTGAAAAAGTCGGTGGGTTCAATGAAAATCTCATAACGGTAGAAGATACAGATTTAACTTATAGGGTTTCCAGAGTATCAAGATTTAAGAGGATAAATGCAATAGCCAAAACTTCTGCGCGGAGAGCAAACAATCAAAACCCATTAAAATATTTGATGAAAAGTGTAACTGCATTCTTAATGTACTCCATAAATAGAAAATCATACCCGCCATACTGGGAGTATTGATTTTTAAGTATTTCTAAACAATTTTTACCATGAAATTCGAAATACACTGCCATTCAACATTTTCAGATGGAATGAATACAGTTAGGGAAATGATAAGTCACGCAAAATCAATAGGATTGGACGGGATAATAATAACTGACCATGATACGCTCGGCGGATTTTCGCTTGAGGAAAAAATTGTTGCAGAGTTTAACATGAAAACTTTTCCGGGTGTAGAAGTTACAACCGAGATAGGGCATGTATTGGTTTATGGACTTAAAAAAATTCCGCATTATGATGATTTGTACAAATTTTTAGAGAGGGTTAAAAAGAATGGGGGAGCATCTGTTCTTGCCCATCCATATTACAGCTCTTTCTTTTATGGATTCCCAGACATGGAAAAATTGATAAAGAAATTTGATGCCATAGAAGTTATAAATGGTGGCGTGAGCCCAGAAGGAAATTTATTTGCAATAAAACTTGCAAAGAAATATGAAATGAATGGAACTGGAGGAAGCGATGCTCACTTTCGCGGAAATATAGGAAAAGTCACATCAATTTTCAAAGATGACATTGTAAAAAGCATTAAGGAAGGAAATTTAAAGCTAACCTCAGATGACAAGGATATTAAGAAACTCATTAAAAAATGGAACGAATAAATAAATCTAAAATCCTGCTATATAGTATTTAATTATTTCAAATCCGTATTTTGAGCTGTATGCAATTATGAGGTACTTAACAATTTTTCCAATTGTCGTGGCGGCAAAAAATTTCTTGCTATCATAATTTATAGACCCAAAGAACATTCCAATAGTATCAAATGGGATTACTGGTGTGGCGGCAAAAAAGAATATAATTAATATAGGGTGATATTTCTCGGTCATCTTGAGTAATCTCTTTCTAATTTTTCCAGAGCGGTCAACGAGCTCACCACCTCCGTATCCAAAATAATAGCCTATCATCTCACCTATGGAAGCTCCAAGTCCGCCAAGAACACCAAGAATGAACGGATTTAATACTGGAGCAAGTAGCATAACAACCATGAACGTAGGTGATGGTATAAAAATCGTGAATGTACTGAAGAAACCCGAGAGGAATGCTCCCATGTATCCGTACTTCAAAAATATGGAAATTAAATATTCAAACATCAAATCACTTTATAAATTTTAGGAAAATACTTAAAATATGAATGTTTCAATTGTAATTCCAGCAAAAGATGAAGAAAAACATGTAGGACATCTAATAGATAAAATAGAAAAGGAAATATCAAAGATAAATGGCTTTAAGTTTGAAATAGTTGCCGTAAATGATGGCTCTTCGGATAAGACAAAAGATGTAATACTTGAGAAACTCAAGGAGTACAAAAATGTAAAAATCGTAACGTATGAAAAAAATCGTGGTAAAACCTATGCGTGTGTCCGCGGCGTTGAAAAATCACATGGAGAATGGATTATACTGATGGATGCAGATTTGCAACATGACCCATCAGATATACCAAAATTTCTGAAGGCTATGAGATACTCAGATTTCATTATAGGCGAACGAGATTTAAAAAAATCGCCATTCGTTAGAAGAATTTCAAATATTGCCGCAGCAAAGATAATAAATTTATTTACCGGGAGGAAATTTGAAGACGTGCTGTGTGGGTACAGAGCTATTAAAAGGGATAAATTCATAGAACTCGGATTAAAGGACGGCCAATATGAAATTGAAATAGACATGATATTAAACGCTATAAAGAATGGAATGGTAATAACAACATTGAAAGTGAAAAATATATATGAAAAGCGTGGTAAAAAGGTTGGTTCAAGAATGCCTATAACGAGTGCAATAAATTTAACTTATCATATCATAAATAAATTGTGGAGATTCAAATGTACAAGCAAGTTATAGTCGTCCGAAAGGACTTAAAAATGAGTAAAGGAAAGATGGCAGCTCAAGTATCCCACGCTGCTGTTGATTCAGCTCTAAAATCAAACGCAAGAAAGAGAAGAGCGTGGATGAAAGAAGGACAGAAAAAAGTTGTTCTTTACGCAAGCGATGAAAAAGAGCTCCTAAAAATTGCAGAAAAATGTAAAAAACTAAATATAAACTTCTCTGCTATAGTTGACGCCGGACTAACGGAGCTCATTCCCGGAACATTAACATGTGTAGGAATTGGACCAGACAAAGAAGAAATTATAAACAAAGTCACGGGGAGTCTCCCACTTGTAAAATGAACTTAAACATTCTATCAAATTAATTTTATGGTTCCAAAAATGAAGGTATGCTACAGGTTCATAACACCGACAAAACCGTTCAGATTTGAAATACCGCGCCCAGAAGGATTTGTCGTTGAAGAAATAATTAACAACAACGCCATTAAAAAGTACGATTTTTACAAATCAAAAAATTACAAGTATTCGATTTTCTTAATGAAAAAGAAAAATTTAAACACACTAAACGCAATTGGAATCATTTCTAAAATCTTAAAAATCCGCTCTGATGATATAGGATTTTCCGGTTTGAAGGATAAAAATGCCATAACTTATCAGTATATTTCAATAGCGAATGACCTAAAAGAGAAATTTGTAAAGGCTGGAAGTAAATTATCAAAGCTGGGAATAGAAATATCCTACATATCCAACGGAAGGAAGCTAATACCAGGAGACCTTCTGGGAAATAAATTTATCATTGAAATTAATCCGCGCCCCGAACCAGAATTTATAAGGAAATTCATAAATTCCGCGACCGTGATTCCAAATTATTTCGGTGTTCAGAGGTTTGGCGTCAATCGAATAAATCACATAATTGGATATCATATACTCAGAAGAGAGTTTAAGGACGCAGAAGAGCTCATGAAAAAGAGTAAAATAAAATATTCCAGAAAAATGATAAAATTTTTCGTGAACGCCTATCAGTCATGGATATTCAATGAAATTTTAAGTCGTGAGATAGAAAGTGGAAATCGGGGGAGAAGTTCTAAAATAGCTCCAATTCCTGGGTTTAACTCAAAGCCGAAGAAGAATAAATATTGGGAGATTATAAGAAAAATTCACAAAGAGCATGGAATTTCCCTAAGACATTATAGAATAAATGAATTAAAGCTCACTGCAATTGGTTCAGAAAGAGCTCTATTTATAAATGTGAAAAATATTAAATTTAATGGCAGATTGCAGTTTGAACTTCCAAAAGGCTCGTATGCAACTGTATTTTTAAATGAATTGGCAAAAGTGAGATGTCCATGATAGATATAAGCACACTTGAATTGTACACATTCATATACGTTGTTTATCTTTCTCTACTCTTTGGAATATTTTGGATAATTCTTTATGTCAAAAAAAGAAGGTTCGTTAAAAATGAAGAAAAAGGACCTCACTTTCCAATAACCATAATAATCCCGGCGTACAATGAGGAAAATAATCTTGAAAGATGCGTAGAATCTATAAAGAATCAAAATTACGATAAGAATATCGATATTATAATCGTCGACGACGGCTCGAAAGACAAAACATTGACCATAGCAAAAAAACTTGCAAAAAAATACAAAAACATAAAAGTAATTCATCAGAGAAACATGGGTAAATCCGCTGCTATAAATAACGCCCTGAAAAAAGTTAAAACAAAAATATTTGGATATATAGATGCTGATTCGTATATGTCTAAAAATCTCATTAGAAAATCTGTGGAGCACATATCAAAGTACGATTCTGTGGTAGCCCCGGCGTTGCCGTCGGAGACAAACAAAATGCTGCTAAAACTTCAAGAATTAGAGTATATGACCGTTGCAATATCGAGGAGATTGTCATCTTTCATAGGAGCTATGTTTTTAACGCCCGGATTTGCAATATACAAAACTGATGTAGTAAAAAAAGTCCATGGATTTTGCAGGACAACCATAACAGAAGATTTGGAAATGGGGTTAAAGCTTATAATGAACGGCTATAAAATTGGATATATTCCAAATACATTTGTCTTTACAGAATGCCCGGACAATCTAAAAAGTTTTTTCAAGCAGAGAATAAGATGGACTCGTGGTTTCATACAAAATATGATAAAATACAAAAAAATGATATTCAACAAAAAATATGAACATCTTGGAATGTTTATACTTCCGATGAGAATAATAGTTCCACTATCTGTCATATTTCTCTATACACTTTCAACATACGATTTCATACTCTCTATATTTAGAAGTTTTATTGACATGATTCATACAAACTTCGACATAGAATATTATATAAGCTCTCAACATATAACGCTATCGACTTACAGCACAATATTTTTCCTGCTTTTAACATCGTCAATGCTAGCATTGATTTTCATAGCAAAGGGATATACAAAGAGAACATTCTCTTTTTGGGATTTATTAATATTTATATTGATTTATCCAACAATTAATATGTTAACCATAATAATTTCGGTTATTAAAGAAATTTTCGGAGTGGAAAGGAAATGGTAGACAAAGACATTTACATCTTGACTATAATAATAGGGACTGCAATATTTGTACTTGGATTTTACGTAGGTGGATTAATAAACCAGCCGAAGATAAATGAAATAAAAGAACAAAATGAATTACTAACTCTTGACATAGAAAATATAAACCTTGGACTAAAATTATTTGAAGCTACTGGAAATGCAGATCTTTCTTGCAAATATATAAAAAATGAAATGTCGTATATAGAGTCTAAAAGGATGAAACTTGTTCGCGAGCTCGAAAAAACTGAAAGAATCGACCAAGATAAATTCATATTCACAAAAAGAAAATATACACTGTCGTTAGCAAATATTTGGATACTTTCGAAAGAAAAAGATAAGTTTTGTGGAACAAAGAGCCCTATAATTTTATATTTTTACAGCATAAATTCTGAGAAATGTAGAGAACAAGGAAAAGTTTTAGACCACATAGTTTACGAATACAATAAAGTTGGAAAGGACGTTACAGTTTTATCTTTTGATAAAGATTTTGACGAGCCAATAATAAGAGCTCTGACAGAAAGCTTTAATATAACTGAATCCCCATCGTTGGTTATTGGAAATGAAGAGTTTAAATCATTCACATCTGAAAACGATATAAAAAATGCACTTTGCAAGGAATATCAGTTGTGCTTGTCATAAAATCCCATTATTGTAAGGATAAACTTATCTCCAGCCATGCGAGCTCCATCTGTTGTATTTCCTGATACAGTTACATTATTTCCATCAATGTAGACATAAGTTCCATTTGACCCCGTTCTTGGTCCGACCAAATAAACTCTCAAATCTCCATCGACTGGTGTATAATTTCCTTCAACTGATGCAGAGTATAATTTTGGTATTCCTTGAAAAGCAAAATACGGCTTCAGTTTAAGAACTATGTTTTGGCCTATTACTGAAAAAAGAGCATTGTCCTTGCTGCTCGTTCCATTGAATAGTATAACAATTCTCTTTGCTTTGAATGCTGCTATTTGAAGTCCTTCCGGATCGTTACACGAAATCTTCATAGAGTCCTTTGGATTGTATTTGAAAACGTATGAATGCCCATCTACATTAATTTTATACAAAGGAGAACTTTTGGGCTTGAAACAAAATATAAGTGCAACGGCTATTAAAACAACAGCAATAAAAATCGTTATATTTTTCATTTTTTCATTCATTGTATCACCTGAAAAACTTAATTATCTTTATTTTGCTCCTCCTTCCAATTCTTTCTCTCTTTATTAATCCACGCTCTTCAAAGTTTTTAAGTATTCGTGAGACTTTGGCTTTTGAGAAATTTGTCTCTTTAACAATATCTTTTTGATAGAGATTCTTCTTCTGAAGTATTATCTCTATAACTTTTCTCTCATCTGGAAGCATTGTAGCCAAGACCGTTTTTGTCTGCTTTGATTTTAAGAAAAATAATAACAATGTTATCATTGCAATTGAAATTAGAAATACAGCAGCCCAAATTAAAATACTGTTTTGTGATGCCGGCTCATAAAAAACTGAAAATCGAAGTGTGGAACCAAGCTCAACCCTGCTCATATTCCATTCAACATAAATCGTTCTTCCAGTAGACCCTATGTTTCCATCATCTGGATAGTACGGCTTCAAGTTCATAGGTTCGAGTTTCTTTTTGTCCACAATAACAAAACCGCTTGGAAGTTCAATTTTAGAATGCACATTGTTAACAACATCATTAATAGGAATGTTCATACCAAATGAATGAATGTTATTTCTTATTTTAACGAGCTCATCGCTATAAAACGATATGACAACATTATTGGAATTTACATTTCTGCATAAAATTAATGTCCCAACTTCTTTTTTTGAGACCTCGCAATCTAATTTTCTTGAATGTGAATAAGCATTGACATCGTATATATCATAAAGTGTTATCAAACTTATGACAGATTGATTTGACTGATAAGTTATATTATAAACTATGTGCGTTTTTTGACCTCCAGGTGTAGGATTAGCGTATATGTTAATATTGTTAATTATCGCACTTCTTCCAGTGACCGAAATTAATACAAGTATCAAAAGTATTGCAACATATTTTCTCATAATTATAAATAAATTGAAAATTTTAAATATTAGGATTTTATAACAAACCCTCCAACTCCCGCCTGAGCAAACTGATGCATAACACCAGAAACGACATTAACCATATTTTGAAGATCACTTATATTTATTTTCACTTCATCCGGCTCGAGAATTTCTATTGCTGACGGTCCATAAACTATAACTATGTTGACAAGGTCAAAAACACTTTTCACAAGGAGCTCAATTTCAGCTGTTGATGAATATCCAACTTTGATGCTCTTTGACGGGTTTTCAACTTTTATGGGTTCAGATATACTTTTTTTATAGCCTATAACTTTGTCCAAATCTAACAATTTTCTAATGTGATTATCAATCGCATTTTTTGCAACATCTTCTTTAACAGCTACAACATCAAACGCAAACCAGACTTTTATCCAGCCGGATTTTATCTTTTCTTTTATATCAAAAGGACTCATATCTTTGAACACTTAATCACCTGAATCATAATAATAGAAAAAGATTTAAAAAGGAATTA
>CAYYKR010000022.1:0-12764 GCA_964469235.1 uncultured archaeon | reverse complement strand
TCTCCGGAAGAGAAAGAAATTGAGAAGAAAGAAAATGAGTTGTCAGAGCTCAGAAAGGAAATTGAAGAGGAGCTCCCGACCGTTGAAAAAAGTGTAGAAAAGATTAAAGAAGGCCCGTCTGAAGAGGAAAAGAAAGAAATCCACGAAGAAGTTAAAAAAAAAGTCGTGAATGAGCTCGTTGAAGGTGCCGATACTTCTAATCTTTCAAATAAAAAAGAGTTAGAACCAGAATCGAAGCCTTTGGAGTCAAAACCAAAAAAGGTTGGATTTTTTAAGGGCCTTGTAAATAAGTTAACTAAAAAAATCACTGAAACAACCATAAGTGAGAGTGATTTTGATTCTATATCCGAAGATTTGAAAATTACGCTTCTGCAGAATGATGTTGCATTCGAAGTTGTTGAAAAGATTATTGATGATATGAAAAAAGATTTGGTAGGAAAGAATGTTAAGAGGGGACAGATAGAAAAAGTTATATTGGAATCACTCAGAAAATCTCTCCTTGAGGTATTGAGACAGAAAGACGTTGATTTGGAAGATATTATAAAAAAAGCAAGAGAGGAATCGAGACCCGCTCTCATAACTTTTATCGGATTCAATGGTGTTGGTAAGACAACAACGCTGGCTAAGGTTGGGTTTAAGCTGAAATCGAAAGGGTATAAAGTTCTGTTTGCAGCAGGTGATACTTTCAGGGCGGCATCAATAGAACAACTTGAGTTTCATTCCAAGATTTTGGGTATTCCAATAATAAAGCATACGTACGGTTCAGATTCGGCAGCAGTAATTTTTGATGCTGTCAAGCATGCCAAGTCAAAAGGTTATGATGTTATTCTTGCAGACACAGCAGGACGTTCTCATTCTGATGCAAATTTAATGGATGAGCTAAAGAAAGTGATAAGAGTTAACAAGCCAGATTTTAAAATATTTGTTGTAGATTCTTTAACTGGAAACGATGCGGTTGAACAAGCCAAGAGATTCGATGATGCTGTTGGAATAGATGGAATAGTTTTGACAAAATTTGATGTTAACGACAGAGGTGGGGCAGCACTTTCGGTTGGATACGTAACGAAGAAGCCTATATTATATATCGGAACAGGTCAGGAATACCCAGATTTGATGAAATTTGACCCAGAATTTATAGTGAATGAGCTCTTATCTTGATTTTTTCTTTTCAATTAAATTGACATTTGTTATATTTAGTTTTATTTCATATTCAGATATTTTAATCACTTGATATTCGATTTTAATTCTTTTTTTGTAAAATGGGGCGTCTAAAACGAGAGTTTCCGCTTCTCCCCCCTCAAATGCAGCGTTGAACCCATGCTTTCGTGATAGTTCAATTATCTCTTCGATATCATCTTTTGTTAGCACTTTTCCAAGAAATTTTTCTTTCAAACCGTCGCACGTTATGGATGTTAATGTGAAGGCAAACCCTTCTTTTAGAAGCTCTCTCATGTAATCTTCTTGATTTTTCTTCCATAAAGGAGCGAAAACTTTTAGACCGAGCTCATCAGCCAATTTTTTTATTCTTTCGTTCTGATAATTTGATGCGAGAGCTCCAACAGTTATTCCGTCTATCCCAAAATTTCTTTTTACCTCCAATAGGGCATTTTTCAAATCGTCGAGCTCTTTTTCTTTTATTCCAGAGGTTTCTCGCTTTATCAGTGGAATATCAACACATTCGGATATATAATCGACCATATCTATGGATGGAACATGAAACATCCAGGAATCTTCTCTCTGAGATTTCATAGTTATCATGCAAACAATATCGTACCCTTCTTTCATAGCTCTATACATTGCATATAAACTATCTTTTCCGCCGGAAACGAGAGCCGCATACTTTTCCTTTCTCTTTTTAATTTCTGGAAGTACTATTTTATCATTTTCTTCGCTTCCGTATGATTTTGTTTTGCCCTCTAAGAATAATTTTCCAGTCAATGCACATAAAATGGCATCAATTTCGTCTTTAGATGCATATGGATATTTTTTCTTTATCGTGACATCGTTTACCATTAAGATTTTTCTTATGGCTGATGAAAGCACTTCTATGACATTGTAATTCTTCTCTCTAAGTGTCTTTACCAATTTTTCTGCTCTTTCTACGAGTGGGCGCATTCCTCTGAAGAGAGGAGACAATGGATTGAATCCATCTTTCTTGAGCTCTATTTCGCTCTTTCTGAAATATCCTTTTTTAGGAAATGAGAACGGAGCGTCTATGGCAATTATATCTGGATTCTCTTCATAAATTATTTTAAGTATTTCTTCATCTTCATGACATATCATAGATTTTACTTTTCCCCCCGTTTCCATAATTGCAACTCCAGTTGGATTTTTTGGAAAGCCGGCGAGGTCGATACCTATTGATTTCATAATTTTGAATTAAATGAAGAGTTTTTATTCTTTTATAGAATCTTATATTTTATGTACAGCTCAGACGACTTAAGTTCATATGATTTATTTAGATATGTAGATTCGCACGAAAATATAATACTCGATTTAGATAACATATTGGGAAAAGTTACCGTGGGAGCTCTCAAGTATAAATTTTTTAAATCTGCAATTGACTATCTTCAAAGTCCGTCAAAGGAGAATTTCTCAAATTTTATGAATTTACTTAAGATTGGGGTAAATTCCATTGGATATTTCTTTGGAGAGGATGAAAATAAATTGGTAGAAGGTTTGTACAAATATAAGAATGACAACATATACTCTGGAATTGAACTGCCAAATTATCTCTTTCCAAGTTCTGAGAAATTTTTGAGATATCTGAAACGAGAGCACAACATAAAAGTTGTTAGCATAACTCTTGATAACGGAACGCTGAAGAAATATTTTAATGATATGGGAATAGAGTTTATTTCAAACGATTGCCATTCTAATAAAATTAATGACTCTAATAAAATAAAAATTGCAAACGAGAGAAACGATAAAATTTTGTTTATTTCAGGCCCGGAAGATGGAAAGAGCTCCGAGAGCACTGACCATATGATAGTTGTACCAAATCTTTCATATAAAATTCGTGTCACAAGAAATTTGAGAAAAAATAAAAACAGAAAAGATGTGAGAGTGGTTTCTCAAAGATTGTGGATGGATACGATTGATAAATTTGCCGAATTTTATGATATATGATTTTAAAAAGATAGTTTTCAATTTTAATTGGCTTGAATTTAAAAGGTGTTTTGATGGCTTTGAATGGATTGAGAAAACTTATAGATAAGATTTCATCTATGGTAATAGTTGATAAAAAATCAGTCGACAATGCTATAAAGGAGCTTCAAAGAATACTTCTGTCCTCCGATGTAGATGTTGATCTCGTGTTTAAATTGTCAGAAGATATACGACGTGAGGCGTTTGGAAAGCTTCCACCAGGAATGACGAGAAAAGAATTTATAGTCAAATTACTTTACGATAAGATTACTGGTATACTTGGCGGAAACCGCCCGAAAGTCAATCTTGACAAGCAAAAGATTCTTCTTGCTGGATTGTTCGGTTCGGGTAAAACTTCCACGGCGGCAAAACTTGCAAACTTTTACAAGAAGAGAGGATTGAAACCTTATCTTGTTCCATGTGATGTTCACAGACCAGCTGCATTTGACCAACTCCAGCAATTGGCAAAGCAGATAGGTGTAGATTTTTATGATGTTCGCGGGAAAGATGCCGTGAAGATACTTAACGATGCTTCGGAAAATTTCAGTAAATATGATGTTATTATAGTAGATACTGCCGGAAGGAGTGCTTTGGATAACGAGCTCATAAATGAAATAAAAAATATGAAGGAGGCTTTGAATCCCGATGAAATTTATCTCGTTATACCAGCTGACATAGGTCAGTCGGCTAAGAAACAATCGTCAGAGTTTAAGAAAGCATTGGATATAACAGGTGTTATAGTTACAAAGACCGATTCAACTGCTAAGGCCGGGGGAGCTCTGGCCGCATGTAATGAAACCGGGGCGACTATTAAATTTATAACGACGGGAGAGAAAGTTGATAGCATAGAAATATATGACCCGCAGAGATTTGTTTCAAGGCTTCTTGGGTTTGGAGATTTGCAAACTTTATTGGAAAAGGCTAGAGAAAATGTCGATGAAAAGAAGGCTATGAAGATTGCCAGTGGAGATTTTACAATAGAAGATTTTATATCGCAACTTGATAGCATGACAAAAATGGGTCCAATCGAATCCATGCTAAGCATGATGGGCCTCGGAAAAGTTAAGATACCGAAGAGTCAAATAAAAGAGCAGGAAGAAAAGATGAAAAGATGGAAGCATGTTGTCAATTCTATGACAAAGAAGGAGAGGAATAATCCCGAAATAGTTAATCATTCACGTGCAATGAGAATTGCAAAAGGGTCTGGGGTTGACGAGAAGATAGTTAGAGATTTCATAAAAAATTTTCTCAAGACCAAAAAGATGATTAAAAAGATTAATCCATCTAAACTCAAGAGAGGAATGAACATACCGGGATTTGGGAATTTTAAATTAAGGTGATTAAATGCAAAGATTACTTAGAACTCTTGGAAGAATAGATGGAAAATACTATAAAGCATGCGAAGACATAGTTGGTACATACAAGTATGGGAATGTCGGAATAGATATCCTGTCATATCCAAAAGACCCATTTGCTCCCGCTGGAAGATTAGTTGTCAGCTTTCCTAAGAGATGGTATCCTGCAAATTTTCATAAGGATAAAATTTCTGCAAACGTTCTTGCACATTTTCTTTCGAAGAAGATTTCGAGGTTAAATTCACGATGGATAAAAATTTATCCTCCGACTAATGTTGTTCTCGAGAGGACAAACTGCGTGATAGAAAACAGAGTTGAACTTAGATTTGACTATCATATTCCTTCTAAAGGGCGTAAAATACTTGGTCGCCAAGCAAAAGATATGATACAGAATTTAATTAAAGAAGTTGAAAATCTCAAATATGATAAGCTCATTGATGATGATAAGAAATATCTTTTGAATTTGCTTCAAACGGTTGAGGACGAAGAATATGTGAGAAGACAGCTTGGAAAAGATTACATAGCGTTTATCGCAAATAATTCCATACTTCCGAGAGAGGGAAATTCGAGAAAACCGATGAGGAATGCTAAACCTTTTGTTTCTCCAAAGGATTTTGAAGTAGAATTTGATACAAAGTATCATGGAAAGATAAAAGGTCTCGGTATAAAGAGAGGAACGTTTACAATAATAACTGGAGCTAATTATCATGGAAAGTCAACTGTTATGGATGCACTTGCTTATGGGCATTACAATCATGTTCCTGGGGATGGAAGAGAATTTGTTTTAACATCTGAGGAGCTCGTTTTTGCAAACAAGGAAAATAGACGCATTGTAAATAGTGTCGACATATCCCAATTTGTAAGGTCTGTTCCGTGGAATACAAATATGAAAAAATTTTATACTTTGTCATCGTCTGGGTCAACATCTCAGGCAGCTGCAATATCGGAAGCTTTGGAGAATCGGGCGGGCGGAATATTGATAGATGAAGATGACTCTGCCGTGAACATGCTTGTAAAAAGTGATGAGCTCAAAGAAGTTATTCCAAATGACCTTGAGCCGATTACCCCCTTAGTTGAAAAAATAAAATCGTTTGTTGATATAGGTGTAACTCCCATACTTGTTGTCGGAGCTCTGGGAGAATTTCTAAAAGAAGCTGATAACATCATATTGATGAAAAATTTTGAGCCCTTCAATGGAAATTATATTTTAAAAGAAATCAATAAAAGCGAGGTAAAGAGAAAGAGTATTGAATATCCATCTATGAGAAAGCCGAAACCAATTGTTGTGAACAATACAAAAACTATTGGAAAGGATGAGATAATTTTGAAGGGGCAGAAGAGGATAACAGTTGATTTACGCGGTGATATACACAAAGTTATAGTTGAGAGAGGTCAGGTTTATGCACTTGCAGACGCCGTAAAGTATTCTATGAAATATATGAATGGAGAGCGAACTCTAAAGAAAGTCGTTGATAACGTTATGAATGATATAAATCAAAAAGGTCTTGATGTATTGGATGGTAAGTTCAAAAATTACTCAATGTTTACAAGGCATCAATTATTTTATGTTTTATCGAGAATATCCAACTTAGAGATGATTTAGTGATTTTATGAAATCTAAAATGAGCAGGTCGAAAAAATCATACAATTTCGAGCATGACATTACACGAGCATTTTTACACATGGTTCTTGGAATATCTATGCTCGTTCTTTTGAATGCTCACATTATAAATGGATTTCAAATTTTTATTCTTATAATACTCTTTGGTATTGTATCTCTAATTTACAAGAGGCATAAGATTCCAATAATATCATTTTTCTTTGAGAACTATGAACGCCCCGAGGTCTTGAAGACTTTTCCGGGAAAGGGGCTCATAACTCTTCTAACAGGGATATTGCTTGCATATGAACTTTATCCATTTGATATAGCTGCGGTTTCCATAATTGTAATTTCTCTTTTAGACCCGATGTCAAGAGTTTTTGGTATGTCTTTCGGAAGAACTATAAATATTCTTGACCCGAAGAAAAAGAAATATATAGAGGGTCATATAGTAGGCGGAATTGCTTCTTTTTTAGTTTCAATGATTTTTGTAAGTCCGATAGAATCATTTTTGGCAGCAATAATCGGAATTATAAGTGAATCTGTTGTTGTCGAGATGAACGGGGAATCTATAGACGATAATATTCTTGTTCCTCTTGCTGTGGGGGCTTCTCTTGTTGTTTTTAGAATGTACGTGTAAGTCGTTCAAACATTTAAATATCTTTGCCGATATATCTATATAGATATATGGGTGTGATGAGATGTTTAAAGGTTCACTTAAAATTGCAATTCTAAAAGTGTTGAAAGATGGAAAGTACACTGGATACGGGATAAGGAAGGAGCTCACAAAAAAGGCGGGGTGGTCCCCGTCATACGGATCTTTATTTCCAAATTTGAAGGAGCTCGAGAGCAAGAAATTAATTATATTAAACAAGAAAAAGAACAAAAATATTTATTCGATTACTTCAAAGGGGAAGAGATTGCTGAAATCTGTAAATAATAAATCTGATAAAATAATAAATGAAATAATCAAAAGTATAGATACATTTGGATTTATGTGGGACATAGACAAATCAAAGTTGGAGGAGTTGAAGTACATCGTTGAAACTATGAAGAAATCTATTATCGTTGAGACCAGAGAGATGAGTGAATTTAGGGATGTATTCTTTGGATTGATTAAAAATGGAAAGATAAATGGTAGTAATATCAAGAAAATTAATAAGATACTTTCAGACGCTACAAGAAAAATGAAAAAGTTAAAGGGATAGTATGAAAAAGTCGGCTAATAAAGTTATTTTAGAACTGAGGAATGTATATAAGATTTACGGAATGGACCACACTACAATTGTTCCAGCTGTAAATGGAGTAAGTTTGAAAATAAATCAAGGGGAATTCGTTTCAATAATGGGTCCCAGTGGGTCGGGAAAATCAACTTTAATGCATATCATGGGATGTTTGGATACTCCCACAAAAGGAAAAATTTTCATAAATGGTATAGATGCATCTAAGATGAGCGAAGATGCCCTTGCAAGATTGCGAGCTTCAGAGATAGGGTTCGTCTTCCAATCATTCAATCTTCTTCCGAGGTTGACAGCACTTGAGAATGTCGTACTTCCGATGAACTTTTCGAATAAGATAAGAGATAAGGAGAACAGAGCTCTGAAACTTTTGTCAGAAATGGGGCTTGAAAAGAGGACAGGCCATAAACCAACTGAGCTTTCGGGAGGCCAGCGTCAAAGAGTTTCAATAGCGCGTGCACTTGCAAATGACCCAAATATTATACTTGCTGATGAACCTACTGGAAATTTAGATTCTAAATCCGGAAAAGATGTGATGAAAATATTGATTGAGCTCAATAAAAAATTTGGAAAAACGCTCATCCTGGTGACGCATGATAGATCTCTTGCAAATCTTGCTCAAAGGATAGTTTCGCTAAAAGATGGAAAAATTATAAATGAGAGGAGGTTGAGAAAATGAAAAAAGAATTTTTATTGTCGGTTGTGTTTGGTTCGCTGTTGATTTCATTGATTGCAGGAATTGGATTTCCAAGTGACATTGCTTCGTCAAACATCAATGTGGTATCCCTTCGGACGAATCCATATCCCGCCGAACCGGGTCAATATATGGATATATGGATTCAAGTTGAAAATACCGGAGATGCAAAGGTAAACAATTTTAAATTTACATTAGAGCCCGAATATCCATTTTCCTTCTACAAGGGAGAAAATGCGACGAGGTATATAAGTACACTCGGAATTTATGAACCCGTTGTTTTGAAGTACAAACTCTACGTAGATGAAAATGCTGTTGAAGGATGGAATGATTTGAAATACAAGTACAATGCTGGGAACGTATGGGTAGAAATGAAAACTAAAATATATATTGCACATAAGCCAAGATTAGAGTTGGTCTCTGTTAACCCATCTGAAATCGAAATAGGAAAGACATCCAACATTTCTTTAACGGTCAAAAATATGGGGCATGCTGAAGCCAGAAACATAAAGGTTGAATTAAACACACTTTCGACGGATGTTAAAGTTGTTGGAAGTGATACAAGGTATGTGAGCTCGCTGGATGTTGATGATGAAAAATCGTTTAATTATAAGATTGTATCGGATTCATCGAATACTGGAGTTGAGCTCGTTCCAGTGACGATATATTATGAAGATTTGAATGGAACGCAACAATCGTTCATGTCTTACATAGGATTGAATATTATTGGGGAGCCAAACATCAATGTAATATTGAGAGATGAATATCCAAAACCATCCGTGAATGGAAAATCTGATATAAGTGTCGAAGTTATAAATTCCGGACCGGTTCAGGCAAAATTTGTATATGTGAATGCATCTACGCCTGCAGGTGAAATTGAAAAGGACAAAGTTTATGTGGGTGATTTGGATTCGGATGACTTTGATATAGTTGATTTCAATATCCACTTGAAGGATACACCAGGAAGGAAACCACTTTATGTTACGGTATCCTATCAGAATCCAGAGTATAAAAATGAGGTGATTTCAAAGACAATTTACTTTGATGTTGAGAAAAATTCGCAGAATTCATCTAATACATACATATTTTTGGGAGTAGTGGTTGCTTTAGTTGTTGTATTGTTCCTTTTGAGAGGAAGAAAGCACAGAAGAGGATAAAATGTTAGATTTTAGACTTAGATTTGCATTTGAAAATGTAAAGGAGAGAAAAACAAGAAGTTTCCTGACTGTTATAGGAATAGCCATAGGTATAACTGCGGTCATTTCTCTCATAGCTTTAGGTCAAGGTCTGAAGATTGCAATAAATGAGCAATTTAACAAGATGGGAACCGATTTGATAACAGTGAGTGCATCGTCTGGAGGAATGAACACGCCTATGATGAGCTTTTTATCAAAGAATCCACTCACAACGGACGATGAAAAAGTAATTTTGTCCGTTCCAGGAGTTGAAGATGTTGGAGCTATGTCATTTTATCCAGATAGTATATATGTTCACGGAGTCAGAATAGAAACATTTGTTTCTGGAATAGACATAAATGAATTAGATAAGATATATGGAAAAAAAGGGTATGAAATCATAAAGGGTCGAAAGCTCACAGAGTTAGATAGGTACAAGGCAATAATTGGATACGACTTATACACCGGTAAATATGAAAAAGATGGAAAGAGCGTAAAGCTTAGAGACAAGGTAACTATTCAGGGTAAGGAATTTAGAGTTGTTGGTGTCATGGAAAAAATAGGGAGTAAAATGGATGACACGTCAATAATAATCCCTATGGATACATACAGAAAAATTTACGATAAACCAAAAAAGGACGGAATAATTTATGCTCATGTTAAAAATGGTTTCGACCCTGATGAAGTGGCAGCCGATATAGAAAGAGCTATGCGAAAGCATCTAAATGAAAAAGAGGGTGAGGAAACATTTAGTGTTCAGACGTCCAAAAGTTTGCTCAATTCTTTCAATACAATATTAACGATAGTCCAAGTTGTAATAATAGGATTGGCGTCGATATCTCTTTTAGTGGGAGGTGTTGGAATAATGAACACTATGTACACGTCTACTCTTGAAAGAACGAGGGAGATTGGAATATTGAAATCTATCGGAGCTCACCAAAAAGATATACTTATGATTTTTCTTTATGAATCTGGAATACTCGGAATAATAGGAGGAGTGTTTGGTATTTTATCGGGATTTGGTATAGGAAAATTGGCAGAGCTCATCGCCAATTATTATAGTGTTACATTGAAGGTTTACTTTGGACCTCAATTGATTATTGGAACCCTTGCATTTTCTATGATAGTTGGAATGATTGCTGGAGTTTCACCTGCAATTCAGGCATCGAAGCTCAATCCTGTCGACGCCCTAAGATACGAATGAAAAATATAAGAGAAAAAGATTTGGAACATTAATATCTAATCGATCGGGTCGCAAGTTTTATAAAGAATAAACAAATTAAAGAAATTATGGAAAGCATGAACATAAATAAATTTCAAGAAGAAATAGAAGATTTGTTTGATAAAATTTCTAAAAAGAGGGGTAATGAGCATACAAAAGAAGAGGTATTTATTCACCTTGTTGAAGAGATTGGAGAAGTGGCAAGACAGATAACAAATGAGAAAATTAGAAAGGATAAATTTGATCATGAAAATCTTGGAGAGGAAATTTCCGATTCGATTTTGTTTTTGATATATTTGGCTTCTCAATACGGAATTGATTTAAGTAACTCATTAAAGAAAGATATAGAAAAATTAAAGATAAAATTTAAATTATAAATCGTGATGTAATGCTCATAGATGAAATTGAAAAAGAAATCAACTTGTTAAGAACGAGTCCAAAGAATCTTTCTGACTATTCTAAATTTAGTAAGGGGCGCGACAAACCTGATATTCGTATTAAAACACAGATTGTTAGGAGAATTTCTTCTAAATTCTATAAAGAGATAAAATATTTACCAAAGAACAAAATATTAAGTATCTGTGAAGAGCTCCTAAAAAAGAACAAATGGGAACTAAAAATAATTGCTTTTGATTGGGCATATAGAGTTAGAAAAGAATATTCTCAGAGCGATTTTTTAACATTTGAAAGATGGATGGATTTATATGTGAGGGGTTGGGAAGATTGTGATGATCTTTCTTTACATTCCTTGGGATATTTTCTGTTCGTTTTTCCAGAAAAAACAAAGTTTCTCTCTCGATGGGCAAAATCTAAAAAATTATGGAAAAGAAGAGCAGCATCCACTTCTCTTATATATTCAATACGACAAAATAGAGTAGATTTAAAATTGGTTTTAAAAATCGCAAAGATTTTATCAAATGACTATGAAGAGCTCGTATTAAAGGGGGTAGGCTGGACTCTTAAAGAGGCATCGAATTTCTTTCCCAGAGAGGTTTTACATTTTCTCGAAAGAAATCAGAAAAATATAAAGAGTCTTGTCATAAGATATGCTTTAGAAAAATATCCTAAAAATAAAAGAGAAAAATTACTAAATGCAATTTGACTTGATTGCTTATTTTTCTTTCTTTTCAGTTTTTTCCTTCCAAAACTTATACCAACTCCAAACGTAGCCGAAATCTGATTCCAGTTTTTTGTCAAAATCAATATGATATTTCAAAAATATTCTATCATCATTTAAGTCGCTTAATTTTACTATTAGAGATATATCATCATCGCTTTTTGCTTTTTGGGCTAAATTATTAAAATATCTTATTGAAACATTGTCCTTACTTATCTTTTCCTCTATATTTCTATCAATCTTTTTTAATTTTCTAGATATTTTTTTTATTTTCATTTCTTTTTCATTCAATTCTTTTTGATATTTATTAATTTCTTTTGAAATATTATCAGATAGTTTATTTACCAATTCATCTTGATATGCCTGAAGATTAAATTTGTCTGATTGTAGAGTCATATTTCTTCTTGAGTAAAATTTTTTCTCTATCCAATTCATATAAGAATTTTTCAAATCGTCGATGGAAACATCGTTTCCGTGCTCTCGTATAAAATTGTGAAATTCATCTAAATTTTCTATTTTTCGTAGCTGCTTCAATTCATCGTTTGTTGTATTTATTTCTAATTCTTTTAACTTTTCTAAAATGAACACTGGCGACAATGGTTTTTCTCTATTTTCAGATGTAAATGTTAATGCATAATTTTTGGCATGTTCAATAGCAGTTCCAGATGGAACCATTCGAAAGTATCTTCTTCCAAGATTATTTTCCAATTTTTTATAAAGACCCTTGACTTTAGAATCTTCTTCTGTTATTGAGTTGAAAGCACTCCACATACCTGGTTCCAAAACTTTGTAACCCCTTTGTTTTATTTCATTCACAATTCGATTCTTGAAGTGCTCGTATGATTCGTTCTTGCTTCGCTCAATTATTTTGTATCCTTTTGGAAGGTTGGCATAGCCAAGGAAATACATGTCAGCAGAAGAACCACCCAGGAAATTATCCTTGTTTACCTTTACAGTATCATAGAATGGTGTTATTAAGGCATATTTTGCATCTGACCAACTCCCATACATATGATTTGATACAGGACCATTTATCGTGAAATGAACTGTCGGACGAAATGGAGAAGCATAAAGTTTTTCATCTTTTATATCATCTTTATTGTTAAACATCCGGACAAAAATAAGTTTCTTCGGGTCTAACTCATTAGAATTTGTTCCATGGTAAGCATTTTCTATCTTTTCCGGTATTTCTGTCAATTCACTCATAATATTTGTT
>CAYYKR010000021.1:0-12805 GCA_964469235.1 uncultured archaeon | reverse complement strand
AGCTCGGAACGAACACTACAAATTCAACTGGGTGGGCTCAGTGGCATTACACAGATAATACAAACGGAACAGAGACTATGAAATGTTCTATAACTGATAATTCTACACTTCAGTACAATGCAACCATTAATGAAACCACTCAGGAACTTCATACTTCAAATCCAGGAGAGGATATAACCCCACCAAAGATAGTTGATAATAAATACGGACTCAATACAAGCAGTATATTGAAGAACGAATCGGTATTGGCTTATGCATTATGGGATGAAGCAATAGGAAATGCTACAATAGAATATAATTCATCAACTCCTAATTTGGATTCATATCATATACCATCACCTTACACAGATAATTGGACGAATTATACAATTCAAACAAATGGAACATGGCTGGTTGGAATTCATAAAATAAAGATAAATGCATCAGACAATTATGGAAATTGGAATAATACCTTGGATTATCTTGATTTGAAAGTTTATGGAAGAGCTGGGGTTTATTGGAATGGACCTTATGGAAATGTAGATAGGGGAATGATACGTCTTGAATGTAAGGTTAAGGATATGGATGGTGGATATCCTATATCGAACTTTACAGTTAAGTTTTACAATTCAACTGACCAAGTCGGAATAAATACCACAAATTCATCTGGAATAGCCGTTTTGTATTTGAATACGTCTAAATATGATGTCGGTCCAGAAAAGATGTCGTGTACAATATCATCATCTGGATATTATTATGCCATAGATAACTCTGCATCTGAAACGTTGGATTTATACGGAACATTTAACACAACATTACTATCTCCATTGAATGAGACAACCTATCATAAAACTGAATCAGCTGATTTAAATTCAACTACAGTTGATGAAAATGGAGATTCTGTGACAGCCAACTATACATGGTATGAAAACTCCACACAAATATCAACAAATGAGAATGACACTTGGGTAATACCTTCAACGGATATTCCAGGGCAAAAAACAATTTCAATTCAAACTACTAAAGATTATTATCATTCCGGGGAAGATAATGTGACTATATATGTTTGGGGTTGGTCGAACGTTACATTGACATCACCATCCAATGGGAGCTCATTTACATCAGGAAATGTTGTAAACTTAACATGTCTCGTTAGTGATGTCAATTCATCATCTGGAATAGAAAATTATAATGTTTCATTCTATTACAAAAATGAAACAACAAACTATCAATTTATAGGAACCAATTTGACAAATTCAAGTGGTTATGCTAGATATCACTGGAGTACATCGGGTCTTGAGGGAAACTATACAATCATGTGCAATATATCAAATTCATCTGAACTATACTATAATACAACTACCAATAGCGATAGTTCCAACATAACTATACAACCGGCTCCATATTGGATAGAGGTAATATTAAACGAACCGATGAGCAATCAAATAGTTGGTAAGGATAGGTTGTTCCGTGTAAATGCAACTATAATATGTCATGATGGAAATTGTGGGGATGTTTATGGGGAAGCAAGGTACAATGCATCTTCATCCGAGCCGGACACTGCAATATCTACAACATCAGGAGCTACGCCATTTTGGATAAATGGAAACAATAATAAATTATGCGGGAACTTAAATTCCGGTGAAAATTGTACAATAGCATGGGATGTCAATGCAACCGGAGATTACCGAACAACGTGGAAGATAGGAGTTTATGCATCAGCAGATTCAGCTTCAAATGTTTCACAATCATCTGTGATAGAGATAGGAAAAGTCATAATAATTACGCTTGGGTTCAACTCAATAGATTTCGGAAATGTCTATCCTCATAAAACTGGATTGAATGCAACATTGAATAATCAAGGTGGTTATAACATTACAATAGATCCAGAATCAAATGATATAGATTGGATGTGGATAAATTCAACAGATTTAAAATTAAATCCATCCGCAACAGAATCTTGGGAGGTTATTGGTGTCGGGAATTTAACATTTAACAATGAAACAAACAGTTATACTGATTCATCCACAAAAAGATTGACTCATTCGAACCAACTGTTGGGAGAGAATTTGAAGTCCGGAACGAATCTAACAACATACTATTGGCTTGATTCACCTTCAGTTTTGCATGGGTCATACACCGGAACAATGTATTATTATGCAAACTCGACGTATTAATTAAATAATTATTAGGTTTTTAAAAATTGTATGAATAATGATATTGGGATTGGTGAGATTGATGAGAAGAAGTATTTTGTTTTCGTTTGTTCTTTTGTTACTTGTACAAGTTGGATTCTCTCAAGTAATCAGTCTCGGTTCTTCAACAGGAAAAACATTCGTTCATGCAAATCCTGGTGATATAGCAATATTTAAAATGTATGTCTTTAATCCTGGAGCTGATGATATAAACATTAACATAAAGACTTCATTGCCAAATAAATATTGGAAGGCATCTGTGTATCCAAATGTAAATGCAATTATTCCGCGTGAAGGTTCTAAATTTTCGTGCTTAGATCCCAAATGGATATACATGAATGGAAAATATGTTAAGGTCTGTACATTTTATTTATATGTGTACGTTCCTATGAAAGTTGAGAAGGGGAGATACAATATAGTCTCTACAGTTTTTACGAGCTCTGGCTCCTTATCCGCCGGAACTTCTGCATTGGCATCTCAAGCAAGAAATTTTGTTTATACAATAGATATTATGAAAGATGGCGAACCAATACCTATTGATATACCTAAGATGCTAAATGTTACAAGGGAAAGTATGCTGACATTTATGAATTCTCCATCTTCCGGATCTTATGGGTCTCCATCATCTCTGAGCTCAAATAAAAATAAAATAAATGTCGGAAATGAATATACAAATCCTTCCGATAGATTTAAAAATGTTGTATCACTCGACGAAAAGACTGGAAATGTTTTGAATAACAAAATTACAGGAATGGCAACTTCGGGCACTGGAAATATTTTTATCTCAGCTATAATATTGATAGTTGGTATAATAATAATTTATATTGTATTTAGGAAGTGAATTAATGAAGGGGAACAAAATTATTTTGATAATTTCAATTATATTCATAGAAATGCTACTTTCTTTAGTTGGATTCTCACATCCAAATATAACCAATGTTGAAAATTCAAACACAGTTTTAGTAGGAACGAATGTTAGTATTTATGCCACAGTTGTTGATAATGCAACTGATACAAAGGTTTATTTAAATTTTATCTATCCCATCAATGAGACTTATGAAATGACAAAGTTAGATAATACAACTTATTTTCTTAATTATACACCGACGGAAGCAAAGCCATACATATTTAATATAACGGCAAACAGTTCTTCGGGAAATAGCTCGAGCGGGTTGTATTATTTTCGCTCTGTTGAAAACGTTAAAATCCCAATAAACGTTGAAGTGGTTGCATCATGTAAAGCAAGTATAATAATATATTGTCCTTCAAAACAAAACAATTGCCATTATTTTGTCCAAAATCAAACCGTTCCTATATTTGGATTTGTTGAAAATTCTGGAAATGTTCCTATAAATGAAACAACACGAATGGAAGTTAGAAATTCCAATGGAACACTTACAGGATGGTTTATGGGTGGAGACCAAAAGGGAATGTTCTCTGATAATGAGGTTCACGAGCTCGGATTGTATGAAGACCAGTTTTTCTGGGGAATATGGTTTACTGATACTAATCCATATGGGAATTATACGGTAGATATATATACAAACGTATCATCCCTTTTTGATAGATATCATGACAATGAAACAACTACACTAGATGAGCTTAACACAACTGATAAAAATTGTACAATATATACAGAAGAGGTAAATACAACTGATAATACAACCAATACAACAAAAACAGAGAATGTGACTTATGCATACTGTTATTATATAAATACAACAACATGTTCCAGTGTTCCATCTGGAGAGGCCGCAACTATAGTAACAAATCAAACTTCAAATAAAACCGTTGATGGAATGTATGAAAACTCGACGGCATATTATGGAACTGGCTTGATAAATGGAAAAGTTTACAATGTCTATACATTTAGAATGTCTGGGTGTTCAGATTATTGTTATGCTTGCACAAGTGAAGATCAGAGTATAAACACATCGACGGAGTGTAATTATGAATCTAGTGTCATTCCGTCTACAAATCAAACAGTTCAACATGTAGATCCAAATGGGCAAAACGTTACATTTACCGGATTTTCAACTGAATGTAATTATATCAAGACCGTGTATAATTGCACTGTTAATGAGACAACAAATGAAACTAATTGTACAGTTTATAAATATTGCTACAGTTTCTCTCATGTTAATTCTACATTTGAAATAGTTGAAAGAATAGGAAACATAAATCCTATAAATAAAACTCTACCGGCTCCTAAACCTACACCACAACCAACTCCGAGCCCTACACCTTCTCCATCTCCGATGCCCGGAATGCAAGAGACACCCGGAGAGCGTCCGAAGATAAAAATAGTTATAACTCCTATAAAGCCCAATTGGGAAGGTTATCAAGAGGAATACACACCAGTTATAATAAATGTTACCAACATTGGGGATGCTCCAGTGGAAAACATAACAATTGCACCAATACTTCCAGATGGATGGTTGTATGTCAATTCAACGATTTCATTTTTGAATGTTTCTGAGACGGTTAACAGAACAATTTTCTTAGATCCGAAGTATTTAATAACTCCCGCAACCTATGCAATTCCTGTGAAGGCATTTGTTAATAACACGACAGCAGATGTTAATTATTTCTGGTTTAAAGTTCTTCCCGGAAGAAATATGACAAAGATAAAGATAGTTGAAATGCCAGAAGTTGTTGGATTAAAATCAAATACAAATACAACCATACCCATTTTGTTAAAGAATATTGGAAAAGTTCCACTTCATAATATAACATTCAGATTGGAAAATGCTGAAAGATGTGTAAAGGGAATATCCTACAACAGCGGGGCTCTTCAAATCAATGAAACTGGTTCATTTTCTATGATTCTGGCTTCAAAGACGGGACCTCAAGTTTGTAATGCTACATTAATAGTTGGAACAAAGGAGGGTGCTTATGCATTTGCTCCAATAGTGATAAAGGTGTCGCCTCCGTTTGCATTCTTTAAGGTAAAATGGCCCATAACAGCAATACTGATATTCTTATTGACGCTCATACTATTCGTGATGTTGAGGCATGAAAAGAAAAAGAAGAAAGAAGACAGGAACTTCGGAAAGGTTTTCATAACATTACTTATCATAGACATACTTTTAATCATCTATGTTTTGCTTTGGGTTTTCGGATTTGTACCACTTTACTAATTTCGAACAGGAGCTCTAAATAAGCTATTGTTGATATAAGCAATATCAGAATACCTGCAACAGTTAGGTAGTATTTTGGTATATAAATTTCTGCCGATTTAAATGCGGTATAAACATCGTTGTAATTTTCGGAAAATAAATTCAATGAAGATGATGTTACAAACCCCATTGCTATCGAGGATATTATTATGAATACAATTGGATGCTTTCTAGGCTTTAGATGAAATGAAATTCCAAACAATGCAATTCCTATGCACAAATTTATTATCACCGGGGATATAAGAACTATAAAAGTTTGCTCTGGAGAGAGATAACATAATGGTTCTACATAACCATAAACCCCTTCTAAAGATAACGTGATAAAAGAATTGTACGGGCATTTGAAAATTTCTAAGAATAGTATATGTACGTATTCATATACATATGGTGCTATGAAAAGTACAACAATTGGAAATATTAGAACTCCAATTTCTTCATATTCTTTTATTTTTTTTAATGTCCTTTTAATCATCTGCTCACGCGATTTTTTACAACGATAATTAGAATTAGTATGGTCAGCAAAATAACTATGGACAGCTCTCTTTCAGATATATAATTTATTATTTTTAGCGCACTTCTGCCTATGGTACTTGAATTACTTATTATCATTTCATCACCATTACTTTGATGAATTTTCTGAGTTTATTAATTCCGCGACTTTAATTGCCCATTTGTCCAAATCTGGAAAATATGACTCATCCAATTCTCCAGAGTATTCGTGCTTTTGAATCTCTTTGAAGAACCATTTTATTTGATCTTTCACATCTTTTGGTATACTTTCTTTACCCAATCTGTCTATGAGCTCATTGTATGTTAACTGCTCCTTTATTCCATATCTCTGCTTAACGATGTCTCTCAATAAATGCGCTATAGAAATTACATAGTTCTTTCCTTTTTTTCTTCTCCTGATAGATTCGATTTTTTTCTCAATCTTCAATTCTTTGTTTTTATCTTCCTGCTTCACAAATGGAAGTATTCTTTGGAGAAGAGATACCCCTATATCATTCTTCTTTCTAACAATTTTCTTTTTAGAAGTTGTGGACTTTTTCTTTTTGATTTCTTTTTTCTTGGTGGGTGAATTTTTTGTTTTCTCTACAGATTCCATCTTTTTTAATCCTCTTTCTAGCGGATTCTTTTCATAGAGGGAAACTTTGCCTCTTATCTCACTCTTAAACATTTTGAGTTCTTTTTTTATTAATTTTATCTCTTCTTCCATCTTTTTGATTTTTTCATCCTTGATGGAATCAATCTTTTTCATTCGTTCCGTGTCATGAATCAACTTCTTAATATTGCTTGAGAATGATTTGTTCAATTCTTTAATATTACTTACATCGTTTTTTAATCTTATCAATTTCATATCCATATTTTTAAGTGAGCTCATCACATATCTTCCTTCATTTTCAAAATTCTTTTTTATGCTAATTTCAAGTATTTTCTGCTTTTTGTCTATTTCGTTTATGGAAGATTTTAATTTATTTTCAAGGTCTTTTGACACGGCGACATCTTTTTTCTCTATGTACTTTTTCATTAATGATTCGAAGTCTGAAATTGATTTTTTGCTTTGCTCGCGGTCTTCGTTAATGGTTTTTACGATTCCCATTTCAAAGTTTTTTAGCTCTGCAATCTTCTTTTCTGTATCAGCTCTGAGCTCTTCTACTTTATCAAGAATTTGGTTATAAATTTCAACTGGGATTTCAAGTTCAATTTTTCTAGCCACATTATATTTGCTATACTTATTATTTTTGTTTGCCATGTGTATTATTTGTTTTCTAATCTTAAATAAATTTGTGAATAGAATTGAGGGAACTTTTATTTCTTTTGACGTGATAAAAATTATCGATGCATTTTTTCAATCTAATTTTAAATATTTCAGAAACAAATAAGATATATGAAAATTAAAAGGAAATTTGAAGATATCAACGCTAAGAGGAACTTATCACGTAAAATAAGCAGATATTCAGAAAAATTGAAGGATGTTAAAAATGAGATTAAAAAATTCATCTTTGGTCAGGATGAAGTAATCGATAGTGTACTAGCATGCTTCGTTGCCGATGGTCACGCTCTTTTGGAAGGTGTTCCAGGAATAGCAAAAACTTATCTTATTAAAACTCTTTCCGATACAATATCAAACGTTACGTTCGAAAGAATACAGTTTACTCCTGACTTACTTCCGTCAGACATTGTCGGCTTAGTTGTTTACAATCCGAAGAAGGGATTTTATACTCAAAAAGGCCCAGTTTTCTCAAACTTTATACTTGCAGATGAAATTAACAGAGCTCCGCCAAAGGTTCAGTCCGCCATGTTGGAGTGCATGCAGGAAAGAATAGTTACTATAGGTAAGCAAACTTTCGAACTTCCAAAACCATTTCTCGTGCTTGCAACTGAAAATCCATTGGAGCAAATGGGTACGTATCCATTACCTGAAGCTCAGATAGATAGATTTCTATTCAAGGTTTATGTCGGATATCCAAATAGGGAAAATGAAATTAAAATTATAGATAATAACATGGATACGAAGAGATATAAGAAGACCGTTGTGAAGAAAATTCTTACACCAAAAGAAATAATTGACATACAAGCAATTGCAAGAAAAATATACATATCAGATGAAATCAAGAAATATATAGTTGAAATTATATTCGCAACGAGAGAAAAGAAAGGTATACGTCATGGAAAGTATATTCAATGGGGAGCTTCGCCAAGGGCATCGATAGCTTTGGCAACAGCATCAAGGGCATACGCATTGATGAGCAACAGAACGTTCATTATACCTGATGATATAAAGAGAGCTGTATTCCCGGTGTTGAGGCATAGAATAATACTAAATTACGAAGGTAAGGCGCTTGGAATTGCAACAGATGAAATAATAAAAGAAATAATTGAAAAAGTTCCTGTTCCTTAATGTGGTTGTATGAAAAAGAAAAAGCAAATAATTGAACCATTTATAAATTACGGTTCTAGTCGCGGGGGAATGACATCTCTTATAAAAGATATAGATGTTAATGTGAAAAGAATAATTGAGTTATTTAGATTTGTTTTGAAGTATAGGGTTATTCTTCGCGGGCGTGGTGTTGAATTTGCAGGTCTTAGAGAATATACAACAGATGATGACGCCTCTATGATTGATTGGAATTCAACTGCAAGAACCGGAAAAACGTACGTTAAAATTTTTGAGCACGAAAGAGATTTGGATGTTATAATAGTTTTGGATACTTCTTCTACCATGATTTTTGGAACGCAAAAACTCTTGAAGACTGAATATTCTGCAATAGTTGCCGGAGCTCTTGCATACTCGGCTGTTGAAGTTGGAGATAGGGTTGGACTCCTAATGTTTAATGATGGCGTGAAAACATTCATTCCACCATCAAAAGGTACGCTTCAATATTATAAAATATTGAAATCTATGATAGATAAGAAAAACTATGGTGGAAGGTCAAATCTAACTGAGGCGCTTGATTATGTTTTGGGAGTTCTCAAACACAGGTCTATAATTTTTGTGATATCTGATTTTATAGATCCAATTGGTCAGTGGGAAGAAAAATTAAAACTTGTTGGGTACAAATTCGATAAGCTTGTAGGTCTTATGATAAGAGATGTGAGGGATGAAAATCTTCCAAAAGGTGTCGGAAAGATGAGAATATTCGACCCAACTACAAATAAAAGAATAGTAGTTGATATAGATAAATATAGGGATGAATTTGCTAAAAATGTCAAAATGCAAGAAGCTGCCATAGAAAGAGCATTTGTCATTTCTCGTGGTGGTGTTATAAAAATGGTTACAAACGAACCATTTGTAAAACCATTTGTGAATTACTTTTCGAGGATGGTGTAATGAGAATTGTGTTTACCTATGAACATTTGAATTTATTACTAGTTTTATTAGGTTCATTACTCATATTTTATCTTCTTAATTTAAGGTCCACAAATAAACGGGCCATAAAATTTGGAAATTATAAAATACTGGAAAAGATATCTGGAGGACACATATTTGAAAGTAATTACTTGCCTTTAATCCTCAGAATAGTTGCAATAGTTCTTATAATATTGAGTATATCCAATGTGGGTATAGTCATGGACCAACTAGTTTCTAAATCAGATTTCGTCATAGCACTTGATACGTCTTCTAGTATGCTGACACCAGACTTAGTTCCAAATAGACTTGAAGCGGCTAAATCCGCTGCAATAAAACTTATAGATGATGTTCCTCGTGGGACAAATATAGGCGTAGTAAGTTTTGCTGGAAAGGCTTACGTGAGAAGTCCTGTTACAGCAGATAAAGAGGTACTAAAAAATGTCATAAGAAATATAACGTTTGATGTTCCAGCTGGAACGTCAATAAGTGATGCTTTAATAATATCTACTACTCTCCTTCAAAATTCAACACGAAAAAGAACCGTAATATTGATAACAGATGGTGAAAATAATGTTGGACCTTCTATGGATGTAGCATTTTCCTATATAAAAAAGTGGAATGTTAGTGTGAACGCCATAGGTCTTGGAAGCAACTATACTCCTGATTATAAATTTAACATATCTATTCCAAAAGAAAATGCAACTGTAGTAGAATTTCCAAAATTGGATTCAGATTGGCTAAGAAATGTAACCAATCAGTCTAATGGAGAACTATTTTTACCTACCAATAGCTCAGGGTTAAACGATGCATTCTATAAATCTATTCTAAAGCCAGACGTTGTAAAGATAGAACTTCGCAATTATCTTCTTATTGCAGCAGCTATATTATTAGTGGCCGAATGGGGACTGTCGGCAACTAAATATAAAACTATACCATAAATTAAACGATTATATTTGTTAGAATCAGTCGTTATCTTTATTGTATATCTTATACCTTAAAATCATAAACAGTCTTTCAGGATTAAAGAATGGAATGCGGCCACTTAGAAAATGCTTATTTTCCCGTAATTTACTTATGAATTCGTCTGTATTGTATAGTGAAAATGATATCTTCAATTTGCTTGTATATTGAATTTGCTTTTCAATTTTTATAATTTCCTGCGATACATTGTCCTTATCTCCGGTATACACAATCATTATGTCGAACGATGATATTTTTTTCCTTTTTGGTTGAATTATGGGGGTTATTAAAGAAAACAGTATGGGTGAGCTCATCAATTTTTGAGATAAATCATCAGCGATGTTCATTATATCCATGGATTTTAACTGATTATTAATTATTATGGACAGAACGGATGAAGTTTGGGGATTCCCGTAATTTATTGAATATAAAAACAAATTTCCAATTTGTCTCTTTTTTATAATACCCTGCCTTACCAAGCTTTGAAGATGTCTGAATGTGGGCTCTCTTGAAAATACACTGACTTCAAGTATTTCTGAGAATGCCATTTCACTGTGGCGCTCGTATATCTTTTCAACCAAGGAGAGCTCTTTGTCGTTCATATTATCATCCAAAATGAATGTTTGGTTTTACCAAATAACATTATTTGCGCTTATTCATTTAAATAAATAATTCAAAAATAAAATAAAAGGATAGGATACCTTAGTATCCATTTTCTGCTATAACAGTTAAAAATCCTTGTTTCAAGTTACCCTGTGCTACACCATATGATATACGTGCTTGGACGTATATTTCTGTCAAATTACCTGGTGTGAAATTTCCTTGTGTTGTTTCATTCCATACATACTTTGTGTATGATGGATTTGTGGTGAATGTGTTTCCTATGAAGTCTGGATTCCAGTGGTCAAATACCACATATTTGCAGTCTGGATCTATTAATACTGTATAGTTCATATCACCTTCTGGGGTTGTGAACGTCCTTTCTTGAAGTCCCATAGGCCCCGCAGTTATAGCATTCGATGCATCATCTGTCAAGTCTGTGTCACCAGTTTGACTTTCATTGTGTATACTTACTGTTGCACTCGTATCAGAGAAGTACAACTGTGCATTTGTGTCATTGCATTTATGTGTTGACGAGTCTGGAACAAGTGCCCAGAACCATTCATAGTTAGCATCTCTAAATCTTCCCTGGGATGCAGTTCCTGCTGGTAAACTCAAATAAATTGGCCATTTACTTTGATTGTATTCAACTCTGTTTACAAAATAATAATCTACTCTGCTTGCTGGTCCAGTTGAAGAACCAGTTGCAACTGCTACAAAGTTTGCTGCATCATAAGCCAAGTTATTACCAGATGCATATGGGTTTGAAGATTCATAAGTGGTATTTAGCCATATGTGAGTTATGTTTCTTGAACCTATGTTTTCAATTTCTACACCATATCTTGGATCTCCTGATGAATCGAAACAATAGTTTTTAGTGTTATCACAGTCACCGACAGATGCTGGGTCAACGCCGCTCCACGTCATCTGCTCAGGTGTAATGTCAATCCACGTTTGTCCTGCAATATTTATGTCTACGGTGGCATTATCTGTTGCGGTTTCAGAATGTCCAGCTACGGACAGAAATATAGCAAAAAGGAATAAAGCTCCTCCAACAATCGTTAATACATTTTTCCAATTCGTTTTCATGTTTGCTCCCTCCATTTATGTGGTCTGTATATGTATTTGCCAAACGGTATATATAAAGATAACTTATGAATTCGCGTGAATAGAATTGATTTTGAAAATCCAAACGATTGTTTTGAAAAATAAAACAAGTAAAACTAGGCTCTGTGAATCTTTATTTTGGATTTTTTAATGCGATGATTTGAAAAATATTTACATTTTATTTTTTTGTTAAATTTTAGATTAAATCCTTGGGGTAGAAAAAGAATAGGGAGAAAACTTAAATCGGTGGGGATGGGGATAAAGTGAATAAGGATCAAGTTTTCTCCCTGTTAGCTAACTAACATTTGATTATATATAAACATTTGTTTTCAACATTATATAATTCTGCACAATACATTAGTTTTGCAATTCAAAACTTGTATTTGGATTATCCAAATAATAAAATTTAATCAAAAAATGTCCCACCAAACACAGTTAAATCGGTTATTTAATGCCTTTTGAGACGGCTATTATTTTTTCTTTTATTTTTATCGTCCATCATCGCTAATACTACTATTACCAAAATTAAAAATAATAAAAATAAAAGTAGTAGACATTTCCATGTGAAGCACCAGCACCACACCTTTTCTTTATGTTCTATTGGCTTTTCTTTTTGTGGTATTATTTCATAGTTTGTTGTGATTCCATTTATAGGTTCTATATTTTGATGTTCATAACTGCTTACATGAAAGCTCTTCGTTCTTGAGTATACTCTATTTCCTTCTATATCTTCTGTTATTGCATAATATGTGACGGTACGAGGTTTGTAATATTTCTTAATTACATTGCAATCTGAGTTATAGCATGTTTTTTCTATATGTCCATCTATGTATATTTTTATGTATTTTATTCCTTTGTCATCATTTGCGTTCGCATGTATTGAAACTGAATCTCCGGTTCTTGGATTCAATGGAACATTCCATAATTCTATT
>CAYYKR010000020.1:0-13597 GCA_964469235.1 uncultured archaeon | reverse complement strand
TTATAATAAATAGCAATAATTCTCAAAAAACGGAAAATCGGGATCTTCCGAATATTTTCAAAGAAGTTTTCCAATTTAAAAATGTATTTAAATATTGCTTTTTAAATAAAGTTATAATCAAATATCTTTTATGGGGTGTATGAATGAAAAAAAATATTAAGATAAATGTGCAAAATATGGTAGCTTCTGCAGATACTAAAAAAATAATATCCCTTGAGAAACTTCTTCGAATTCTTCCCGATGGTGAATATGAACCTGAACAATTTCCAGGACTTGTATTCAGAATGACAGACCCAAAAGTTGCCACTTTAATATTCCGCTCCGGAAAGATAATTTGTGTCGGAGCTCGCACAAGAAATGATATTAAAAGAGCGATAGAGAAGGTCACCAAATATTTGAAGGAGATAGGCATTAATATTTCTTCAAGTGACATTAAGATAAAAGTTGAGAACATAGTCATATCGGCTGATCTGGGAATGGAATTGCCACTCGATGTTCTTGCATTTCAATTAGAATCAAGCGAGTATGAACCTGAGCAATTTCCAGGGCTTGTTTATAGAATATATGAGCCAAGAGTTGCATTTCTTCTATTCAGCTCCGGAAGAATAGTTTGTGCCGGTGCAAAGTCCATTAATTCGGTAAATAAAGCTCTTGACATTTTAAGGGCAAAATTGAAATCTATAAAGATGTAACTTTTTTACCATTTTATTCATTCTATATATTCGCCAATAGAAAATTTTAAATAGTAGATTTTATTCCAATAAAGTGACTAATTTTTGTATCGAATCGATAAGCTTTAAAAATGTAATATCATACTAAGTTTAGTGATTTAATGGATACAGAGGAAAAATTGATCAACTTCTTGAGAACGAAATATTATAATGAATTAGTCAAGGCTTCGTCCCAAGAAAATAATTTTGTTGTGGTTGATTTTTCCGATATAGATATGTTTGATCCAGCTATAGCTGACCAACTTCTTGAGCACCCAGAAGATATTATGAAAAAGTTTAACGAAGCGGTAAAAGATATAGACCTTACAAACACTCCGGAGATAAAAATTAAAAATATACCGGAATCCAATCGTATAAGAATAAGGAGTTTGCGTTCTAAGCATTTGGAAAAACTTATAGAAATTGAGGGAATAGTTAAATCTGCTAGTGAGGTAAAACCTCAGATAGAGACGATTTATTTCAAATGTCCTGACTGCGGAACTATAATGGAAGTTCCTCAAGAATCTACAAGTTTCATAAAGCGACCAAAGATATGTACTAACCCTGCATGTAGGAGACGTGGAGGATTTGAAATCGTTGATAAAAAGTTGTTTGATGTTAGATGGATTAGATTGATAGAACCGTTTGAAATTTCAGAAGGTGAAAAGCCCGGAGAGATTGCAGTTATGCTCAAAAGAAGTTTGACAACTCCAAAGTATCAACGGATGACTGATCCTGGAAATAAAGTTAAGGTTGTCGGAATTTTAAAGGAGATTCCAAAGAGGATAAAAGGGAAAGATACCGTAAAGATGGATATGATTATAGAGGCAATTTATATTGAACCTTCGGAAAAGGATATAGAAGAAATTGAAATAACCCCCGAAGATGAAAGAAAGATAAAGGAGCTCGCCTCGAATCCAGATATATACAAAAAGCTTATTGATTCTATAGCACCTGGGATATATGGATTTGAAGACATCAAAGAGGCAATAGCTCTTCAACTTTTTGGTGGAGTTCCTCACATTCTTCCAGACGGTTCAAGAATAAGAGGAAACATTCACATATTGATTACTGGTGATCCGGGGGTTGGAAAATCTGTCATACTCAATTTAGTTTCAAAAATTGTTCCAAGAGGAAAATATGTTTCTGGTAAAGGTGTTTCCGGAGCTGGATTGACAGCAACGGTTAGAAAAGACGAAGAGCTCGGTGGGTGGATTCTTGAGGCCGGAGCTCTCGTTTTGGCAAACAATGGAATGATTTCTATAGATGAATTTGACAAAATGAATAAAGATGACATGATTGCAATGCATGAGGCAATGTCAATTGAAACTATAAGTATAGCAAAGGCATCTATAGTTGCAACTTTGCCGGCGCGAACAGCCGTGCTGGCTGGTGCCAATCCAAAATTTGGTCGATTTGACCCGTTTAGACCGATACTCGAGCAGATAGACATCCCGGATACTCTTATGAGTAGGTTTGATTTGAAATTTGTTCTGAGGGATAAACCGGATAGAGATAGAGATGAAAAATTGGCATCTCATATATCTATGTCTAGAATGAATCCAGAAGAGGTAGTTCCATCAATAGATGTCAATCTACTACGAAAGTACATTGCATATGCCAAGAAACATATAAAGGATATTGAGATGACTCCAGATGCCGCGAACAAGTTGAAAGATTTTTATGTAGATATGAGAAATAAATATACCGGCCAAGATAGGGCAGTTCCAATAACTCTTCGTCAATATGAGGCATTGATAAGGTTGTCAGAAGCTTCGGCGAAAGTTAGGTTGAGCAATAAGATAGGTAATCAGGATGTTGATAGAGCTATAAAACTTATGACAGCATCCTTGAGGCAGTTGGGTGTTGACACGGAAACGGGCCATTTTGATATAGATGTTCTAGAGTCGGGTATATCATCATCTCAGAGATCTAAAATAAGAGGGGTTTTGCAGATAATAGAAAATCTAGAGAAGACAGTGGGGCAAGCTGCAATATCAGATGTTGAGGCCGAGGCTGAGAGTCGCGGTATAAAAAATGTTCAGGAGATAATACAAAAGTTGAAGAATGAAGGAACAATTTATGAACCAAAAGCTGGAATACTTCGAAAATTGTAATAATAAAAAGATTTTTCTTTAATTCTTATACAAGGTGATTTGATGCTCGAGCAGAAAAGATTAACTGCCGTCAAGATAAGAATACGTGATATAAACAACGGTAAATATAATATTGAAGAAGGATTTACTCCAAATTACATACTTACATCAGACGGAAGAAAAATTTCAAGGGTAAGAGTTCTCGGTACGGCTGTTTCAGTTTTTGAATCTGAAGATGCTCAGTTTAATTCTATAACTATAGACGATGGAACCGATACCATAAGGGTTAAGACGTTTAAAGGTATGAAACTTCTCAAAAGCTTTAATAACGGAGATTTACTTGATGTTATTGGAAAGGTTCGGGAATACAATGGAGAAATATATATAATACCTGAGATAGTCCACAAAGTTGATGATTTTAATTTCGAGACGCTCAGAATGCTTGAAATAATCGAAAATGAAAATGAATGGAAGAAGAAAATAGAACTTGTAAAGGAGAACAAAGACAAAATGGGTGTGGATGAGTTAAAAAAATATTTATCTGATCATCATGGAATAAAAGAAACTGAAGTAGAGTCAATCATTTCAGTGATTAGCAGTCCTAAGCCAGAGGAAAAGAAAGAAAATTATGAGCTCAAGGTTTTGGAGATAATAAACAAATTGGATGATGGTGAGGGAGCTTCATATTCGGATATAATAACAGAATCTGGACTTTCTGAAAGTATAGTCGATAGCGTGGTAAATCAACTTCTTATGGATGGAATATGCTTTGAACCGCGTCCCGGTAGAATAAAGAAGTTGTGATTGGTGATTTTATGAATTTCAGAGAGTTAAAAAGAAATCTTATTGGCGTTTCAAGGGTTTTCTTTCAGCTGATAAAAGAAGATTATGAAGAGATGGACCATAAATTTATCAAAATAATTACGGGGATAATTTATATTGCAATTTCCGCGTTGTTGTGGTATTTATTTTTTTCAAAGATGTTTTAATTTTTATATACCTTTTTGATATCTTTTCCTATTTCCAGCCATGCCCATGCCCATATTATTGCTTCAAATGACCTAACAAAATCGTTCTTTTCAAAGAAGTATTTTGAATCGTTTATATAAGCATTTATATTTTTTAAGAAATCTTCATCTCCTTGTATGCCTTTTATTTCTTCGTTTATTTTTTTCGTCCATTTTTTAATTTCTTTTATCAATGTTTCTCTTTCGCTTTCCATAATTCCAATGCCTCTTTTTCTTTGAAGTGGAGATTTCCGGGAACTATAACTACAAACGGAGCCTCTATTTCATCTTTGATATTTTCTAATTTTTCATAAATTATGTTATTTTTTATGCCACTTCCAAATTTATAACAAACCAAAATTTCATTCTTAAAAATATTTCCTTTGAGCTCCCTGTCAACATTGAGTAAAAATTTTCTTGCATCAGAAAAGGAAAATTTTTCAACATCAAATAATAAAAGTGTGTGAAGCCCGTTCTTTAAATTTTTCTCGATTTCTTTGTAAAATGAAGTTGGTCTGTAATTTTCAAGTGGTTTTGGAACAGAAATCGTTTTTCCGAATTTGTAAAGTTGTAATCCAGTTTCTGCAATTGCTGTGAATATTGATGAAGAGTGTATTATTTTATATTTTATGCCGTTTTTTACTGCTTCTTCAATGAGCTCAAAATGAGTTGTTGCAGACAGCGGGTCACCTGGAACAAGTAAGCTAATGTTCTTTTCTTGAGCTCGTTTTATAAGAAATTCTGATTCAACATCACTTCTTTCAAGTTTGTTTATTTTTTTCCCCATGATTTTTTCCAAATTATTTAATGAACCATGCCATACATTCGTATATGTTTCGATGTAAATCTCATCGGATTTTTTCGCTTCTTCAATTCCTCTCAATGAAATATCCTTTTCATCGAAAATTCCGAGTCCAATAAGTTTTAGCATTTTTCCACCAGAAAATTTTTTATTATATTTGCAGATATTATTCCTGTGTTACTCGGTAATTTATTATCTGCAATTTCAACTATATCCATACTATCCGCATATTTGGAGATTTTTGACACTGCATTGAAAAGCTCTCCAGGAGTTATCCCATTTGGCTCTGGAAGGCCTGTTTTAATATACGGCATATCAAGAACATCTATATCTATTGTGAGGTGAATTGGCTTTTCAAGTGACTTTAGAAATTCTTCTGTGAGGTCATTTTTTCCGATGTCTAAAACATCTAAATTGTCCTCGCCACTTGATTTTGATCTTACTCCGTATTGAATTATTTTTATTCCTTTTTCAAGAGCTCTTTTTGCCCATGTTGTATGAGAAAATTTATTTCCCATGTAGTCATCTCTTAAATCGGAATGAGCATCGAATTGTATTATAGTTTTTGGCTTTATTGCCTCGATTATTGGAAGAGTTATGAGATGCTCCCCACCAATAAAAATTAATGATGCTTGGTCGTTTATTGACTTTATATCATTTATCGTTTGAATTATCCTTTCTCGGGTGAGCTCATAACTTCCTGGAACAATTTCCACATCTCCGACATCTACTATTTTCATATCCTCGAAAATGTTTTTTCCATTTTTATTTCCTTCAATTATTTTCATGGATTCTCTAACAATAGTTGGCCCATATATACTTGGTAAACTCACAGATGTTGAAGAGAACGGCACACCTAAGAAAATTGCATCCGCATCTTTTACATCGTATTCATATGGAACAAATGATTTCATCACGTATATAAAATTACTCATCGTTTTTCACCTTATCGTTTGAATTTTTATTTGTGTTTTTCTTTTTAAATTTAGTTTGAAGGAGCTTTCTTATAATTTTTGCTTTTTTCTCGCCAATGCTCTTTATCTTTTTGAGTTTTTCCTCGTCGGCTGTAAAAACTTTTTCCGGCGTTTTGAATGATTCGAGAAGAGTTTCTGACAGTTTATTGTTTACAAATGGCAGTCCGGAAACAAGGAATTTTTGCATTTCATATATATTCTTTTTGTTCTTTTTGCCGCGAATTGATATGGATTTATTTAATTCCTTCTGTTCCCTTTTTGCTATTGTGAAAAGCATTCCTGCCGTATCCTCCTCGTCATCTGTAAATATTAAAGGGATTCCATAGTCAATTGCCATTGAAGACAGAGCTCCTCGAATTGAATTTTTGTTCACATTTCCGAAGTATTTTCTTCCTTCTATAATCATAATGGGCTTTTCAAAGTTTTTCTTGAGTTCGCTCGCTTGCTTAAACAATCTTCCATCAAATATACTGTTTACAAAGTCCTGAAATTTTTTCCTCTCCACACAAACTCTATCACTCAGTATGAAATCTCCTACCATTAAATTTTTTTCTTTGACAGAGCAATCGTAGTAGGTTAAATAATTTATCACGGACCTTTCTCTATAATCGGCAATTATAATTATTTTGTCATCTAAAAATGATTGTCCCATTATATCACTTCATAAACCTTCTAAGATTTGAACCAAGTCCGTCAATTATCTTTTTCATTTTATTCTCTTTCCTCTTTGAAACCCAATAGTACGATTCATCCAATGTTCCCGTTGTTATGAGAGTTATGACCTTTCCTTCTCTGTGACGCCCCGTTCTTCCACGACGCTGTATTGTTCTAACCGCCGATGGTATGGGTTCATAAAACACGACAACGTCCACTTCAGGAATATCGAGTCCTTCTTCACCAACGCTTGTTGCAATAAGTATATTATATACATCAATTTTAAAATCCCTTATGACATCCAGCTGTTCTTTTTGTTTCATTCCCCTGGATTGGCCAATGAATAGAGACGGCTTGCACCCTTCTATTTTCTTTAATTCATTGAGAAGAACTTCTCCGGTTGACCTGTATTGAGTAAATATAATCATTTTTTTCTCTTTTTCATTTGACACTATCTCTTTTATCTTCTCTACCTTTGGATGCTCTTTGCCTTCTTTGAGGAGCTCCAGCACAATTTTCATTGCATTCTTGAATTTTGGGTCATTTACCATCCTCTTTGCTGATTTGGAATCTTGATTTAGAAGAGAATCAAAATATTTCTTTAATCCATGAAGAGTTTGAGTTTCGAGCAGTGTTAAACAATAATCTATTTTTATAACTTCGGCTATTACAGAGACATACATATACGCTTTTGATTTCGACAATCTTTTTTGAAGGTTTATGAGCTCCGATTTAGACACGTTTGAACGGTTTATTACTCCCCACGACCTCAATCTCCGTATTCTATCACTCTTTATGGATTCGAGATATTCCTTTATTTTTTTCATGGGCGTTGTGAGTTCAACTTTTACCCATTCCAATTTTTTTTCATAAATATATGGCTTAACATCATTGTTCTCTTCTGTTCTCGATTCAACATTATCTATGTACAACGCTTTCATAATTTCTTTTATCTTCGAATATTTTCCCCCAGGAGATGCTGTCAATCCAAGTATGAGCGGGTCTTTAGATTGTTTCATATAGTATTTCGCTATAAACGTGTATGCATAATTTCCTACAGAACGATGAGCTTCGTCAACTATTAACAGTATGAAATCCGACAAATCTATACGCTTATTTTTGATATCGTTTTCTATGGTTTGTGGTGTTGCAAGAATTACATCTGCCTTTTTATAAATTTCCGCCCTCTTTTCCGGTGGTGTCTTTCCTGTAACGGACACAACTTCACTTGGGCCAATTTTCATAGTTTTCAGAATTGATTTATAATGCTGGTCTACGAGTGGCTTCGTGGGAGCTATAAACATTATTTTTCCGTACATATTTTTTTCAAGTCTGTATGCCATGACGAGCTCGGCTATTGATGTTTTTCCAAGTCCAGTTGGTAAAACAACAAGCGTATTTCCATTTAAGCATGAGCGAGCTATGTTGAATTGATATTCTCTCTTTTGAATAGTTTCTGGATTTATCCACGGATGTTTAATAAATTCTGACGTCATGAAATAACATCAGTACGAATCTATTAAAAATTAAGAGAAATTGTGTGCATTTTTAACAGATGTATGTATATATAAATTTAGTCACTATAATTATCTATTAATCATTTCCAGAGAGCTCCGAGGTCTTTCTTTTTATATGTTAAATGCTAATTATATTTATGAAAATATCGGAGATAAAAAAGTCTGTATTAAAAAAAATAAGGCCGTCCGAAAAAGAAAAACTCGAAGTTGACGAATTCTTACTCAATTTGAAAGAAATTGCTAGAATTTATTCCAATAAGTACAACGCAAAACCTATGATATGTGGTTCAGTTGGAAAAGGAACTTGGTTGAGTAAAAATTATGATATAGACCTGTTCATAGTTTTTCCAAAGAATCTCCCAAGAGAGAAATTGGAATCAATTGGACTTGACATAGGGGAAAAAATAATAAATGAGCTCGGTGGAAGTTTCATAATTAAATATGCCGAGCATCCATATCTGCGCGGAAAGGTAAGCAATTATGATATAGATATAGTTCCTTGTTACGAGATGAAATTTGGAGAAAAGATACATTCTGCTGTTGATAGATCTACTCTTCACACATTATATATGATTGAAAAGTTAAATGATAAAAAGAGAGATGAAATACTCCTGTTGAAGAAATTTTCTAAGTCCATAGGAGTTTATGGGTCTGATGCTAAGACTGAAGGTATATCTGGGTACATATTGGAGATTCTTGTTACGAAATTCGGCACATTTGAAAACGTTTTGAAGTTCTTTTCCAACTCTAATTTTGGGGAGATTGTCGATGTTGAAAATTACTGGAATGGAAAAGTTCCAAAGAAGCTGATAGATGGGTATCCTCTTGTTGTTATAGACCCGACAGACAAGTACAGAAATGCATCGGCTGCATTAAATTCTCAAAACTTCTATCTAATCAAAAAGTATTCAAAAGAATTTCTTAACAATCCAAGTGAAAAATTCTTTTTCATAAACGAGAAAAAGCTTTTAAGTAGCGACATAAAAAAAATAAAAAATCGAGGAACTTATTTTTTGGGAATTATCTCAAAGAGGCCAGATATAATAGACGATGTTATATACCCTCAGCTCAGAAGAACATCGTCTAGAATTGAATCTATTCTCGAGAAACATAATTTTCATGTTGTAAGAAAATTGTCTTGGGCCGGAGACAAGAAAATGATGATATTTTTAGAGGTCGAATGCAAAAAGCTTTCTAACATTGAAAAAAGAATTGGACCGTGCATTTTTTCAAAAGTCCATACGAGGCAATTTCTTAGCAAGTATAAAGATGACGTTGTTTATATAGAAGGGAAAAATTGGATCGTCGAAAAGAAGCGGGAATTTACAGATCCAAAAGACCTTTTAAAGAGCATTATCTCATTTGATTACAAAGATATGATAGAAATAGGGATTGCGTCTCATATTGCTGAATCGTTTTGCAATGCAAAAATACTGGATGAAGAAAAATTGTGGAAATTTATAAAAGAAAATTTATCAAAAGAAATAAGAAAATTTTATTTTGGAATTTTATGATCCTTCTTGATTGTTTTCCTCTGGTTCATCTTCTTTTTTTCTATATATTCTTGCAAATTCTGGTGTGACTATGAGCCAGTCTTCCCCTGCCCCTGCAATATCTCCGTTTATTGCTAAGCAAGTTTTTCTTATTCTCGTTATTGCCCGTCTGAGCTCATTTATATCCTTTTCTTTAAGCTCCTTTATATCAACGAGAACAATATAGCCATCTCTAACATCTCTTTGAACTTTTTCTGAATCAGCATAACCTTCCATCTTTTCTACTTTTATGTATGCTTTTCCCGACTCTTCATTAGAATTAAAGTCGAGCTCCACATATTCTTCTTTGTTTTCATTTTCTTTCTTTCCTAAATTGAAAATCCCCAAAATTATCACCTCATTTTACGGTATATATATTTAGTATTTGAATATATAAATATTTATTTCTTCTTGGCAATCTGCTCCAATAGTGATAGTATGTTCCAAATTTGAGTTCTCGCATACATAGGTATGTTAGTATCGGTCGAAATTTCATCAAGCATCATGGTCGCTGTGTTTACCCTAACAATTTTTTCAAACTTTTCATCTTTCAAAGAATTTATAGCTTTGTCAATTTCATTTCTAACATTTCTCGGGATTGTTCGGTCGTTTATAATATTCTCAAGCATGTCTACGATAGATTTTATATCATCATCCATATAATCACCTTACTCCTTTTTTAATTCCTGAGAATTAATTTTCTTTGCGAGCTCTTCAACTTTGGTCCTTAAGAGTTTTTCTTGACTTTCAATGGATTTCAATTTTATTTCTAATTCTTCTTTTTGTTCATTTAATTCTTTGAGAACATTATCTTTGTCTTTTTCTATGAGAACAGAACCAACACTTTTATAGACTTTATCTTTTTCATATTTAGATAAATCTTCAAGAGTTTGCTTTATTTCTTCAAGTTGAATCTCAAATGTTTGCTTTTGAATAAGAATATTTTGCAAATTTTTCATGTATATTTGATAGTTATATATATCATTTGTCATTGTATCACCGAGAGTTTATTTGGCGAGAAAATTTAAATATTCAACTTTTTGATTTTATCCACAACTTTAATTTTATTTATGTAGGAGTTTACTGCGGCTTGAATGCCGGCTATATCTTTTGCTTCAATTTCAATTTCCAATTTTCCATCTGAGAATATTACCTTGGAGATAAACTTATTTGAATTTTCGTTGCCCAAGATTTTTGAAATGTTTTCATTTGTATATATAATTAATTTGGATTTCATCATGATTAGACAGCTTTGACGGATTTTTCAAACTCCGGTCTTTGCTTAAAAATTATTCTGTATCCACAATATGGGCATCTTATTTTATACAAATCTTTTATTTGCTTTCCACATCGAGCACAAACATACATAATATCACCTATTCAACATCAAATTCAAATGCTTTAGAAGCAAATTTCTTTCCACATTTTTGGCATTGCCATATTCCGTTTGATAATCTCTTGACCGCTACTCTTGAACAGTTTGGACACTTGTAAAGTTTTTTTGCCTTTTTATCCACAGAAATAACTTTCTGCCTGAGCTTCTTTCCATATTTTGAACCAAATTTTCCATTTCCTGTAATTTTTTTATTCTTCATAATGAACACCTTTCGAATCAAATTCCATCTAAATAATTTTCGCAAATGTTTTTAAACTTTATTTAAAGCGAATAACTTCAAGATTTCTCGGTGAAATTGTCTCAACGCCCATAGATTTATGGAAAGCTCTTGCCAACGATATTGTTTTCGATTTTTCACCATGGTCAATAACAATTCTTCTCGGAGTTGTTTTTAAACTCTTCACATACTGCATGAGCTCATTTCTGTCTGCATGACCAGAAAATCCGTCGATGGTTTCAACATCGAGTTTGAGCTCCAAAGTTGTTCGCGACCCGTCTGGATTTTCAAGAGGAATGGTCTTCCACCCCTTTTGTATCCTCCTTCCCATCGTTCCTTCTGCCTGATATCCAACGAATACTAGAGTGTTTCTTTCATCTGACCCGAATCTTTTCAAATATTCTAATATTGGACCGCCATTGAGCATACCAGAAGTTGATATTATTATCATCGGTTCTGAGGAATTCAAAACTTCTTGCCTTTCTTTTTGAGAACCTATACCTTTAAACTTATCATATAAAAATGGGTTTTCTTGTTTATGAAGTATGAGATTTTGCATTCTCTTCGAAAGAAATTCTGGATAGACCGTATGGATTGCAGTTGCATCGAGTATCATTCCATCCAATATTATAGGGACATCCACCTTGTTTTCGGACAATACAAGAGAAACTTCTTGTGAACGTCCGACAGAGAAAGCAGGTATAAGTACCTTTCCACCCCGTTTAACGGTTCTGTTCACTATGTCAATGAGTTTCTTTTCTGCCAATGACCTTTTTGGTTGTATATCATCATCAGCTCCGTAAGTTGATTCTATGATGAGGCCTTCAACTCTCGCATAATTTGTTGATGCTGGGTCAAGCAATTTTGTTTTGGAGAACTTTATATCGCCGCTGTAAAGTAAGTTGTATGTTCCGTTGCCTATATTCAGATGAACAGAGCTCGACCCTAATATATGTCCTGCATTTTCCAGCGTTAATCTAACGTCCGGTGCTATATCTGTGACCTCTCCATAATCAAGCGTTATGCAATGCTTTATCATTTCTTCAATTCCTTTTGATGTGTACGGAGGTTTTTTGTTTGCTCTTTGAAATATTTGGATGTAATCCAATTGAAGAAGTACCATAAGATCCCTAGTTGGCTTGGTGCAATAAACCGGACCTTTGTATCCATACTCGTATAGATATGGTACCATACCACAATGGTCCATGTGAGCATGGGAAACTATAACTGCATCTAGGTCTTGTATATTAAATTCTGGAGCTTCTAGATATGGAAACTGCCTACTGCTTGAGAACGAAGCTCCGCAATCCATAAGTATTCTTGTTTCTGGTGTTTGCAGGAATAGTGATGACCTTCCAACTTCTCTGAACCCGCCAAGTGCGGACAATCTTATCCAATCAACATTTTTTCCTTTACCATAAATTTTAACCCCAAGATTATGAAGAAACTTTTTTCTATATCCGCTTTCTATGTGTATCATTCTTCTTATATTTCTTATAAGGTCAGACTCAAGCATCCCGGAGCGTTCAACGATGACCGTCCAAAATGTTTTTGTTCTTATATCTTCTAAAGTTTCACCATTTTTTCCTATGACTAATCCCGGTTTTTTTGCGTGAACTATAAGTTTTGCGAACTCTGGCTCAAAATAAATTTCTGTAATTTTTGCTTCGCTTGGAACGATCTTCCTTACATATTCTTCAGTTTTCTCTTCATTTAAAAGTAACTTTGGATCTGCCCTGACTTCTATTCTCTTTTTGACTTTTTTGACTATCGGCTTTATATATTTCTTCGCCGATTTGAAGAATCTCTTGTTTTTTGTATAAAGAATTATTTCTGAGCCTTCATACAAAATGTCAGTTATCATAGCGTCTTTGGGTAGGTCTTTCTTGATATCTTCTACTATACTCATTTTTTGCACCTTAGAACCTTTTCATAAATAAAAATCAAAATTTTAAACTTTGAACTTTTTTGTATCAACAATTTCAATCCCTTTGTTTGTTATCACAAATACTCTTATCTCATCTCCCCCAGAGAAAATATCTCTTTGAGCCGCTGATTTTATTGCGCCTATGGCCAATTTTATAGCATCATTCTTCGATAATTTTTCATTGTACCCATTTTCAAGAACACCAAGAGCTATTGGAGAACCAGAACCAGTGGCCGTAAATTTCTGTTCCTCTTCCATTCCTCCAACGGCATCCATGCTGAATATATGAGGACCTGTCGAATCATAACCTCCAAGAATGAGTCCAACATAATATGGGAAATATCTATTGGACTGGAGAATGTTGGATAATAAGCTTGCTGTAGCATTTACAGATATATCTTCATTTTCAAGTTTGTAAAGTGCAATTTCAGCTCTGAGAAGTCTTACAACTGCCATAGCATCTCCAGAGCCACCAGCTGTTGTTAATGCCATTTTATCATCAATCTTGTATATTTTTTGAGCTGTTTTAGATGCTACAAGGTATCCCATAGTTGATTTTGATTCCGATGCCAATATAGCAGCATCCGAGATTTTGATACCAATTGTCGTGGTACCTGTTTTTAATTTTTCCATTTCGCTCATTTTATCACCATTGCTTTTAATTATCTTTTGCCTTTAAAAATTTATTTTGTTATCGGTTTTGCACAGAATTCAACCTTATTATCTAATAAAAGATAAACATTTAAATATTTAAATGTTTCCCAA
>CAYYKR010000019.1:0-14082 GCA_964469235.1 uncultured archaeon | reverse complement strand
ATGTGGGCTTTGATTTACCGCACTGATCTTCTGATGTTACCCAATATCCCGGACAGCTTGCGAACAGGTTTAGCTTTGAATGGCAACTAGGTGAATTGCAACTATAAATTACACCATTTTTCACGGAAATACTGTAATTATGTTTTTGTTCTGCAACTAAACGTACTTCGTTGTTTTAATATTCTAATCCTGGACAACAACCATCATATGAATTTACATACATCCAATATAATTGATTGTAAAACTATAATTATAGACAACTAAATCACGAAGCGTAGTCATACACAAACGACGCTTACATTCGATGTGCATGCAAATAATGACACTATTATTTTTTATCTTCAATCATCCGGATTGATTCTTACAGCAAACCTTGTTATTATCATCCGTACAGCGACCTATAACTGTTCCATCTATTGTATTTCCGTTAGCATCTATATAGTCGCAATTATTCCCGCTAAACGAATCTGTGCATACTCCACTGTTACTTTCACATTGTGTTGAAGTACTTATCTCTTGAGTATTTGTTCCACCATCACTGCATGTATCAAATTTTCCATCTTTGTACCAATTTTTATGAGTTTCTGAAAGATTTATGAGTTCATCTAAATCACATTCTCCTGGATTATAAGCCATTTTCAACATATTAGATGCAGCTTCTATTGCATCAGGATCATTATATCCGCCTTGTCTCTTTATCCAATAATCACACAGAAGTTCTTTGCATCTTTCCATTGTCAAAGACCCGCATTGCGTAATCATAGGGCAATATACATTCTTTTCGCAAACAACATATCCTATTGAAGGTGCATATATTGGTCTGTTACTATTATAATCTTGTGGATAAGGTGCATCTGAATCAATACTTTTGTCCATATTAATATCAATACCTATTTTCATTGTGCAGTATCTGATCTGATTTCCCATATCTCTATTTAACTTGATATCATTACATGCCTGCTGACATTGAGAGATAGCCTTTTGATAACCCATTGCCTCGTTTATATCTTCTAGTGTCGTCCCTAGCTGTTCCGAGCCGCGCCCCATAAATCTCGTAAACATATTTATCATCACCACAACGACAATAAGTAGAATTATCAATAAGAAAATAGTTTCCAACGGATTCATACCTTTTCTCATTTTTTATCCCTCACAATATTTAACCTAATTTATTATATACTTAGCTATATTTAAATTTATTATATACTTAGTTATATTTAAATTTTAATTAATGACTTAGAATAATTAATAATTCTGAAAACGTGTAGAATTATTATACATATAAAAATGATCAGTGTAAAACAGAATTTGATTGACATCTATCAGAGAGAATCAATAATATTCTCTGGATTGATAATATATTCTCAAAATATTTGAAAAGAAATCATATAAAAATTGGTTGGAATCTTGTGCATCAAAGTTTTACAGATGACTGTGAGAGGCAATCAGTTAATACTCTTTCTAATTCATTAAAAGTCTATTCCTAATAGTTTAGCATTTGTAAATAATATTCAGTGTCAGTCTATTCAGGAGTGCATTTTCCTTCTCTCATCATTTCCACAGAACTCTCCAAGTCCTTCATATCTTTTGCCAAGGTGAAATGAGTTACAAGTGTTCCGTTTTTTTCAATTCTATAATAAGTGAAATAATACAAATCATAGACCCCATTTGAGAAGTAGATTGCCCTCCCATCAGGGCATAAGAATTTTTTAATCTCTCCTGGCGGTTTGATATCCTCGTAACCCAATATGTGTATTCCACATCCTCTGAATTCTTTTCCGAATACAGCGTATATCATTTTCTCGTACAATGATACTTCCGGTATGAATCCCACTTTCTTATATTTTTTTCCTGAAAATGAGACGTCCCACGTGTAGAGATTTTCCGATGGCTTCAAATCAATATCCTTTTGAACTTTATATCGGTTAAATTTCAATTGACCATGATCAACAAATTGAGAAAGATTTGATATACATCTGGTTTCTTCAATTGTTAGAAGTGCTGATTTGGTGTCATTTTCAAATTTATTGATGAAAAAAAACAAATACACGCCTAAGATAAGAAATATGATAATGATTACAACTTTATCTTTAACTGTTTTCATAATATCACTTCAAACAACAAACGTAGCCGTCTGAACATTTCCCTATTATAGAGCCTTTTACATTTCTACATTCGGATGGCGCCATACATTCTCCGAGTTGCTCTTCGCATTCCATTATCTTCCCTGTTTTCTCATCTGGAACGCATCTACCAGAATAGCAAACACCATTGCATACGATTCTTGTTGAAAGGCACATCCCTTTGGAGCAGTAATATTCAATGAGCTCTCTATTACTGTAACATTTGTCAATATGTCCTCCATTCTGGTCTATACATATACCCTTGCCTTCAGGATTTATCCCTTCATCTGAATCCATACAAGTTCCTGCTGGCATACATCGTCCATTGGAGCAGCCGTTTTCACATCTTACAATCTCTTCAACCGGTTTTCCATTCTGACAGTAAAACTCTTTCAAGTTATTTTCATCTATGCATTCATCCGTTTGTGTAGAGACATTTCCATTTTCAATGAATCTTATTGTTCCGGGAATGAACACGTTTTTTCCGTAGTCAGTATCAACACATTGTGACATAATAAATTGCCCTTTTATGGATATTCCTATGTACATTAGAACGAGCAATAAAAGTATAAATATCAGAATATTTACCATGTTCGTTCTTTTTCTATCGGTCTTTTTATAAGATTTGTATTTCTCGACTTTATTTATGAGCTCCTCTTCTGATGGATAAATGCTCTTTTTGGACGTTCTAACCTTTTTTGAACGTTTTGACGCACGACGACTTTTATTAATTTTCTTATATTTTTTCCCCACTGAATTACCCTTCATAAATAATAATTTGTCGGGTCATATATTTAAAATTTGACTTACTTCTTTCTACATATAAGTATATCTTCATCTCTTGTTATATTTACCATATCACCAGGTTCGATTAAAAATTTTGTTGAATTTGCAAATATGACCAACCCAAGTCTTTCTTTATAAAATGTACAGTTCTTTTTTTTGACAATTGTCATATCTGGATCAACCTCATCAAGAATGGAGCGCATCTCACTTTTATTTAAGTGAAACGAAGATGTGAATTTTGCATAATTGCATTGGTGCGATTCAACAGCGAGTACGAGATCGTAAAATTCCTGCTTATCCAATGTCTTGCCCATATATCTGTCGCAGACCTTCATGCTCGGTGATGATGATATCCCGAGTATCGTCTGACGGGCAAACGAAGATATACCTAACAGTATATTCTCGTTGAACAGAGAGTCGTAAATTCCTACAAATACGAAAAGGGTCACGATGACCAATACAATCTTTATCATATATTCAATTTCCATGACATCACTAACAATCTATTACTACCTTTCCCTTCGCAGGATTGTAGGCAATTATGACGGATGTTGCGTGTTCCCAATCTTGACAGTTGATTGTATATTCTGTTTGCCCCGGTACTACAGAAGAAAAGTTTCCTGTGAGAACGTAGCAGAGTTTGTAATCAAGGAGCTCCTCTCTACTGACCTTGTCATTACACATCTTTGAATACTTCATTATTGTTGACCACGTTGCCGTTCCAACATCAATCTTTATTGCCTCGCCGCTAGGTTTTTCATGGTGAAGCCAAGACGATACATCGGCAAGAAGGGATTTTGCATTTCCAGAAAGATAGAAAATGATAGATATAACTGTCATAAGAACGACAATATAAAGAACCATCTTTGCCGGATATTCCAAAACCATAGAGCCTTTCATATAAACACCTCACTCTAAAACGACTCGTCCTTCATCTCCCGACATCTGAGGCTTGTAGTATATTGCCACAACATTATCTTTTGATATAGGTGGGTCGTTCCATATAATTATATAATCATAAGATTGAAGTTTATCTTTGACCATTTGCTCTGTCACAGGAGAGAGCGGTTCTTTCAGAATGTAAATCTCGTAGCAAAATATCTCTTTGTCTCCGAAACCCTTCTTTCCTTGCTCCCAACATGCCAATGAATAGGCTGTGATGTCTGTTGCTATTTTATCCGGGTCTGAAGAAAGTTCATTCACAGTTTCAAATGCTGGTGTTTCGGCAACACAACCCGGAGGTGGAGGACTTCTCATGTGCTCAGGCTTCGGAAAAATTGCGTTGGACATCTTGTAAAAGAAACAGTGAACGTTGTTCATAACAGATGGAAAGTTCATGAAGAGTGAGAGTGCGAGCATAACCCCTACAAGAGCGAGAACGATGTACACGATGAATTCAAGTCCACTTCCTTTCATATTACCACCAGATTAATGCCTTTCCTGATGGCATCGTATTGAATCTTTACTTTTGAATGCCCTTTAGGTATTTCCCCGTCCATAACTATATTTATTTCATCCGATTTAATATTATCTATTGGCTCATTTGAATAAACATCTATCACATAGCAATCAACATTTTCTGAATATCCGTAGTATTCGTTGAAACAATCATGTGCTCTCTTTTCAAGAAAAGGTATTACATTCTCTGCATCTCCTGATATCGAGTTTTCGGGAACGGATATCCAATTGTAGATGTATCCTATTATGGCTCCTAAAAGTATGAACGACAATATTATCAATATTATTTCATTTGTGACTACTTTCATTCATATCCCTGTCTTTATGAGATCTCCAAATATGAAAATTGATATCAATGATACAAGTAAATATATTGTAACGCCCGTTAAAAGAGTTTTTCCAATTCTATAACTCATCGTGACATCATCAAATCCATTTTCTATTCCGTTCAAGAGATAAGCCATGAGTATCACAACTTCCACCATGTAGACGCCGAGTATTATTTGAAAAACTGTGAATGGCATTATCTTCGTAAAGTTTATACCAATCATTTTCATAAGGCCCTCAGTTCCACCCTCTTCAAAGAGTTGGACATTCAGAGTTCTTCCTATTTCATCAAGTTTAGCTCCAAGCATTCTCAGGATGCTAATCATAAATGTTCCCATGGTTGCCACAACAGCGCATATGGCCGGAGTTATCATTGATGCCTGCATCTTAAGCGATGTCCTCACTTCTTCAAGCGTTTCACGAATCTTTATCATTACATCTTTTACGTTTTCCATATATTTCACGATAGAACGCGATATCTTTCCTGCTATTATAGGTCCTTTTTTCACCGATTGATAAACTATTTTCATAGTTTCGTGAACTATTACTGATGGGAAATATCTCAAAGCACCATATTCTCCGAAAACCGCGGTTTTGAATGTCATTCTGTTTCTCTTTATTAAGTCGTCTATCTTTGAAAAGAAGTCAAGCATTGGTGATTTGGTCACACCTATACTTCTATATTCCTCTATTACCTTCTCAACAGCGCTTTCAATTGGAATTCCATTGCTCAGATGATTTGAGAGTATGAATAAACCTGTCCTGAAATCATCTTCTAATTCTTGAACATATTTCATGATTTTAATCTTCTGAAAGCTGTTTCCGAGGAAATATATGATGGCGAACGCCGCCACACCAAGTGTTATGGAATACGTTGCTATGATATTGTTCAATCCGGGTTTGCACGAGTCATCTTTGAAGTAGCCGTGAGTGGCGTACTCTCCAATACAATGCGGCCTGAAAATCTCCGCCTCCCTGTATAGAATTGGTTCTTTCTGTCTCTCTGTTAAACCATGTAGTTCAAATGCAAGAGTCGTGAAATGAATTATACCGGGTATGAGTATGAGAATAGATACTATTATGGCTATTGGAACAACTGGAACTTTCAGCCTTACACCTTCTGCCTTGATATAGAAGTATCCTTTCGGGGGAACATCTGGATGTAGTGAAATGTTCGGCATAGAATAGGCTCCTGGCTTTGTTGAAAGTATCCGACGAGCTTGTGTATATATCAGTATTGGAAGTATGACCATATATCCTATTGCAATTGCCATCGGGTCCACTCGGTCGTTCAGGAATATGCTTATCATTGGAAACAATATGAGTCCCATTATTGGAAGCAAAATTCCCATTGTGTGAAGCATAAGTATCCTTGGTGTAAGTTTTTCTGTGTAGAGCTTCATCTTGACATGAGTTGCATTTAAAATCCTCTGGAGAGCGTCGGTAATTATTTTCTCTCTTTCGTTCTCATCGGTCTTTGACAGAGAGTTGAAAAGAATATTTAGGGACCTCACGAAATCTGGATCCCACTTTGCCCACAGAATTGAATGTGATTTCACAGCTTCACCAATATTTATGTACTTTCCACTTTCAACGTCCCACATTATTTTTCGGAGGTCTTTTGAAATGGGACCGTTTGAGTACATTGCGGCAAATCCCATTGCATTTTCAAAATTCGGACTGAACCTGAGATAAACCGACAATAGAAGGATTATTTGGGTTGCCTCATCTTGGGCTTTAATCTTCAAAACCTGGGCATAGAACTCTGGGAAGGTAAACAAGAACCACAATATCATTGGTGGAAATATGTAAAACAAGTAAAACGGACTCCTTTCCATCATAAAAAGAGATATGATGTGAATCAAAAGAACAACTATAAATGAAATACCTGAGACAATTAAACTCGTTGAAAAAACCTCGTCAGGTGTAACGTGGAGTCTGCTGAGTTCTATGTTTCTATTCAGGTAGTCTTCTAGAAATTTTGGAGTTCTCATATTTACATTTATTTTTTTACATAACTTCTCGTACCAATTGTATTTTTGTTCCTCTAAAACCTTCTGTTTCAGAAACTCTCTATATTCGTATGTATTTACTATATCTGTGATAGGCTTTGGTATTTTTAATGGTTCTTCTTTTTTCTTTTCCTGTAAAAGGATTATGAGTTTTTTCAACAACCACTTAAACATATTCTCACCAAGGTACTGATATTATTCCTATCATTGCTGGCAGGGCAAATGATTCCAGGAACGCGGTAACTATCAGGATGCCGACACCAATTGTGTATAAGCTTGCTGCTTCTAATATCTGCGAGCCGAATCGGTTGCTTAAGAAGAGATTTTTAGGTGCGCCTACTATAGCAACGGCAACAAGCCAGTCAGATATGAACTCGAAGACAATCTCTATTTCGAGAAATGCGTATGAGTACAGCAATGTGAGCTCGTTTTTCGTCACGAACGTTCCTCTCCTTATATAGATGTAACATAAGAGTGGAATAATAGAAATGAAAACCATGGATATTGAATAATGGAATAGAACATGTCCAACATACATTCCAAGTGCAGTGTAGAGAATTGACGCACCGAGAATTCTTACACCCGGTCTCATTCTCCCAATGAGTTTATCAAGTATCATAATTTACTTTTATCGTGCTAAAATAAAAAGGTTGCAGAATTTGAGGAGATAGCAAAATAAAGCGATTTGCAGAAATTACAAATGAATTATATATACGAGTGTATAGGAGTTAAATATAACTTCTTCAAAATTATATTTAGGTAATAAAAGTGGATAATTATGTAAATTGAAATTATTTATTCTTTAGTTTCCCACGGCTTTTTGTTACCGTATATGTGTTCCAAAGTTTTCTTTTCCAACTCTTCATGTCTGTTCTTTAAAGCTTCTACTATGTTCGATAAGTTTTGTATGTTTTCTACAAGCGATGGGAGCAACTGCTTGAATGATTTTTCAAGTGCGCCGACTCTCACTTCGAAATCGTCGAGCTTGGTATCGATTTCCTTGAACTTTACATCGAGCTCCCCTTTGTCAATGTCTTGCTTTTCTGGAATTTTTATGGAAGATACGTACTTTTTGGTCTCTTCCATTTCCTTTTCCACTTCTTTTATCTTTGAGTCGACTTTTTCCCATTTTTCATCGACTATACTTTGAATTATGTCTTCCACAATTGAATTTATGTCATTTGTTTCATCAGATTCGACCATTGGATATTGATTGTTGAGATTCTCAAAGTTCTCGCCCGACGGAAGAGAAACGCCTCTCTGTGACGATTGAACTTGCGGCTGGAACTGAGGACTTGGTTGAAACTGCTGGTTGCTGGGTTGAAATTGAGCATTTTGATTGATGTTTTGTTGAACATTTTGCTTTTTATTTGATTTATTCTTCACGGAAGATTTCATGGCAAGGAGCATGGTCTTTTCAATTTCGTCATATTTGTATCCTTCGGATTTTAATTCTCTTATGATATCACTATCACTTCTTCCACTTTGACTGAGTTTAATAACTTTTTCTACGGGAAGAGGTTTATTATTACTTTTATTTTTCTTTGTTATGAAAAGCATTTAATCACCACCAGACAATTCTTCAACTTTATCTTTTAACTCCTCGAATTCTTTTCGCGGAACATAATTATTTGTTATTGGATCGAAGAGTTCAATCATTTTCTCAAATTCCTTGATGTCGGTCTTTCTTGCAGTTTTCGATAATTTATCCTCTATTTTTTCTATTATAGAATCCAACTTTTCAATATGATCTTTTATCGATACAATATCTTTTTGTAATTCTACCAATTTTTTCTTAACGTCATCATTACGTTTATTTGTTGTTGTTTCAAGATTTGATAACTTAGATTCATTCATATCCATTCTTTGTTCCAGAACGCGCAATCTTCTACTATCTTCGTTTGCTCTTTTAACAAGTTCCTGCATTACAACATCAAGTTTCTCTACCATATAAACTTAATTGTTTTCTGAAATATTTAAACATTTTTAAATCAAGAAATAAAAAGAAATCTTCAATGCTCGTTGTTGATGTGGTTTCCTGGATTATTTTTGGGGTTCTTGATTTTTATCTTTGGATTCTTGACTTCCCGAATTTGTGACAAAGTAAATTGCCATGCCAATTATTGCAAGGAACAAAATTATTGCCCATGTTCCCTGACTCATCGATATCGATTGTGTGTATACTCTGATATTTGCTGAACCAAAATATATCCAAACTGCAACTCCTATGAGGAATAATGAAATTAAAACCTTTATCCAACTTTGAATGTTTATTCCAAGGAACTTTTTCGGAAACATTGTGTCTATAAGCTTACCCATAATTGTTTCTTTGTCTCCCGGAGCTCCGAGAACTAAAGCAACTATTATTAGAAGCACTAAAAGACCAGCCATAACTATTGTATAATCACCAAACATCTGAGTGAAGAACGATGAGAGTGTCGTGCCATACGGGGTGTATGCAACTAAATAAGATGCTATCACTATTCCTATTATTGGTGGCACCGCTTTTATTTTCTTGTCCTTCCCTTTAAAAATAAGGCCCGCAAAATAGTACACCAAAACGTATGCAAACAGCCATGGAAGTATGACATTGTAAAAGCCAAGATTTCTCAGAGACATTATAATTTGTTCCATTCCCATTTAATCATCTCACTTCTTTGTTACGAACCATACAACAATTCCAATTATAGCTATTGCAAATATTACAGCTTCAGTCGTTTGGTCAACGCTCATTATAGGAAGAGGTCCCGTTCTGTATCCAACTGCAAGCGCGAATAAATACACTGCAATTCCTATCAATACGAGATAGAATGTGAATTTTATCCACGGTGCGAGACTACTTTTACTATCCGTTAAGGGCTTGAATATATTTTCAGGGGTTACACCTATCAATCCAAGGAACAGTAATGCAACTAAAATTCCAGCCAACACCATAACTGATTGCCCAAAGAATTGAGTGAAGAATTTTCCTATATAACCATATGGAGTATAATTTGTGACGAAGAATGCCACAACCAGTGAAATTACTCCTGCAACAGAGTCATTATCTTTGAAAAGTCCAGCCATTTTTATTGCTCCCCATGTTATTGCAAATGCAAATAGCCACGGGAGAATAAAGTCAAAGAATCCCAATTGATTAAGATTTCCTAAAATTGCTTGTAGAGCAGACATTTTTACGACCTCTTTAGATAATTTTTACTACTTATATATTGTTATCTCACATTTTTATAGTTTTATATTTCAGAATATACAAATCAAAAAGAACTTAATTCTCTTTATAAACTGTTGGAACAACAGAAGGGATAAAATTTTGAACTGAATATTTATTAGCCTCAATGAGCTCATCAGATTTTTTCATCCAATTTACAAATTCATAAATTTCATTAAAGTAGTCATCGTTTGATTTTAATTCATTTAAATATCCATTTCTTTCTAGGAAATTGTCAAATCTGCTCATTATAATTTTTCTTTCTTTTTCTGGCAGTTCATTATAATATTCTTTGACCTCGTTGAGTATTTTTTCGCCATTTTTTGATGTCTTAGGATTTTTATAATATGAATCAACACCTTTGTCAATCATAGCATACAAGATTTTTAATTCCGAATTTGTTAAGTATTTTGGAAGTTTTAGCGATTCGTTCATATTTGATATATGGTATTTTAGTATTTTCTTTATTCTATTTGACACACCCCTTCTTTCTTCTAACTGGAAATATAAGTTAAGATCATCGGAAGCGGGACCTTTTAGATATTCAATAAGATTCCTCCAGGTATTGTCGCCTTCGATTACTACTCCTGCCTTTCCGATAGTTGAAGGTTCGTGAGAATCAGAAGTTGCAATTAGCTTCTTCCCTGAAACGAGAGATGCTATTGTTGTTATAGCCGCTTCTTTTTTGTGCGATATGTTTATTTCAATTACATCTGGCCATTGCTCAAACATTTCAAGCGATGTTACCGGAATTCCATCTCCATTTGTGATTGAAAATGGATGGCATCCGAATAGAAGAGCTCCTTTCTTTTCCAACTTTTGTGCGTACTCTATGAAATTATCAAAATTTTCTCTGAGACCCAGCAACTTTTTATAATCTTCCAACTCCAAGTTTAAAACTCCGATATGGGTTTGATTTCCATCTTTAAGGTCAACTGTAAATTCTCCACCAAATGGAATATTCAACTGCTCTGATATATAATGCCTTTTTTCAATGTTACAATCATCATGGTCCATAGATGGAACTGTAATGCCTTTCTCTTTTGCCTCTATTATATAATTTGGGTATATAATTGACTCACTTTTAATGGTATCTTTTACAAGTTTTTCAGTAAATGTGTGCTTTATTAAGTATTCAAGCAGTGCGGATGGAAATTCTCTAAGAAGTGTTTTAGATATGTCTCTATAATTTATTTCTTCTACGTCTACAGGATTTATATGGACGTGGAGATCTACCAATTTTGAATCATTAAAATGTTTCGAAAACTCCTCTAAATTATCGTTTTCTCGGTTTTTCATTTTTGAAATATGTTACAAATTGTATTTAAATCAAACGTTTCCTAAAAATCAACCAAACGGTTTAATTTCTGAGAAGCTCCAATTCGTCAATAGGCTAATAATTTCATCTTCAAATATTTTTAATTGTTTATCTAAAAGGATAATTATGATATTTGATATATTTGGTTTTGGAAAAAAGCGCCCGGTAAAGGACATAATAATTGAAATACTGAGTATTGAATGGCCGCTAAGTTGCAGGAGAATACACTGGCAACTTCGGAAAAAATATGGAGTGGCAATAACTTATCAAGCTGTTCACAAAACATTGAAGCAAATGGTTTCAGAGGGAATACTCTCAGAGAACGGGAGAAAGTATAAAATAAATATAGACTGGGCAAAGAAGATTGAGGAATTTGCCAAGATGGTTTCTAAAAAATATAAGAATGGAAATTTGGATTCATCATCAAACACTCTCCAAATGACATTTGGCAATTCTATGGAAATGATAGAATTTTTAGTGGACGGGTTTGATTCAGGATTCTTTGGAAAGTCGCCGAATATATATGCTGAGCTCAGTCACGTGCCGGGAATTTTCACAATAGATGTTCATATTTTAGAGAAGTTGAAAAAAATTATGAAGAAAGCAAAGTTTTACATGCTTGTGAAAAATAATACGATATTGGACAAATCGTTTTTAAACTTCTTGAAAGGCATGGGAATAAAATCAAAAATATGCCCGGATTGCTCAAAGAATTTTGATTTCTATGTAATAGATGGGACAATTATAGAAATATTTTACGATGGGGGCTATAAAAGAAGTATGAACAATTTTTACAAAGGTGTAAAGAGCATAATATCATTTAACATGTCAAAATTCTACGAAAATGTCGTTGTAAAGAAGACGAAAATAAACGTTTTTATAATTCGCAATGATGAGCTCGCTGAGAAAATAAGAGAGCAATTGAAGAAAAAATTCTAATCTTAGCTACTTCCACCCTTGCCATATATTCCCATGGAATTTGCTATGAAAAATAGAATAGCTATTAAGACTGCGCCTGATATGAATATCAGTGTGTTTTTTCCTATTCCAAATCCCCTAAATATGTTGGTCATGGTGTCAGAATTCAATCCTATGAAAAGCATGAAAATTATAACGCCGGCCATTCCAAGTATTTGAGATTTGTCCATTCCGGCATTTTTTTGAAGTGTTGAGAAATCTGATGAGAAATTTACCATTAGCTTCCAGAGAAATCCTATTATGAATGCAATTGCAAAAATTATAGATGCTATCGGCATGTATTTCCATGTCAAATCTATGACTGCCTCGCTTGACACAGAGATTATTGCAATTATAAGAGAAATGATTACATTGACACCTTGATTTTTCTTAAACATTCCGCTTATATCCAGCGAGCCGTATACAATTGCAAAAATGAAAACTAGTGGTGCTATAATTCGAATCAAATCAGAGCTCATTAAACTTTCAAACATGGTATCATCTTTTAATATCTCATTCTTAACAATTTTGCCCGTTCTGCATCGAGTTTATGTATTTCGTTTTCTATCGCCCGCTTTTCATTTTCCAACCTTCTTATATCATTATTCAATGTATTTCTCACAGCCTGATTTCTTGCCATGGCAAGATTGTTTCTTGCATTATTAATATTGCTTTGCTTTAATGAGAGATTTGATTGAAGTCCACTTATTCTTGAATCTATTGAATTTATTCTGGCATCAATTCTTTCAATTTTCCTTCTCCCATAATCGTTAGTGCTTATCGAAGTGAGATTTCTCACATCCGATGGATGTATAATTCTTCCTAATATGAAGAAAAATCCAGACACAACTAATAAAATTAAATACCACATTTCTGACATTACAACAAACAACCCGTACCATCCAATTGATATTGAAAATATTATTCCACCGATGGCGACTAAAAATCTCAACCCTTTCTTACCCGCGAGAAATTCTGTTGCTCCGTACATGAAAATCAATATAACGATGGAAGGCAGTAAGAGAAGGTGTATAAGTCTATCATATGCAGAAAAGTATTGACTGACTTGGGCTAATGGAATTTTCAAAATTTCAACATATATAAGATTTTCAATTGAACTTATCATTTCATTATCCTCTTGTCATTTGAATTAATTATTTAATGAATACTTGGCAAGCAACTTTTTACCACCGCCGTTTTCCTTCATAAATTTCATGAAATTATCTGCAGTGTCATGCTTTTTGTAATCAAACTTTTTTTCATCATCTTTTTTATAATTGTCCTTCAACCATTTTCTATAATCCTTATTAACTTTATTGAGAGCTCCGATTGTAGTTTCATTATTTCCATTATAAATACTGTTCGTTATTTTATCTACTGATTTTTCATATACTTTATCTTTTCCCTCAACATATGTATTTGGAAGAATAATTTTTTGTCCGTTTGGATTTTTAAGAGCGTTTATCGGATGAGTTAAATATCCAGCAATTTTCAAAGCGCTCAGATAACTTTTGGCTTTTTTTGCATCCTCTTTTTTCAATCCCTTGAAATATGCATCCACTGCTTCCTTTGCATTTATATTATTTTCATTTTTGATATATGCTATTAATTCTTGAATTCCATTCATTGCAGATGACCCGCCGTTATTGTTTTGATTGTTTGTGTTATCTATTTTTATATAGCTTCCACCGCCATTTTTATCTTCTTTGTCTTTGTTTAAAAGTTCTCTTCTTATAGCGTTGATAGCCTCCAAGATATTTTCAGTGTCTTCATCTTCTTTTACATATGATTTTGAATTAGAATCTCCACCTTGACCGCCAGCTCCACCTTGTGCTGTATTTGAATTTTGTGGATTAAAAGTAGGATTAAAAGTATTTTGTGGATTTCCTGAGC
>CAYYKR010000018.1:0-14261 GCA_964469235.1 uncultured archaeon | reverse complement strand
TATCATTCAAGGAATGGGTCCAGAAATAGAATAGAAATTTAAGTATGGGACTTCTTTATATACTCTATGCTTATTCATCTGTTATTGATATTTTTTCTCCATGATACATTGTAATATAATGATTTAAATTTTAACTGTCATTTAAGTTTATGTTCAATCTCAATGATATAGAAAGCAAATGGAACAAAAAATGGTATGAATCCGGAGAATTCGAATCAGATGCAGAAAGTGGTAGAAAAAAATATTTTCTCAACTTTCCATATCCATATATGAACGGTTATCTTCATTTGGGACATCTATACACATTGATGAAACTTGATATTATGGCACGCTATAAGAGAATGCAAGGATACAATGTATTATTTCCATTCTCATTTCACTGCACTGGAACACCAATAATTGCTGCTGCAGAAAGGATTAAAGAAGGCGAAAAAAAGGAATGGTCAATAATGAGAAAAATGGGAATACCTGACGAGGAAATTAAGAAATTCTCCGACCCGGTTCATTGGACACAGTATTTTCCCGCAGAGACTAAGAATGATTTAAAAACACTTGGTGCCGCGATTGATTTTAGAAGGTCATTTATAACAACAAGTCTAAATCCTCGTTATTCAAAATTTATAGAATGGCAATTTAGAAAGTTAAAAGAGCTCGGATACGTATCTCAAGGAAAGCACCCAGTCGTTTGGTGCCCAAATTGTAAAAGTCCCGTTGGGGATCATGCAAGACTGAAGGGTGAGGGTGTCCGACCAGAAAAAATGATACTAATTAAATTTAAATTTGATGGGATGATTCTACCAGCGGCAACATATCGACCAGAAACAACATTTGGAGTAACGAATATGTGGGTAAATCCTAATGTAGAGTATGAAAAGGTTTCGGTTGATGGAGAGATTTGGATAGTATCGAAAGAAGCACGCGAAAAAATTTCAGACCAGAATCATGAAACAAAAGTAATTGGAAAAATAAATGGCTCTGATCTTATCGGAAAGACTTGCATTAATCCCGTAAACAATTCAAATGTCATAATACTGCCTGCAAAATTTGTAGACCCGCTGTTTGGAACGGGTATAGTTATGAGCGTGCCAGCTCATGCTCCCTATGACTACATAGCAGTTGAAGATGTGAAGAAAAATTATAAGTCTTATGGTCTCGATGAAAGTGTCTTGAACATAAAACCAATATCATTAATCAAAGTTAATGGATATGGCGAATTCCCTGCAATTGAAATCAGCAAAAAACTTGGCATACAAAGTCAAGACGACAAAAAAAAGTTAGAAGAGGCAACAAAAGAAATTTACAAAAAAGAGTTCCACACTGGTGTGCTAAAGGAAATAACAGGAAAGTACAAAGGTCTTGTCGTTCAGAATGCAAAAGAAAAAATAATTGAGGATTTCAAAAAAAGTGGAATCGCAACAGATTTCTGGGAACTTCCAGAAGAAGTTATATGCAGATGCTTAACAAGGACACACGTAAAAATTGTAGATAATCAATGGTTTTTGAAATACTCAAACGAGGAATGGAAAAAGAAAGCTCATCAAGCTCTCGATAAGATGAAATTATACCCAGAAATCGTCAGAAAGCAGTTTGAATATGTAATTGACTGGTTGAATGATTGGGCATGTACAAGGGAATTTGGGCTCGGGACCCCACTTCCATGGGATAAAGAGTGGATAATAGAATCGCTGAGTGATTCCACGATATACATGGCATTCTATACAATATGGCATATATTAAAGAATGTTCCGATTGAGCTCATAGATGACAAATTGTTCGATTACATTTTCTTAAACAAAGGAAATGAGGATGAGCTAATATCACGAGGGATTGAAAAGGAAAAGCTCGAAAAAATGAAAAGTGAATTTGAATATTGGTATCCATTTGACTTAAGAAATTCCGGAAAGGATTTGATACAAAACCATCTTGCATTTTGTATATTTAATCATGTTGCAATATTCCCAGAAAAATATTGGCCTAGCGGATTTGGTATTAATGGACACATACTTATAGATGGAGAAAAAATGTCAAAGTCAAAAGGTAACTTCAAGACCATAAGACAGGCAGTAAAAGAGTTTGGTGTTTCACCCCTTAGAATGTCTATGGCATCTGCCGGCGAGGGCGTTGATGATGCAAACTTTGAAACCGAGTTTGCAAAATCAATAAAATCAAAATTGGAAAACATTATAGATTTCTCAATTAAAAACTACAACAATGGAGATGAATCATGGACTTCTAAAGATAAGTGGTTTAATAACAAAATAAACGAAATTATAAAGGAAGCAACTGAATATATGGAAAAAATGATGTTTAAAAGCGCACTACTAAAATCTTATTTTGAAATGCAGAATACGTTGAAATGGTATATCAAATGGCGTGGAAGCTTCAACAAGAATATGATAAACAGATTTATAGAAGTTCAAGCAAAATTGTTAGCCCCAATAGTTCCGCATGTATCTCAAGAGATTTGGTCAAAAATTAAAAACGGGGATATACACAAAGAAACGTGGCCAAAAGCGGAAGAAATTGATGAAAACATAAGTATGTACGATGAATTTATAAAAAATGTTGTAAAAGATGTTGAAACAGTTAAGAAACTTGCAAAAAACAAAAATCCTTCTGGAGTTAAAATTTTTGTTGCAGAAAATTGGAAATTTGAAATCTTAAATAAAAAAGATGCTAAATCTTACATGGAAAATCATATAGACAAGAAAATGTTTGGAATGGCGATGAAAATGATAAAGAAATTAAAGGGTGCAAAAGTACTTCCAAAAGGGCATCAAATTAAAGTTTTAAAAGATTCAATAGATTTTATTGAAAAGGACTCGGGATTAAATGTAGAAATTTTGGATGCCGACAAAAGCAATGATGAAAAGGCAAGAATTTCTACACCTGTCAAACCTGGAATACTTTTGTGGTGATAAACATGAACAAAGGAGATTGCATAAAAATAAATTACATTGGAAGAATAAAGGGCACTGGAGAGATATTTGACCTGACATATGAAGATGTTGCCAAAAAAGAAGGAATATACAATCCAAAGATAAAATACGGCCCAGTTGGTATTATAGTTGGTTCCGGGATGATACTTAAAGGGCTCGAAGATAAAATTATGGGAATGAACGTTGGAGAAAAGAATAAAGTTTCGTTGTCTCCAAAGGAAGCCTTTGGCGAGAGAAAACCCGAACTCGTTAAAGTTGTTCCAATATCAGAGCTCAAAAAGAGTGGAGTAAATCCAAGACCGGGGCTCATAGTAGATTTTTCGGGAATAAAGGGAAGGATACAATCGGTTTCATCTGGAAGGGTTAGAATAGATTTTAACAATCCCATAGCCGGAAAGGATGTCGAGTATGAAATTGAAATTGTTGAAAAAATTGACGATGTGAAGGAAAAGATAAGAAATGTTCTCGACTTTTTCGGAGCTTACAGATATGACCCAGAAATCGAAATTGATGTAGAAAAGAATGAAATTAGATATTCAAAAAAATTGCCCGAGGAAATAAAAAATGCTGTGTGGAAGGTCCTCAAAGATTCCATGAGTTTAAAGGACCTAAAATTCGTTCAGATTTTCAAAAGTGAATAAATGCATGCCAACAAAGTTTTAAATATTTTGTTAAATTATCGTAATTATCAAATAATATAAAATGGTGATAATATGGCAGAAAACGTGACGCACAAGAAAAAGGCATCAATAGATGCTGATTTAAAAAAATTGCTCGAATCAAAAAGAGCTATCATTAAAGTTGTTGGTACGGGAGGATCTGGAAATAATACTATAACTAGATTATCTCAAGTTGGTGTTGTCGGAGTTGAAACGGTAGCTATGAATACAGATGCTCAGGATTTACTTTACACAGATTCGGATGTAAAGGTTCTTCTTGGAAAAGAAATAACATCTGGACTTGGAGCAGGATCCGATCCAAAAATAGGAGAGGAGGCCGCAAAGGAAAGCAAGAACGAAATTAAAAATGCTCTCTCAGGTTCGGATTTAGTTTTTATAGCGTGCGGACTCGGTGGAGGTACTGGAACTGGTTCAGCACCAGTAATTGCAGATATAGCCAAAAAATTGGGAGCTCTGACAATAGCAGTTGTAACATTCCCATTCTCAATGGAAGGAAGGCAGAGAATGAAAAATGCTCTCGAGGGCTTGAATAAATTAGAAAAAATTGTTGACACACTCATATTAATTCCAAATGACAAACTTCTCGAAGTTGTCCCTGATGTTTCACTAACGACTGCATTTAAGGTTGCAGATGAGATTCTCGTTAATGCTGTCAAGGGCATAGCAGAGCTCGTTACAAAGCCTGGTCTTGTAAACTTAGATTTTGCAGATGTGAAAACAGTAATGACAAATGGCGGGCTTGCAATGATAGGACTTGGAGAATCTGACACCGACAATAGAGCTCTCGAAGCGGCTGAAAAGGCTTTGAATAATCCGATGCTTGATGTAGATATAGAAGGTGCGGATGGGGCTCTTATAAATATAACTGGTGGGCCTGGAATAACAATAAAAGAATGCCAGGAAATAGTAGAACGCGTCACGGAAAGATTGAACGAAAATGCAAAGGTTATATGGGGAGCTCAGATTGAAAAGGGGCTCGGAGATGCCATAAAAGCAATGGTAGTAATAACAGGAATAAAATCTCAGGCAGAGCCACTGGAAGAATCAGGGAAGAAAGGAAAGAAAAAAGAGATTGAAAAAATACTCGGAATAGATTTTATTGAGTAAATTAAGTGATATCATGGACATGAAAAGATTTATAAACCAGTGTAAACGAGTGTTGAAGATAGCAACGAAACCAACAAAGACCGAGTATCTGACAGAAGTTAAAATAGTTAGTATCGGCATCCTTCTCATAGGAACCATAGGGTTTTTAATATTTTTGCTATTCAATTTACTAGGAGCTGTTTAAAATGATTCTTACAATTAGAACTACAACAGGAAGAGAAAATATTGTTATAGATAGTCTTGAGAAGAAAATAAAAGCAAATGGACTTAATATAAAATCCGTATTTCATCCCGAAGAATTGCGAGGGTATGTATTCATAGAAGGCAATATAGATGATATTGAAGAAGCTATAAAAGGAATTCCGCATGTGAGGGGAATAATACCAACAGAAGTAAAGTTCTCAGATGTGGAAAGATTTTTAGTTCCTGAAAAGCAAGAAGTTAAAATTGAAGAAGATGATATAGTTGAAATTATAGGCGGGCCTTTCAAAGGCGAAAAGGCGAAGGTTAAGAGAGTGGACGAAACCAAAAAGGAAATAACCGTTGAGCTTCTCGAAGCTGCCATTCCAATTCCCGTTACAATTCCAATAACATCAGTAAGAATTTTAGAAAAGAAAAAAACAGAGTAGGTGATTGCATGACAAAAACTGTTAAAGCACTTGTTGAAGGTGGAAAGGCAACTGCAGCACCGCCACTTGGTCCTTCTTTGGGTCAGTTGAAAGTTAATACTGGAAAAGTAATTGAAGAGATAAATAAAAAAACCAAAGATTTTGCTGGAATGCAAGTTCCGGTTGAAATAATAGTGAATACCGACACAAAAGAATTCGAAATTGTTGTCGGAACCCCGCCAACCTCATCATTAATCAAGAAGGAGCTCGGCGTTAAAAAGATGGGCCCAGATCAAAACTTAAACATAGCATTTGAGAAGATATTAAAAATTGCAAAGGCAAAAACTGATGACCTTGTTGGAGACATGAAAGGAAAGGTTAAGCAAGTTCTTGGAACATGTATTTCTGCTGGTGTGAAAGTTGACGGAAAAGACCCAAGAGAAGTACAGAAAGAAGTTGATGAGGGAAAGTACAAAGTAGAGTGACTATTTTAGTTAAATTCACGCTTTTTCTCTAATAGTAATGTTTAAATAGTTTTCCTTCTTTATAACTTCAGGGTAGTTATTATGGCAAGAGCATTTGGAAAATATGAATATATTATACTCGGTTTGGATGCAATACTTTTATTATTGATAGTGTTTGGAGCTCTGAATTTCATTTCATTTGCAATAATTTTGATGCTCGTAACAACCGTATTGTTCATACAAAAAATTAGTATGGAAGATCAAATAGAAGAGCTCTCAGACAAATACGATTCACTATCAAAAATATTTTTTAGCAGAATAGATGATATCTCGAAAAAAATAATTGAATTGAAAATTGAGATTAGTAAAAAACTTATAGAAATTGGAAACAGGCTATCATCAAGATTGGATGAAGACAAAGAATCGTATGAGAACGAAATGAGATCTGTAATGGGAAAAATTATAACAGTTGAAAATAGAATTACAGACACGAAGAATGAGCTCGGAAAAGAGCTTGACAGCCAAAAATTAAGATTAAAAAGAATAGAGTTTGAACTCGGTCTTACAGAAGACGAACACATAGGAGAATAAGTTTTTAAAGTTTTGCATAGAATTAAATAAGAACTTAACCGTTGACTGCTTCGGCAGGAGGGATTAAAAATGAATGTAAATGATGCTATAAAGGAATTGAGAAATTCTAAGAAAAGAAACTTCAAGCAGTCAGTAGATTTTATTCTAACTCTCAAAAATATCGATTTAAAAAATCCTGAAAATAGAATATCAAAGCAAATTGCTCTTCCACATGGAAAGGGAAAGGATGCAAAGGTTGGAATATTTTCAGATAATTTATCTGGCGACAATGTGATAGATTCTGAAACTCTAAATAAAATCGCTAAAAATAAAAAAGAAGCTAAGAAACTTGTGAGAACGTATGATTTCTTCATTGCAGAAGCTCCGATGATGTTAACAGTTGGTAAAACTCTTGGTAGATACTTAGGTCCTCTTGGAAAAATGCCAAAACCATTTCCGCCAAAAGCAAAAGTCGATAAACTTGTCGAAGACCTTAAAAAATCTGTAATGATAAAATTAAAGGACAATCCAACAATACAATGTCCGGTTGGAATTGAAGATATGAGCGATGAGGAAATTGAAGAGAACGTGAAATTTATATTCAATCAAATTTTATCTATGCTGCCAAAGAAAAGAGCTCAGATAAAAGACATGTATTTAAAATTGACTATGTCAAAACCAATAAAGATAGAAATAAAGTGATGTAAATGTTTAGAAAGGAAAAAGAGAGTACTGTTGAGGAACTCACAAAATTGGTCAATGAATATCCAGTCGTAGGTATAGTCGATATTAACAAATTGCCTGCAGCACCACTTCAAAGAATAAAGAATGGTCTCCGCGAAAAAGCGTTAATAAGAGTTTCAAAGAGATCATTAATTAAAATGGCATTTGAAAAATCCTCAAAGGATTTGAAGAAATTACTTGACATCGATGTCATTCAACCAGCATTAATATTAACAAAGGAAAATCCTTTCAAAATAGTTAATCATTTAAATAAGAATAAATCCCCCGCACCAGCAAAAGCCGGGGACATTGCACAAGATGATATAGTCGTGAGTGCCGGTGTTACTGATTTTCCTCCTGGACCTGCAATATCATCATTTAAGAAAGTTGGACTCAAGACCGGTGTTGAAGCTGGAAAAATTAAAGTTCTTGCTGATAAGGTTATCTGCAAAAAAGGAGAAAAAATAACTCCAGATATGGCACAAATATTTTCTATGCTAAAAATGAAGCCTATGAAAATTGGTCTAAATGTTGCTGCTATGTGGGAAGATGGAGTTGTTTATGAAAAATCTGTTTTAGAAATAGACGAAAGCGAATATCTCGACAAACTCAAACTAGGATTCACACATGCACTCAATTTGTCAATTGAGATTGGATATCCTACAAAAGAAAATATTGAAATATTAATAGTAAAGGCATTCTTAAATGCAAAGGAGTTAGCAATTGAAGCAGCTCTACCAGAAAAAGATGTTATAGAAGACATTTTAGCGAGAGCTTCGTCCGAAGCAAAAATTTTAAAGGATGCCGCTGAAAAATAAATGAGGTGTTAAAATGGAATATGTATATGCTGCATTGTTATTGCATTCGGTAAAAAAGGAAATAAACGAAGAGAATCTAAAGAAAGTATTGGAAGCTGCAGGAGCATCTGCAGATGACGCAAGAGTAAAAGCAATGGTAGCTGCTTTAAGCGATGTTAATATTGACGAGGCCATAAGTAAGGCTGCGATGCCTGTAGCAGCACCAGCTGGAGCAGCTCCAACAGAGAAGAAAGAAGAAAAGAAGGAAGAAAAAGAAGAAGACACAGAGAAAAAAGCTGAAGAAGCTGCAGCAGGATTAGGTTCTCTATTCGGATAAACTTTTTTTCTCTTTTTTATTTTATAAAAATTTAAACATTCGTCTTAATGTTATTTCTATGAATGATAAAGAAATTAAAAAATGGATTCGCGAGAAGGCGTCGCACGAGCCCGAAAAGTTTTATCCGATAAAAACTTTGAAAGAGCTCGGTTACAAAAGGTATAAATGTAAATATTGCGGAAGACATTTCTGGTCAAAAGTTCCAAGAGATTATTGTGACGAACCCGAATGCAGAGAAAAAGCAGGACTTCTTCCATATGGATTCATAGGGAATCCTGCTTCAAAAAAGAAGTATACATATACAGAGGCATGGAATAAAGCGTGGGTTCCGATATTCAAAGATTTCGGTCACACACCGATAAAAAGATATCCAGTCGTCGCTCGTTGGAGAGATGATGTTTATTTTGTTCAAGCATCAATTTATGATTTTCAACCCCATGTTGTATCGGGAGAAGTAGACCCCCCGGCAAATCCATTGATAGTTCCACAATTCTGTTTGAGATTCAACGATGTTGATAATGTTGGTTTATCTGGAAGACATTACACAGGATTTGTAATGGTTGGAGAGCATGTGTTCAATAGACCGAACAAGTTTGTCTATTTTAAAGAAAAAGGAATAAGATACATTCACGATTTCTTAAATAAAATAGGAATAAAAGACGACGATATCATATTTCATGAAGATGGATGGGCAGGCGGTGGAAATTTTGGCGTAAGTATAGAGTATTTCTCTCAGGGGCTCGAAATTGGAAATCAAGTTTACATGCAATATGAAATGACACCAAACGGTCCGCGGGAATTAAAAACCAAAGTAATAGATATGGGTGCGGGTCTCGAAAGGACTCCATGGATATTGAATGGAACACCAACATCATATGACTTAGTTTTTCCAAACACGTTGAAATATATAATTAAATCAACCGGATTCAAAAAAGAGGGAGATATATGGAAAATTTTTCCCCAGTACGCAGCCATACTAAATGCAGATGAAATGAATTTGGAAGAATCGTGGAACGAAATATCAAAGAAAACTGGATTTGAAAAATCTTTCTTAAAAAATCATATTTATACGATGAGAGATATCTACGCTGTAGCAGACCATTTCAGAACTTTAATGGTGGGAATAAATGACGGCGCTTTGCCAAGTAACTCTGGTGGAGGATATAATTTGAGATACATATTGAGGAGAGCTCTATCATTGTCAAAAGACTGGAACATTGATATCCATAAAATAATTGATGAAGAAATTAAAGACATAAATGATTTGTATCCGGAAATAAAAGAAATGAAAGATGTGATAAATGATGTCATAGATGTTGAAAAAGAGCGATACAACGAAACAAAAAAGAAATCCAAGAAAATAGTTTTGAAATACATAAAGAAGAACATGACGACAGAAAACTTTGTAAAATTATACGAATCTTATGGGATATCACCGGAAATCATTGTTGGAGAAGCCGAAAAGAATGGAATAAAACTTTCAATCCCAGACGATTTTTATTCAAAACTAAATGAAAGAAAAGAAATTTCTAAAAGAAAGAAAAAGAATAAGCTAAACATTGACGTCGATGGAATACCAAAAACAATTGACGTGTATCATTCTGAAAAAACTGAAGACGAAGCAAAAGTAATAAAAATAATTGGAGATTGGATTGTATTGGACAAAACTATATTCTATCCAGAAAGTGGAGGTCAAGAGCACGACACTGGAAAAATAAACAATTCAAATGTAACTGATGTTCAAAAAATAAAAGGAGTGATATTGCATAAGGTTAATAAAGTAAATTTCAGCGTTGGAAACACGGTCAAATGTAAAATAGATTTAGATAGAAGAAGGCAATTAACAATACACCATACAGCAACTCACATAATAAATGCTGCAGCAAGAAAAGTTTTGGGGAAACATGTGTGGCAACACGGAGCTCACAAATCACAAGAAAAAGCTCACCTTGATATAACACATTATAAAACACTGACTGAAGAAGAATCAAAAAAGATAGAAAAAATTGCAAACGACATAGTGTCCAAGGGATATGAAGTTAAAACTGAAGAGCTCACAAGAACAGAGGCGGAAAAAAGATACAGTGTAAGAATATATCAAGGTGGTGCAGTTCCAGGAAAAATTCTGAGAATAGTTTCTATAGACGATATAGACCATGAGGCGTGCGGTGGAACTCATGTCAAAAACACGAAGGACGTCGGAAAAATTATAATCTTAAAAACAGAAAGAATACAGGATGGAATAATAAGAATTGAATTTGTTGCCGGACCGGCAGCAGAAAAGTATGATGAAAAAATGAAAAAGTTAATAGATGGGATTTCAAAGGAGCTCAACTGCAGCAGAGAGAATTTACTTGATTGCGTTAAAAAATTCAAGGAAGAATATGAAATGAAAATCAAACATGCTAGAAAAAATTTAAAGAAAAATATTTCCAATGTGTCAAAAGAGTTTGAAAAGCGTGCAGTTAAAATAAAATTGGGCGAATTAATTGTTGAATATGAAGAAAATAATTTGGATATACAAGAGATTGGAAAAACCCTTCAAAAAGAGGGAAGAATCGTGATTATATTATCAGGAAAAGAACGGATTAAAATATTTGGAATATCAAAGACAAAATTAGATATGGGAAATCTTGTAAAAGATGTATGTCAAACATTTGGTGGAAAGGGCGGTGGAAATAAAAACTCAGCTCAAGGATTTTTATTTGGAACGCCACAAAAAATTATAGAATATATAAAATCTAAAATTGGTGATTAAATGGAAGATAGAGAATTGGTACGAGAAATATCAAAGATTTTGAACACCAATAAAGATAATGTACTAAATTTAATAAAGAAAATGAAAAAAGAAATCAAATCACTTAATTAAAACACATTCTGGAATTTTATCTTCAAAAAGTATTATATTGCACAAATCTTTTAGGAGTATCGTATTGTTTTCAATGTCAGTTCTATTTGTAATCGTAATTGCTCCATTTAAACTTTCCATTTTAACTGAAGTGTTGTTTGATTCTATGTCGCAATAAATTACATTACCTGATGAATACCCTGGCAACTCCTTGAAGAATGAAATTGTATTTTGACAACAATTATTTGGATGATAAAATTCTATTATTGTTTTGTATTGATTCAATGCTGCATTGTATTCATTTCTATTCAATTCTCTGTTGTACAAATTTTCAAGTTTCAAACTCTTTTGGTTTGAACTTCCGTTATTAAATGTAAGTCCGAACATAACCATAGATGTTAAAAATATCAGGGCTATGAGTAGGGACCACACTTTTTCTTTTGTTTTTCTCTTCATATAGCCCCGAGCGGATTTGAACCGCTGTCGTAAGGTCCAGAGCCTCACATGCTTGGCCACTACACCACGGGGCTTTAATAATAAAAACAAATTAGAAGAAATGTTTAAATTTATGAATAGGTTATATTTTTTCTGCTTCTCTGAGACCTTGCCTTGTTATAACAACTGTATCGGATCCCATAGGATTTATTACAGAAACTAGCCCACGAGATTCCAATGAGCTCAGAATCCCCTTTACAGAATTTCTGCCGTTGCCACTAAATTTTTCAAAAAGTTCTCTTATCGGAACGACTTGCCTTTCAGATATAAATTTCAAAATATCGTATTCTGTAATCATTCAACCACCATTTCTCTTCTAACTTTTTCTGAAATATTCTTTCCGAGTAAATACTCAATTATCTTTAAAGAAAATAAGAATGCCGTTCCTGGACCTCTCGAAGTAATTATATGTCCATCTACAACAACGTTGTCATTTCTTGGCCTTGGTATTTTCTTTTCGAGGCCCGGATAAACAGTTGCCTTTACATTATCAAGTATGCCTGCATTTGCAAGAACTATGGGAGCTGCGCATATTGCGGCGATTAGTTTTTTGTTTTTGTCAAAATAATGTATTGAATTATTTACAGATGAACTGTTTGTTAAATTTTTATATCCTCTTCCACCACCAGGAAGGATCAATGCATCATATTTTTTTGCTAACTCTTCTGAAAACAATTCATCAGTTATGATTTTAATTCCTCGAGAGCTCTCTATTATTTTATTACCAAGCCCGGCCAATGTCACATCTATTCCAGCACGTTTCAAAACATCTTGTGTTATTATCGCTTCAGAATCCTCAAATCCGTTTGCAAGAACAATTATCGCTTTCATATTCTTCCCTCTTTTTTTATTATTTTGTTTATTAAACAATTAAAAGATTTATGCAAAATAATTAGAAGGTGATAATATGGCAGTAATAGGTTTTGGTATAACAAAAATTGAAGGAAAGAACAAAGAAAAGCCTGCAAAAAATATAGAAGTTAAAAGTACGCCAAAAATTTCTGATGTAAAAAAATTAGACTTACCAAACATAGGAAATGTTGTAAAATTTTTCTTTGACTTTAACACTGAATATGACCCAGATGTTGGTAGTATAAAATTGTCAGGATATGTGCTTTATCAATCTGATAATGCTGAAGAAATAATGAAAGAGTGGAAAGAGGCAAAAGCACTGAGCTCGAAATTAGCTGAAGAAGTATTAAATTTCGTTCTAAGAAAATGCTTAATAAAAATAACGTATTTGGCGGACGAACTAAACTTGCCTCCAGCGGTAAGATTTCCAATACTAAAAGCGAGGAAAGTTGAGAAAAAATAAAAATAAATAGTTTCGAGACCATAATTTATGATAGTTCTACTAATTAGGGGGATAACTTGAAAAGACGAAACAAATATGAAAAGACGCATACGGACACGTGGATTTGCGAAGATTGTGGATATAAGTGGAAGTATAAAACACTAAGATGCCCTATGTGTGGTTCAAAGAACATAAGAAAATTAAATGAATGATTAGTTCATTATCTTAACTTCTATGTCAGTTCCTTTTAAATAGTCTTTGAACTTTTCCGCATCGGCTTCGCTGCCAACTATCGTTCCGTAATGCATTGGTATTGCAATTTTTGGGTGAATTATCTTTGCAGCTTCGGCCGCCTCTTGTGAATTCATAGTATATGTTCCGCCAACCGGTAAAAGAGCAATATCACATTTTATATCACTCATTTCTGGTATGAGATCTGTATCACCAGAATGATATATCCTGACTCCTCCTATATCTATCACATACCCCAAGCATTTCCCTTTTTTGTGATAAGGCTTTCCTATGTTGTATGCATAAACAACTTCTATTGTAATATCATTTCTCTTCAAACTTCTCCCTGGAGATACAAAGGAAACGTTCCATTCGGGGTCTTCTTTTCCTTTCAAAGATTCCGGAAGTATAACATCTGTATCGTCCTTTATAATTTCTCTTATTCTCTCGGGTGAGAAATGGTCATAATGGTCATGTGTTATCAATATCACATCAGCTTTATCTCCGTTTGTCTTTACATATGGATCAATGTATACTGTCTCGTTCTTAGAAATTATCTCAAACCCTGCATGGCCAAGCCAAAGTATATCAATTCCTTTATAATTCATAAACATCGCCAATATATATATGATTTAAGATTATTAAAAGATTTCTCTATATAATATAGGTGTGATTAACTCTCACAAACGTGTTAAGACATTACAATATATATTTTATATAATATATTTAATATAAGATTTATTTGATAATATACTATTTCAAATATATTTTATATGCTCACAATTAATCACCATATAAAACTATAAAATCAATTCGCCCAATTGGCGGAGAGTTCCATTCTGAATTTTTTGCTGTACACAAAAATGTTAATCGTTATGCCTATATGCAAGGTTTTTATGTTGAATTAAAAGATGGAGATCAGGATAAAGTTGCTAAAGAGGAACATGAAATTTTTGATGTTGTTTGGACATCCTTCACTGATGCGCGGTAGATAGCGACAGTCTACAAAACCACTTTTATCTTTGAAGTATACCAATTCATCTTCATCGATATCATCGTCAAATTTCTCTTCAAAAGAGCCTAGAAAATCATCCATATCGTCATAATAGTATTTGATATTATTCACCGCTTCGGTGGAGACGATACTACCATCCTCTTTATATTGAAT
>CAYYKR010000017.1:0-15260 GCA_964469235.1 uncultured archaeon | reverse complement strand
CTTACACTCTGCCATTACTCCCCACTGCAATATGTTACTGGCTCATTAATCTTGGCGACAGGTATGTCATCGGATATTTTATGGGTGCTGATGCAGTGGGGATTTATTCTGCATCGTATGGTCTGGGTGGTTTGTTGGTATTGTTTTACGCTCCGTTATCAAGCACTCTTTTTCCTGCAATGGTGCACTGCTATGAGAATAATAAAATTCAAGAACTGAAAACTCATCTTAAGTATTCACTTAAATTTTTTCTGATGTTTGCAATCCCATCTTTTTTTGGACTTTCGGTTCTCTCTAAATCTCTATTAGTGACACTGGCAACATCAGAATTTGCCGAGGGGGGTGTGGTGGTTTCAATTGTGGCATTGGCGACTCTCTTATTTTATTGTGGTTCTATCAATACAAATGTCCTACATCTCTTTAAAGAAACGAAGAAAATTGGTATAGTACATATGGGTTCTGCTTCGATTAATGTGATAATGAATATAATATTAGTGCCTCTGATGGGAATTGTGGGTGCTGCAATCGCTACTTTAGTAACATTTGCGATTCATCTGTTTGTGGTTAGTGTGATTAGTTTCAAAAAAATGCCGTATGACGTTAATTTTATGTTCATTTTGAAGAGTTTTGTATCTTCGATACCCATGGCTTTTGTAGTTTGGAAGTTGAATCCCGTGGGCGCTGTTGATATCTTGATTGCAATTGGAATTGCTGCGGCAATTTATTTTGGAATTTTGATTTTGTTGAGAGGGTTTACAAAAGAGGAATATGGGTTTTTAAGAGGTTTTTTAAGATTTGGTCAATAACTAATCCGAATCCCGCTTAAAACTGTGATATCCAGTGTATTGCTATTTTTATTTATTAGATGTCTTGACATATTTTTTAACCAAATTCATAATATACTCACACATCCATATTTTGAGCGAATTCGAAAATCTCTAAAAAACGTTTTTCGTATGTATGTTCTTTCATAAACCTTTCGTATCCTCTTTTAGCAATCTTCTCTCTTTCATCTTCATTTTTTAGATAATATTCAATCTTCTCTGCAGCATCATTCGCATCATGATACGTTATAATTTCCTCGCCGGGAACGAAATATTCTGCTATTTCTTTTGTATCTTTTGTGAGCAATAGACTACCACATCCAGGCACCTCAAAATCTCTTCCTTTAGTAGATAAAATTTTACTGTCTCTTGAGGCAAAAGACATATCAAGAGAGATTTTACTTTGGTTATATATTTTTATTAAGTCTGCCTGTGAAACTCTGCTGCCATTTTCCCAGCCCTGTCCAAACGTTACTATATTTATTCCATTCTTTTTTAATACATCAACAAAACTCTGTCTTCCATCATTACACCGCCCAACAAAACTCACATCATAAATCTTTGGCAAATTGAAATTTTTGTATATAAAATGGTTGCAAGCCCACTGGCTTAAAAATGCATTACTAAAACCTTCTTTTTTCCTTTTCTCATATCCTTCTTCGTTTGCATTAACAATGAGATTAAATAGTTCCCACACTGGTCGTGTTTCCTCATATTGCATATGGTCATCTGTTAACCAAATAATCGTCTTTGTTGGTAGCTCATCTGATATTTCCCTCCAAACATCATGTTGTATCCAATCAAAAGAATGACAATAAAATAGAAGATCTGGTTGATAATAAAAAACTGCTTCATGCAGCATTTTAGACATTTTTTTACTGCCATATTTTTGTCTTATTTGACCGTAGTCAAAGTATATCAAAGAATAATTCATGTTCAAGAGCGTATGATAAAAATTATAATGCGCATAATTCAAGCCCCAATTTCGAATACCATAATCGTATTTTCTTCCCACATACAAAAGGGTCTTTTTGTTAGTTTTTAAATGTTTTTCAAGTTCTTCATCCACTATCACCTCTATTGCGCGATCATCCAATATGCCACGAACTCGATCTGATATTCTATTGGCTTTGTTTAGCGATATATTTAGTATTTTATTTATAATTCCCACCATTTTGTTGTTCTCCGGTCAATTTCTAAAATAAACTTTACACAGGTTTCCCGCAGCCAAAACACCAAATGGGATATCGCTTGTCCACATGCATCTTACCCCAATAACGTTAGTATCTCCCATTTTTACAATTTTCCCTTAATCTTTTTGTAATAAAAAGGTGTTATTTCATATAAATCTTCTGATGAATAAATAACTAATTTTTTGTTTTTAGTTATTATTGCTTTTATGAACTCAAATATAAATCTTTTTAATTTTGTAAAAGAGGATGATTCACTAACTCCTGAATAAGTCGGTTTTCTACTGAATAGTAATAGACCTTCATAGGTAGAGATCACGTATGTAAAATGTTCTTTCTGCATTAACCTTTCTGGTGAATTATCTTCGATATTAAACATATCAAATAGTTCTTTTAAAACAAATATAGAATTGGTAGCAGTGCAACAAATCAGTTCATATCCTTTCTTTTTACCGAGTTTATACAATGCTAATACCGATGATCCCATATTTGTATTTCCCTCGTAACCCATGAACTCAATATGGGGTGGAATTGTTGGATTGTGTTCTATAACCACAACCCTCGCCTTATATTCTTCTATACTGTCCCATATATACCAGTCATTACCATCCACATCTATAGATAATAAATCTACTTGTTTAGAGATATCACAATTTTTTAAAATATTATCTAATGTGTTAGCTCCTTTACTTTCGACTTGTTTATTAATAGTAACCACCTTTTTATTCCCCTCCCATTTTTTAACAAGAGATTTATATTTTTCTCCATTACTTTCTATATACACACCTTTCCAACCTTTATTCGCTATTAAATTCCATGTATTACTTAAGTGTTCCCCATCCCAAGCCCCAAATTCCACACATTTTTCCCCCCCCATCTCCTATTACACTAAATATATATTCAAGAATACCATCTTCACCATTCTGTGATTTGATATTTATACCATATTTGTTTAGTGGATTCATATTATTTTTCCGCCTCCACATTCAAACTCATCAAAATCCCATGTTCTTTATCCCTATGTGGAATATAAGCCTGAGAAAAATCATCATAATCCTTATGGATTGTCTTACGCCAGTCGTATCTGTAAACATTTTTAAATCCAATCTTTTTAAGAGTTTTTTCTAAATATTTAAAATCAAAAGCAATATGGTGAAAATTATATTCATAGTCCTGTCCCCCATATAAAAGACCCATGATGAGTTCCATATCTTCATACTTTTCATAAGCCTTTATTATCGCTTCAAAATCCGGAACTGCAACTCTGAGAACGCCCCTTGGCTTTAAAACTCGATACCATTCTGTCAATACCCTCTCAGTTTCATATCTCTTGAAATGCTCAAGAACATGGCATGCATAAATCAGGTCCACCGCATTATCCTCAAACATCGACAGATCTGAAATATCATGTTTGTAATCTATATGGGGATAATCAGCTAAATCGACGTGAATAAAACTAGAGATATATCTTTCTCCACACCCTAAATGTAATTTTATCTCGTTCATACGTTTTCCTTAAGCCTTTGTTCTCTATACCATTCAATGGTTTTCCTGAGTCCTTCTCTAAAATTAGTATTAGCTTTAAATCCAAATTCTTTTTCTGCTTTTGTCACATCTAAGCATCTTCTCGGCTGCCCATCTGGTTTTGTGGTGTCCCACTTTATTTCACCTTTAAATCCCGTGAGTTCTGCTATTAACTCAACCAAATCCTTGATTTTTATCTCGAATCCTGCCCCAAGATTCACAGGCTCCGGCTTGTTATATCTTTCGGTAGCTAAAAGAACGCCTTCTGCCGCATCCTCAACATATAAAAATTCCCTTGATGCTTTTCCCGTCCCCCAAACCTCTGACTCTTTTTTATTATTGTGTACTGCATCTGTAAATTTTCTTATTAGTGCAGGAATGACGTGGGAACTTTCTAAATCAAAGTTGTCTCTCGGACCGTAAAGATTCACCGGTAATAAAAAAATAGAGTTAAAACCATACTGCTGCCTGTATGCTTGAGATTGCACTAACAGCATCTTCTTTGCCAATCCGTAAGGTGCATTTGTCCCCTCGGGATAGCCATTCCATAAATTCTCCTCCTTAAATGGCACAGGTGTATACTTCGGATATGCGCATATAGTTCCTATTGCCACGAATTTCTCAACATTTTCATGTCTTGCCGCTTCCATCAATTGAATGCCCATAATAACATTGTCATAAAAAAGCGTGGCTGGGTACTTCATATTGTAGCCAATGCCCCCTACCTTTGCCGCTAAATTAATAACAATATCAACATCCTTAACAGCCTTAACACAATTTTCCCAAATCCTTAAATCTATATCCTTACTTCTTGGAATTATCATCTGGTCCTTAGAAATGCCCCTTTTGCGAATCAGATTTTCCACTATGCGGGCGCCTAAAAATCCTGCCCCGCCTGTTACAAGTATTTTTTTACTATCCCAGAATGTCATTTAGTCTACCCCCCACCACCTGTTCGAAAACTTACTCTCCAATATCGCATCCCCATCTCCAATAGGTTCCAACCCTGCCACACGCATATCAGCATCTACCATAATCTTAACCAAATCCTCAAATCTAACCTTTGGATCCCACCCGAGTTTTTCTTTAGCCTTTGTTGAATCTGCAATTAACTCTTCGACTTCTGTCGGTCTAAAATATTTTGCATCTATTTTGATATATCTCTCCAGATCAAGATCAACATAAGAGAATGCTTCTTCGATGAATTCTCTTACTGAATGCGTTTCCCCGGTACCTATCACAAAGTCATCTGCCTTTTGGTTCTGAAGCATCTTCCACATAAATTCGACATATTCTGGTGCATATCCCCAATCCCTTTTCGCATCCAGATTCCCTAAATATAATATATCTTGTTTTTTTGCGCGGATAGATGCGATAGCTCTCGTAATCTTCCTTGTCACAAAAGTCTCCCCTCGCCTCGGTGACTCGTGATTGAACAGTATTCCATTGCAGGCAAACATGTTATACCCATCACGATAATTTTTTGTCATCCAGTGTGCATAAACTTTGGCACAGGCGTAGGGGCTTCTTGGTTCAAATTGCGTTTCTTCATCTTGCGGTGGAAGCGATGCCCCAAACATTTCGCTGCTTGAAGCCTGATAAAATCTCACATCATTTCCACTTCTTCGTATTGCCTCCAACAGTCTAGTTGTGCCTAAAGCACTAACATTTCCAGTATATTCGGGCATATCAAAGCTAACTCGCACATGACTTTGCGCGCCAAGATGGTAGATTTCATCTGGGTTTACATTGTAGATTATATTTGATATTTGCTCGGAATCGGAAAGATCGCCATAATGCAAAAATAATCTTGCATCGGGATCATGAGAGTCAACAAAGATATGGTCTATTCTACTCGTGTTAAAGGTAGACGAGCGTCTGATAATACCGTGGACTTCGTAATCCTTGCTAAGCAGGAACTCGGCTAAGTAAGAGCCGTCTTGTCCCGTTATTCCAGTTATTAAAGCTATTTTTGGCATGAGTTACCTCCTTGTTTCTGTATTGACATTTGCCTTATTTTCATAACAATCACCACTGAAGGAACTTTGAATCTTTCTGAAATGCAAGACATCTTCTGAAATCGACACCAACTTAAATTGTCTATCCCTTAAATATTCTATCATTTCTTCTTCAGGGCAAGGAGCAAAAGGATGATACTCAATGAAGAATTCACTGATATGCTGCATAAGAGTATCATGAATGGAGTATATAACATCACATTCTTTCCCTTCTATATCCATTTTTATTATTGTTCTTTTGTTGCGATCTGCACTTGCCAATACAGCATTTATTGACTGTATTCTAACCTTTACACTTTTTATAATTTTTGTATCCTCTCGTTGACAAAGAGAATGCGACCAGCCCATATCGGCTACATAAAAATCTTTTATACCACTCTCATTATCCACAGCACAATTATTCAGCACTACTTTTATAGAAAGTTTATTTAACTCTATATTTTTCTTCAAAATCTCAAAGTTAAATTCATTGGGTTCATAAGAGTACACATTAGAAGCTCCTTTTAAAAGTGCATAAAGTGTATAGTATCCTTTGTGAGCGCCCAAATCAAAAACTTGGGAATTTTTGTAATTTGTTTTATAACGTTCTAGCCAAAAAATTTCACTAAACACACTAATATCTGTACTATAATCTTTCTCTGTTAAAATTGCTTTTAATCCTTTAAATGATGTTATGTAATACTTTTCCTTTCTAATTTTTCTAAGAAGAGGTAGATGTCTGTACTTTAAAGCAAAGAGAAGATTCTTCTCCAATGCAATACCATTCAAAAGCATTTTTTCTACAAGTATTCTTTCTACGCAATTTAATACCTTATCACCCACCCACCAAACTGTAGGAAATCTTTCACCCAATAACGGTATCTTGCCTATCCTCCATTCGATCTTTGCCCTTATTAATACAAGTTTTAGCCAAAAAGGTCTGTCCCGCCTCTCGTAAGTTTTTTCAAGTATTCTCATCTTCGTGTATCTGCAATAATCTAACCTTTTAGGTCTTATTAATGAAATATTCTCCTTATGCACTCTATATTTTACCAATGGTTTGCCTATATAACCCATCTCGAATTTTTCAGATATTCTTATCCACATATCCAAATCATCACCGCCAGTAACGTTTTCATCAAATGAACCAACTGCGTCTAAACACTCTCTTTTATGCATAACCGCGCTTCTTGGAATATAATTGTCTTGCAGTAAAACAAAGTTATTATGTGGTCGTGACTTCATTATCCGCTGAATTTTTCCATTTTCATTTATTTGGTAACGGTCAGAATATACTAAGCCAACGTTAGGATGTTCATCTAAATATTTAACTTGATTCTCAAACCTTTCAGGAAGGCACACATCATCAGCATCTAAATAGGCTAAATATTTGCCCTCCGCCATGTTAATCCCTTCATTTATCGCAGATGCCTGCCCTTTATTTTCTTGCGATTTCCATTTTATTTTGCTACCATACGTCTCAAGTATGTTTGGTGTATTATCCGTTGAACCGTCATCAATAACAATAATTTCAAAGTCTTTGTATGTCTGATTTAATGCACTATCTACAGCTTCGCGGATATATTTCTCACCATCATACACTGGTATTATAATGCTAACTTTAACCACTTTTCATCACCCGTAAAAACTTGGATTGTTTTGATACCACTCAATAAATTTTCTTAATCCGTCTTCTAATGACGTTTTTGGCTCATATCCAATTAACTTTTTTGCTTTATCAATATTTGCTAAAGTATCTCTTGCATCCCCTTTTACAGAATCAACATATTTTGACTTTATATCCGAGTTAAGAAGATTTTTCAAAGTATCAATCATATAATTAATAGTAACTCTTCGACCACTGCCAATGTTTAAGACTTCACCATCTGCTCTATTCATTTTCAGTACTTTTAAATTTGCATCTATAATGTCATCAATATATGTAAAATCTCTTGTCTGTTCACCGTTGCCAAAAATAATCGGTAGCTCATTATTTAGAATGGATTTAGTAAATATAGGTATTGCTAAATCAGGTCTCATTCTGGGACCATAAACCGTAAAATACCTTAAAGAAATAGTTTTTAAACCGTAAACCTCGTGAAACACTCTGCAATAATGCTCCGCAGCCAACTTTGAAACAGCGTATGGAGAAAGCGGTCGAGTGGGATGATTTTCATCAAATGGGAGATATTCCACTTTCCCATAGACCGAAGAAGAGGATGCATTAATAACTTTCTTTACATCTGAGTCTAAAGATGCTTTCAAAATGTTTAACGTGCCTATTACATTCACTTTATTGGGAAGGAAAGGGTCTTTTATGGAGTATCTTACTCCTGGTCTCGCAGATTCGTGAAAAATAATTTTTATATTGTTCTCTTTTATTATCCTCTCTATGAAATCGTAATCTGTTACGTCGCCTGTTATAAATTTAGCGCCCTCACTCTCGACGAGTTTCATATTCTCCTTCTTTATTCTAACATCATAATAGGAGTCAAGGTTATCTAAAACGATAACTTCGTTCTTCTTTGCTAACATCTCTGCTAAATGTGAACCTATAAATCCTGCTCCACCTGTTATTAGTATCTTCATTTTTATCACCTTTCTGCTATGTATTCTGAGACTATACGAGAAATTTTCTCACTGTTGCAGAGCAATTCTTTTTCTGACAATCCCGATAGATAGGAAATATGTGACCGGATTTTTTTTATTTCATCCTCAAGATTAATCAGCATTTTCAACTCGTCTAAAGAGTTTGCCCCTGCATGAAAATCTCTGGACAATATAACGACTTGTGATCCCAATCTTACGTGTTCAGATAAAACCAGACGGCTATCAACGACACCTTTACCGAGTCTTGAAATACCACCAAAACCAAAACGAATGCCCTTCTTTTTTATTTTTGCTGTTACATATTCCACGATACCTCCACTCAACAGTTCAAACATAAAATCCAAACCCATCGACAAATGAAGGTCATTGAGACCAATATAAACTTCATCAATACCGTCTATCCGTAATATATCATCAACCCGAACCAATGCCTGTGACGTTTCTAGTAATAAACTAACAGCAGCCCTGCCATTAATTATTGATATGAATCTCTCAACCTCCCGGCATGTTTTAAACATCGGCAACATAATAATATCTGCACCGCGGGATATAGCCTCATTGATCTCTTTTTCAGATCCTGGGTGTATTGGGTTGACCCTAACCTGCAACTTTGAACTATGAAGAACATTTCTCACTCTGTTAATATCTTGTAGAGAATGGCCAGATATCACAGTATCTAAATGTCCTTGACGCTCTCTTTTTCCCAGATACTCTAAGTCAACCATAATACGATCGACACCGGAATCCTGAGCATACTGCGCCAGTTCCGGGTCATTTGTGATAGATATAAACTCCATGATAGTTACTTCTCATTAACAGGAAGAATCCATTCTTTATATGCATTAACCTTTCCTCTTACAATATCAAAGTATCTTTGTTTTATGGATTTAGTTAATGCGCCTGCCTCTCCATCACCAACGATTATTCTATCAACAGATACTACCGGGACAATTTCTACAGCTGTCCCACATAAGAAAATTTCATCGCAAATATACAACTCCGTTCTATCAATATCTCTCTCTACGACAGTTAAGCCAAAGTCATTCTTTGCTATATTTATAATCGCGTCCCTTGTAATACTTTCCAGGATTGAAGCAGTAATGGGTGGTGTTATTAATACACCTCGTCTCACAATAAAAATACAAGAGCCTGGCGCTTCAGAAACCTTGCCTTCTCTATTGAGGAACAATGCAGAATCAAAGCCATTATCTAACGCTTCAAGCTGCGCCATCCGGCTGTTGATGTAATTTGCACCTGCCTTGATTCTTGGCGATACTGATCTATCATTTATACGTTCCCATGAACTTACACAAGCAGTGATACCCATTTTAGAATCATAAGCCCTTCCCATAGGAATGGGCGCCATCATCATCTCACAATCACCGTTATAAGCCCAATTACCAGGTTCATTTACAAAGAAAACAATACGTACGGAAATATCCTCCATATACCCATTTGCAACTATCACATCCACAAATGCGCTCTGTATTTCAGAAGCTGTGTACTTGGGCATAAGCCTCAGTATTTTGGCCGATTGAAAAAGTCGAACAAGATGATCTTTAAATCTGAAGGCTAATAGTTGATTACCGCTATCATTCAAATAGCATCGAATCCCTTCGAACACATTAATTCCATACTGACATGTTGGAGACAAAACATGAAGCTTAGCGTCCTTGTCGGGCACAAGACGACCAGCCAACCACAAAACTCTCTCATTAGACATAATAGTTTCCCCCTTCGTATTTAAAGTTGAAAGTTCTAAAGATATCTTCGGTTTCTTCTTTTCTTTTGATAATTTCGTATGATTTTTTCTTGGAATTATACTCGATGACAGCACAATTTGGTAAAATAAATGGAGGCTTTAAAACAATTGAATATGATCCTACATTGTCAAATACAATATAATCTCCTATTTCCAAAGACCCTTTATACCCTTTGTATAAATAATCATTTTCTATGCAGGTATAACCAGCTATATCTATAGAATCATATTCTTCATAACAACAATCTTTTTCAAAATCTCGGTATACGTTTATCGGTAAGTTTAGACCTTTCGACGTTGGAATTATATTAAATGTACTTCCCGAAACCGTTGCTACAATTTTATTGTGTATTGTCTTTATATTAATTACTTTAACCACAAATTTCATAGTATCTGCCACAAGCGCAGTTCCAGGCTCAAGCAAAAGTTTTGGTTTCACAGATTCATCCGTATTTCGGTAAAAGTTTTGCACCTTGGCAGCGATAGCTTCTGCATATTCTTGATAGCTTGGCACTTTATATTTGAATTGTTTTTTTAGTGATTCATTCATTTTTCCAACAAAACCACCCCCAAGATTGATAAACTCGGGAGGCGAAGAAAATAATTGATCAGATAAGTGCAACATTTTATCGACACGGATAATATACGATTCAATATTTCTGTTTGGAAAATGACAATGAAGACCTTTAATACTTACATTATCAATCCTTTCCAACCTATCAAAAACATGATAAAAATCTTCTCTATCTACATCAAATCCAAATCGTGATGTCACAGAATCTCCAATATCAAAGTTGCATCTGATTCCTATAGACATATTTATTTCAGGGTTGTCATGAGCAATTTTTTCTACAATATCTATCTCGTAAAACGAATCTAAATTTACAATACCCCCACCCAATAGGCATTTCTTAATGGTTTTTTCGTTCTTGTAAGGGCCATTGAAAATAATTTTTTGTGGGAGCACTCCAAGTTTAATAGCTAAATCGAATTCCATCTCGGAAACTACTTCCGCATATCCCCCTTTACGGTCAATTAGTGCACACAATTTAGGGGTATAGTTAGTTTTATAGGAGTATGCAATAAAAGTTTTAGGATAAAAATATCGAAATGCTTTAAGGAATTCATTATAGTTTCGTTCAAATCTCTGAGAATCTAGCAAATAGAATGATTCACCATAAATATCACACAGTTCTTCTAATATATCCCAAGTGATTTTCATTTTAATTTTCTCCTGAGGGGTTGATGTTTTTCAGGATCCCTCTTCAAATGTGGGATTCTTGCCATCATCTCATACATCTCCCACAAAATCGCAGGAGGGCTGTCTATTGCTAATTCCATATTGAACGAACGAGAACGTTTTTCACTCAATTCCAATCCTCTCCTCAAATCCATAGTTTTTATACCATTGAACAAACTTCTCCAATCCATCATCGAGGCTGTATTCAGGTTTCCACCCTAACAAATCCTCTGCTTTTGTTGCATCTGCGATCAATTGTTTAACTTCACCAATCCTTGGTTCTACGTAAACCGGTTCAATTTCCCCAGTTTTATCACACAATTCAATTATTTTATTAGCCAATTCGACTACACTTACTTCTTTTCCAGTTCCAAAATTAATCGGCTCGGTTATGGGCTCGTCATGATTCAACACCAAATCATAAGCATTAACAACATCCTTTATATAAGTATAATCCCTTGTTTGTAGACCATCACCATATATGATGGGGGGTGTATTGTTCAGAATTCTCCTGGTAAATATGGATATTACACCACCGTACCCAACATCTCTTTGCCGGGGACCAAAAATATTGAAAAATCTCATTATAGAGATATTCATGCCATAAGTTTGAATATATGCATAGCACATCCTATCGGCAGCGATTTTACTCGCACCATAAGGATGTGGAGCGTTCAGGGGGTGGTTTTCATCTATCGGAACATGCAGTGCAGAGCCATAGACCTCACTTGTAGATGCATGAATCACCCTCTTGACATCGTGCATCCTTGCTACCTCCAGGACGTTCTGTGTCCCTATCACATTTATTTCATAAGTAAGTTTTGGCTCAATGTAAGACCTATCTACATGAATCTGTGCTGCCAAATGAAATACCACATCCACATCTCTCATGATCTTTTCCAGCAAATCAAAGTCCCTGATATCACCTTTTATCAATTTGAAATTCCGATAATCCAATAAGTGCCTGACATTCGTCAGATTTCCGCTCATAAAATTATCCAGGCAAATTACAGTGTGCCCTTCTTTTACGTATTTCTCGCATAGATGACTTCCTATGAAGCCCGCGCCGCCTGTTATCAATATCCTCATGATTTGTACCTCTTCACTAAATCTATATAAATGTTTTTCATCTTCTCCAGCTCCTTATAATAGTTATTCCTCTCTTCGATTATTTTTCTGCCCCGCATTCCAAACTCCTTTCGGATATCTTCATTTTTGAGTAAATAAATGATTTTCTCTGCTAACGCTTCCGGGTCTTTTAGTGGAACAACAAAACCACATACACCATCTTCCACCCATCTTCTATTGTCGCCGAAATCGGTGATTACCACAGGCAGACCACAAGCCATTGCTTCTGCTGTAGCCGTGGAAAGTCCACTATCCGATAATGAGGTCGAAACATGAATATCTGTTGATGTCAGATACATGGGCAGTTTGTTATTTGGAATCCATCCTATGAATCTCGTTGCATCAAATATATTTAGAGATTTCGACAAACCTATTAAATAATCTTTTTGTTCCCCTTCTCCTGCAATGATAAACTTCGCGTCTGAAATCTTCTTTAAAACCAAAGGAATTGCCTTGATCAAAGTTTCAACATCATGGATAGCCCCAAACCGCCGGGTACTTATCACCGCTGACGAATCGAATATTTTAAGTTCTCTTTTAAGTTTTTCATCACCACAAGATGGATTGAATTTTTTCGTATCTACACCTTGCATTATTCTTTCTATTTTTTCACTTTTTATTCCCATTTTTATCATTGCTTCTTTTGTGTTCTCTCCGTCAGAAGTTATTAGGTCTGCCCTTCTCAATGTAAACGGTACTGCATATTTCATAACCTTGGACTCTTTTGGATAAATCAGAACATCGCTTCCCCATGCAGTAACAACAAACGGATGAAAACCAGTTAAAGCTGCAATTATGGTGTGATCCCTTACAGAGTGTCCATGGATTATATCTGGCTCTATCTCCTTTATTAATTTTTTCAATTGTTTTAAAGCATATAATGGATTGATTGTATATTTCAAAACCGTTGATTTAGTACCAAACGCTTTGAGCACGTGCAGGGTAATATTCCCCAGATCTTCAGAAGGTCTGTCAAATGATATTACATGAACGTCATCTCCTTTGTTCGCAAAATATCCAGCCCATCGTTGTGTGTGGATATCCGCGGCATCCGCAACAAAACATATTCTCATATTAAAACTCCCTCCAAAGTGATCAACCCATATCGCATAGTTGTTCATAAACCGCTTTCAATCTATTCATCAGCATCACATGATCATACCGCTCAATCATATCGATTCTTCCAATACGACCCATTCTTTCAATCATCTCTCTGTCATTCAATAAATAGGTTATTCTTTCCACGAGTGCATCCACATCCCCCACCGGCACAACAAAACCAGTCTCGCCATCCGTCACAACTTCCGGACAACCCCCCACATCGGTCACGATTGCGGGCGTGCCGCATGAAAGCGCCTCCATCACAACAGTGGGCAGCCCCTCTGAATAACTTGGGAGCACCAGGATATCTGCCGCAGACATCCATACCGGGATTTCATCGTATTTTTTCGCTCCAGCGAATATGCAGTTCCCTACGTCGGTTTTGATTGCTCCGTCACCAACCATCGCAAAGAGAATCTCGGACATGCGTTCTGCACATGCATAAATATCATTAACCCCCTTCATCTCGTGCAGTCTTCCAACATACAGGACGATATGCTTGTCAACTGGCAATCCAATGTCCGCCCTTGCCTTGTTCTTATCAATAGGGTGAAAAAGACGTGTGTCCACACCAACGCTCATTACAACGATCTTATGATCCGGACACCCGAGTTGTTTCAGGACTGACTTCATCTCTTCACTTACTGCTATAATCCTATCTGAACGATTCACGACGAACATGGTGAGCATTCGATTGATTCTGTTTTTCCAGGGGAATATTCTCGCATCAGTTCCATGAAATGTTACGATGAGTGGTTTCTTCTTTATCCGTTTCATCATTGCGGGGACAAGGGCAGAATGTGGAACATAATGAGCATGGACTATGTCATAATCGTAAAAAAGTAGCTTATAAATGGAATGAAAGATAAAAGGAAAATATCCTGAAGGGGATCTTCTTTTTTTCACCACTTTTGTCACCTGAACCCCAAGCTTCTCAATGCTTTCAATTTGGTGTTTTATGAATATTCCAGAGAAATTACCACCACTGGGATACATATTGGATATTAGCAAAACCTTCATCGGTAAACCACCTCAACACAGACCTGCAGCGAATGAAGAAGCGCCCTCTCGGTGACATCATCGCATATCCGGTGCGATTCTATGGAATTTAGTTCCTCTTCAAAAACTTCCAGCTTCTCCATGTATCGTTCTCTTCTCACGCATCCACCTCCTCCGCAAAGCCATTCGTTCACCCACGCTGCTAAACCGGTTATCCCGAATCCGTGGTTCCATATCCGCCCAGAGCCTTCTGAACCTGTAGAAGTACGCTCCAATCCGGGCAGCATCCCCATATATTATCCGGTGATTGCGGATGATCTCAATCTGGATATACAGCGGCATCTTTTCAAAGACTTTCACATCATACTTTCCGCCCAGTCTTTTGTTGATTCTCCTCAGAACATAATCATTGCCAGGCGCAACGATGCAGACATCTATGTCGGATCTTTCGCTCCAGCACCCCTGCGCGCGGGATCCATAAAGGAGTATGCCAAGCGCATCGCCACAAAATTCCTCAAAATCTATTTCTATGCTCGTTTTTAGACTTGTGCCACCCCTCGACACCTCTGCGTTATTCATATCACATCCCCCAATACCATCACAATCCGCCCGCTCGCATTCCCCTCTCCGAACACTGCTCTCTCGCACCCCGCGGCACTCGAAACCCATCCACCGCCCTCAAAATTCGCCCCTTATCCGCGCCGACCAGCACATTCCAGCCATCCTCGACAGTCTCGACCCATTCTGTGTTATCCCTCAACGTAATACACGGCACCCGGAGAATACACACCTCCTTCTGCACACCACCGGAACCGGTGAGTATCTTCCTCGCATTCTTCTCAAGCATGAGCATATCCGGATAATACCTCCGGGGCTCGATCAGAC
>CAYYKR010000016.1:12020-15762 GCA_964469235.1 uncultured archaeon | reverse complement strand
GGATATTCTATAGGAAATTCTGGAAATGTAACATGTCCTTCTGGTTCAGGATGTGAGAAAAATGTCTGCTATTATTCAATTGATAATGTTGGCAATATAGAATCTGTCAAAGAGTCTCAGACATTTTATATAAATGAAGCTGCACCTTCAATATCTAGATTGTATCCATCCGATAAAACTATTGTCACCAATGGTGAATTTTTGTGGAACGGAAGTGAGTCAACTGGGGTTTGCGGATCAGATATAGATATCTACCAATTTGAATTATCATCCTCGCCTGACTTTTCAAATCCCATATGCTCAATAAATACCACAGAGAATCATACCACTTGCCATGTAGAAAATGGTCATTATTATTATGTAAGGGTTCGCGCAAATGATACAGTGGGAAATTGGGGTAATTGGTTATCATCTAAAATATATGTTGACATACCCCTACAGAGACATATTGTATCAATATCCATAAATAATCAAGGAAATTCAGAAATTCCATATTCAATTTGGAAAGATTGGATATTCTTCCCATCTGATCTTAATCATAAGTATATTTGTACAAGAAATTCTTCATTTGTATCTGGATTGATATTTTATGGAAGAACATTTAAATTTATAGAGAATAAATCTGATATTTATTATCTTTCTCAGGATGAAGACGAAAACAATGTTATAATACCACTGTTTATTGGGAGTTGCAATGATATAGACAAAAACATTCCTGCCATTGAAAAAGGAAACTTCATCAGTGCATTTTCATCGTTTGTTAGCAACAGAGCTGGAAAACTAGTTTATGTAATATTAAAACTTCCATATGATATTGGAAATGATTTATATCTCAGCGAGGGACGCCATAAAATATCAATTGAAAAGAACGGAGATAAGTTTTATTTCAAGAAAATATAATTTTCGTACTTTTTATTTTTAACAATGCAATAATAATTATGAAAGGTCAAAACCCATTGATATCACATACTCTTATAGTTGCTATGAGTGTCTTTGTTTTATTTCTTGTAGTTACAACATTTAACAACATAGAAAAAAATCAAATTATGTTTGTAGCAAGAAGTGAAGCGGATTCAATTTGCTCTACACTTTCATCACAAATTCTAAAAATTTATAGAAATGAAACATACAATTCTCCAGGAGGACAAACTTGCAGTTGGGAAAATATATATCTCGAAAAAAGACTTATGATATACAATTATAAAATATATTTTAACAATTCAGATATAATAATATCATTTAAAAATACCAAAATAAATTGCAGTGTTCCAATAAATGCAACACTTATCGGTTCATCGTACGGTGGAGAGGTAAAATTAACTTGGGAAAAATTATCAGATGGGCAAGACGAAATAATTTTAAGCAATGCTGGTTGATAAATATGAAAAAAGGTTCTATGCAGGTTGACTATGCGATCGCACTATCGCTTTTTATAATAATATTCTCTTTACTTATGAGCTCATCGCTCAAATTTGTCCTTCCGGCAAAAGATGTGTCCACAGAATCTATAATGTATCAAAATTTAATTGGTATTGAAGAATATATGACTGAAGATAAAGGAGTATATTATAACGAGACAAATTCTATTTATATGATGACTCCAGTATATTATGTTTATCTAAATGTTACATCAACTCAAGAAAGAAACGCATCAATTCAAGTAGAATTTCCAGAGAATATTCAAAGCTCATCCATACGGGTGTATAATTTATCATTATCAGAGGTTCCAAGCAATGTAACATACTGGGATGGAAATTATGCAAATATAACAATACAAGTTGATGGAAACGAGGAATTTCTGATATTTGCGTCTTCAAAGTCATTCTCAGCCCCAAATTATGGCGTTAACATAAGTGATATTAATAATACAGGTGTGTCGTATGAACTTACCAATTATACATTTTCAAGAGCTCTGAATATGGAAAAATTCTCAGAATTTAATCAATCTAGTTATAATACTACAAAAGATTTCTTGGGTATAGGCCATTTTTTTATAAAAGTCGAAGACGCGAATGGTAATGAGAAAGCTGAATTTGGACAAAATGTGTATCCAACTTCAAACATATATTCAATAAAGAATCCAATATTATACTTAAACTCCACAGGTTCTTTAAACGAGGGATTTTTAGATGTCAAGGTCTGGTAAAAGTAAAGGTGGATGGTATACTATGGAAGTTTTTATAGTCATATTCATAACTCTTACGAGCTTCATAATGTTTTTTAATAAGTCCAGGCAAGAACCAGATTTCTCTCAAACTCTAATGAAGCATGAAGGGTTTTGGGTGTTGCAATATTTAGATTCAACCGGGCTTCTAAGAATTTATTCGGAAAGAAACGACACAATATCATTGTATAATAAGATATCTGAACTTTTACCAAATTCGATAAATTATGATATTTCAATATGCGATGAAAATTATTGTACTAGTGTCAATCTCCCTCAAAACGAGACAATAATTTTGTCAAGTTATTATATTTACGGATGGAAAGAAATGAAGCCAATGGAAATAAAACTTTACATGTGGAGTGAATAAAATGAAAAAAGGACAATTTTTCATAATATCGATGATTTTCATACTGCTGGGATTATTTGCATTGAGAACTCTGTTCGGGACGTACAATATAGTTCGAAGGCATCTTGGATATTCCTCCGATATTTCCGATATAAAGCTTTCTCAGATAAGTGACGAGTATAAAAAATTAATAGATTTCCAACCGGAAAACATTTCTGTTATGAATAACTTGAAAAATTTTTCATCGTTTTTGCAAGAGCGGGTAAGCGGATTCTATCATTTCTCTTTCATAATTTTTTCTCATGGAGATAATTTGTCCATTGTTGTTGAGAATTTTCTCCCGTATACCATCGAGAGTCTATCCATGAATACAAGCACATTTCAATACAATTTTTCTAATGTTCCTGCGGGTGGGCATTCAATCACATACATAAATGATACAGGAATAACGAACGATAACGTTACGATAAGTTACGTTTTAAATGGAAATGAAAAGACGGAACAAATTCAACTTAATACTACCGATGGGGAAAAAATTTATGCATTTTTGGATAATTTTATAGAAAATGACAACATTTATCTCGAGAAAAAAGATTTTTATATTAGAAAGTACAATAATTAATAAAGAGGGATTGTAATGATAGGAAAAAAAGGACTTTCACCTTTAATTGCGGCCGTATTGCTTATAGCTTTTACGATGACGATAGCAGGTCTCATGGCAACTTGGGCGTCTTCTTTTATGAGCACCAAGACATCCAATTTGACAGCTCAGGATACTGAGACACAGAAATGTATAGGAATAAATTTTGATGTTATATCGCATTCTATAGACGATAGTCACAGAGCGCTTGTCATAACTAATACGGGTGTTGTCGATCTTAAAGGAATAAATGTTGATGCCATAACGTCGGATTATGAAATCAAAAATATTTATAATAATGAGACGATTGAAATACCGCGAGGAATGCAAAAGAGTATAAAGATAAATTCATCTGATATAGGTTTGGATAATTTTTCAACGATAAAGACACTTAGAATAACTTCAATTAAGTGTCCTGACTTTGCGAGAGAAATCTCTCCATAATGATCTCTCAATGAGAGTAAAATTTTTTCGGAGGTATGAAAAATGAGAAAAGGAATGTCGCCTTTGATAGCGTCTGTTTTGCTTATAGCAATAACGGTCGGAGTTTCGGCAATATTGGTTAATTGGATGACATCGTACACGAAGA
>CAYYKR010000016.1:0-11920 GCA_964469235.1 uncultured archaeon | reverse complement strand
TTGGAGCTCAGGAGACGAAATCAAGATAGTGTATGCATCGCCGTGCCAGTCGTTCTATTCTTCATGGACGAAGAGTTAAGATAAACAAATTTTTCCTTTTTAATTTTTCTTTTACCATTTTCTTTTTGACAATCCTATGTAGAATCCGATATGCTTTGTTATTATATGAAGTACAAACCATATTGCCAAAACTTCTATGAAAAGGTTTAATGAGAATTTGTAAAATTTAATTGTGAATATGAGAGCTCCGGTAGCGCCATCAATTTGGTCGAATGGCACAAACGGGTCTCCAGGTTTTATATTCAATTGCCTTTTGAAGAAACTTTCGGCAATGTCTCCAAGATGGTCTCCAAATCCCATGAGAAATCCGAATAATACTAAGTTAATCTTAGAATAGTCAACAAGACTTATTGCCTTGAGAAAGTTGTATCTGTACAGATACCCTTGAAGTAAAGCAACTAATATACCCGCAATGACACCGAAGAATACGCCACGCCATGTTTTATTGTCTCCAAAGATTCTTTTCTCATTAATTTTCTTTCCAAAGTCAACTGGAGTGCTCAAAAACTTTATTTTTTTGGTAAGAGTTCCTGCCATATTTGCAACGCCGGCGGGAAGAATGAAGTAAGCTACTGAAATAGAGAAATATAAAAAATTTTCCGCAACCATGAATGCACCTTTTAGATTTTTTTTATTTTTACACTGCTTATCATTAAAATTCCCATGATTATGTATGAAATTGAAAATACTTCAAGGCGAGCTCCAAATGCAATCCATAGCATTGGAAACAATATACCATTTGTCGTTATCGGAACACCTTCAAAATATTTTAGATGAGTTATATTGAACCTTGCCAATCTCAAAATGCCACACAATACAAAGAACATACCAGAAAATGCGATTATTTCCCCTCCTAGAACTTCCAATCCAAACACAAAAGGAGCTATTGCAAAAGATACAACATCGGATAGCGAATCCAATTCTGCGCCAAAATTATTCTGACTCTTCATCACTCTTGCAATTCTTCCATCGAGCGAATCGAACACAACTGCAAGAATCATAAAAATAGATGCCAAATAGAAATTATGATTTATGGAAGACCAAATTGAGATTAAGCCACATGCAGAATTTGAGAGCGTTACATAGTCGGCAAACTTCATAATTCTTGTTATAAGCATAACTTTATTTTCTCTAAAATTTTAAATTGTTTTTGAAGTCCGTAAACATCATTTATTTAAGTTTGGGAAACAAATAAAATTTGAAAGACAAATATTAATGATAAATTAAAAGAGGGATAATATGGAAAATGAAAAGAGTAAAAAATTTATTCTATGGTTTGAAGAAGTTAGCAAGAATGATGTTGGACTTGTGGGAGGGAAAAACGCATCCCTTGGAGAAATGATAACAAATACTAAGATTCCGGTTCCGGATGGATTTGCGGTTACCTCGCATGCTTATAGATATTTTATAGAGAAGACGGGTCTAAAAGATTTCATAAAGGAAACTCTCGAGAAGTATAATCTCAAGAAATTGTCTCAGCTGAAAAAAGCTGGGAAGCTCATACGAACAAAAATAATCAATGCAAAAATGCCCGAGGACCTTAAAAAGGAAATTGAAGAGAATTATAGAAAATTGTCAGTCAGAACTCTTAAGAACAAACCTTATGTTGCTGTGAGAAGCAGTGCTACAGCAGAAGATTTGCCAGATGCATCTTTTGCAGGAGAGCAAGAAACGTATCTAAATGTGAGTGGCAAGAATGAGCTCATAAAAGCTGTGAAAAAATGCTTTGCTTCTTTGTTCACTGATAGGTCAATTTCATACAGAGAAGATAAAGGATTTGACCATTTTGCAGTTGCCTTGAGCGCAGCCGTTCAAAAAATGGTAAATTCAAAAGCATCCGGGGTTATGTTTACATTGGATCCTGATAGCGGTTTTCGAAAAGTTGTTTACATTAATGGGTCTTATGGACTTGGCGAACTCGTCGTACAAGGAGAAGTTATTCCAGATCAATGGACGGTTTTCAAGCACACGATGAAGATAATTGAAAAGAAACTTGGAACAAAAGATAAGATGCTTTTGAGGATTAGAGGAAAAAATGTTTTAAAGAAGACCCCCAAAAACATTAGAAATGAGTTTGCTTTGAGTGACAAAGAGGTTCTTCAACTTGCAGATTATGGAATGAGAATAGAAAAGCACTACGGAAGACCAATGGATATAGAATGGGCCCAAGATTCAGACGGTAAGATTTATATCGTTCAAGCAAGACCAGAGACAGTTTACTCGTCAAAAAAATTCTCTGCTCTTGAAAGGTATATTTTAGATGAAAAATCAAAAGTTTTACTTACAGGGGAAGCGATAGGAAGGAAAATTGGTCAAGGAAAAATACATGTCATAGATTCACCTAAGAAGATGAATCAATTCAAAAAGGGTGAAGTTCTTGTAACAAAGATGACTGATCCAGACTGGGAACCTATAATGAAAATTGCATCAGCCATAATAACTGATGAAGGCGGAAGGACATCTCATGCTGCAATTGTTTCGAGGGAGCTCGGTGTGCCTTGCATTATAGGTACCGAAGTTGGAACGAGAAAATTGAAAAACGGTCAAAAGGTTACGGTGGATTGCACACAAGAACAAGGAAAGATTTGGAAAGGACTTCTGAAATATCATGTCGAAGAAGTTAATGTCAAGAACATTCCAAAGACAAAAACAAAGATATTTGTAAACATAGGCATGCCAAATGAGGCTTATGAAACAGAAGCACTTCCTGTTGACGGTGTTGGACTTGCAAGAGAAGAATTTATAATAAATTCATATATAGGAGAGCATCCACTTGCAATGATAAAGCAACACAGAGAGAAGGAGTATATAGACAAACTTGCGTCTGGTATTGCAAAGGTTGCTGCAGCATTTTATCCAAGACCAGTTATTTTGAGATTCAGCGATTTTAAGTCAAATGAATATGCTAAATTGAAGGGTGGAGAAGAATTTGAGCCCAAGGAAGACAATCCAATGATAGGCTGGAGAGGAGCTTCGAGATATATAAGTGAAAGATTCGAACCGGCGTTCCGCTTAGAATGCAAAGCTGTTTCAAAAGTCAGAGATAAATTTGGACTGAAAAATCTAAAGCTCATGATACCGTTCTGCAGAACAATAGACGAAGCCAAAGGAGTTTTAAAAATTATGAAGTCCGAAGGTCTAGTTCGTGGAAGAGATGAACTTGAAGTTTATGTTATGGCAGAAATTCCAGCAAATGTAATTTTGGCGGAGGAATTCTCTCAATTGTTCGATGGATTTTCCATAGGGTCGAATGATTTGACTCAGCTGACACTTGGAATTGACAGAGATTCAGATATGCTTCAAAAAGAGTTCGATGAAAGAAATGAAGCTGTGAAGAGGTCAATAGAAAAGATGATAAAAGTTGCTCATAAATACAAACGACATATTGGAATTTGTGGACAGGCTCCATCAGATTATCCAGAGTACGCCGAATTTTTAGTGAATTGCGGAATAGATTCCATATCCGTTAATCCAGATGTTGCATTGAAGGTAAAACTTCATGTTGCAAAGATAGAAAAGAAAATGAAAAAGTGATTTCATCAATTTTTTCTTTTTATTGATTTGAAATATTGGTCTAAAATTGTATTGAACGATTCTTTTTGATACGCTTGAAATAATTGTATACATATTTCGAGTTATACAACGAGCCGCATACAACTATTTTTTGGGATAGCTCTTCGGCCCTTTTGAGAGCTCTGTTAAAATTTTGGTAGAGTTCTTTTTTACCTTTGAATTCTTTTGGAACATGAAGAATCAACTCTTCTGGATTGGATGCTCTTGGGGAATCTGATTTTGTAAATATTAAGTTCTTTGCAATTTCAGATTTTGATATATCTCTTATCATTTTATCGTATTCCTTATCACGAAATATAGCAATTACGAATGTTATGCCATCAATTTTCAATCCTTTCAAAGTTTTTATAAGATATTTGATTCCATTTGTGTTGTGAGCTCCATCGAGAATAACCAATGGCTTTTCAGACACAATTTCAAATCTTGCGGGCCATTTTATATTCTTTATTCCTTTTGCTATATCTTTTTCTCTTATATTTGCAATTTTATTACGATTTAAAATTCTCGAAACCATAATTGAAGCACCTATATTATAGGACTGATGCACACCAATAAGATTTGTAAAATAATTTCTTTCCCGCCCACCGTACTTTAAACTAAATCTTGTTCCTTTCAATGAGATTCCTTTTTGATGTATATGAAAATCCTTTCCAATCAGGAACAGTTTAGAATTCATTTTATTTGAGATGTCTGCAATTACTTTTCTCGCTTTATGCCTTTTTGCGCATGAAACTACGAAATTGTTCTTCTTTATTATTCCACATTTTTCTTTTGCTATGGATTGTATGCTCTTTCCCAGGTACTTCATATGGTCGAAATCTACATTTGTTATAACAGATATATATCCATCCAAAATATTAGTTGCGTCCAATCTACCGCCAAGTCCAACCTCAGATACAAGAAAATCAATTCTCTTCTCTTGAAAATATTTGAGTGCTATGCAAGTGATGATTTCAAAGAAACTTGGTTGGTCTTTCATCTTTTTGCAGTTTGATAGAATTTCATTTCCATATTTTTCAAAATCTCGATTGGATATGTCAATTCCGTTTATTTTTATTCGTTCATTTATTTTCATTAGATGAGGAGATGTGTACAGACCGACTTTATATCCCGCTTCTGATAAAATTGAACTTGTTGAAGCGGAGCAAGAGCCTTTTCCATTTGTCCCAGTAATATGAATGACCTTGAAGTTGGGTTTTTTGTAATTTACATTTGAAAGGTTGCATAACAATTTTATTCTTTTCAGGTCCCATTTTTCTGGTCTTGGGATATCCATTATTTTCTTGACGAGCTCCTGATATTTTAATTTCATAAAAATAATAATTGAGAATCAATTTAAATTAAAAAACTATAAATCCTTTTAATACAAATCATAGACATGAAATTTGTAAATATGAACTTTGGAATGATATCATTTTTTGTTTTTATTGCGCTAGTTGCATTTTTATTGTACAAGGACAGAAAGAACATAAAATTTGAAGGAATAGTCATAATGAGAAAGACATCCAATGGTGTCAAATTTATACATAATATTTATCAACGTCATAAAAAATTCTGGAATTTCTATTCAAACCTCTCATTTATCATAGCTCCAATATCAATTACATTGGCATCGTATTATATAATTCAATCCGCATATAAAATCATCACGGGAGTTAGTAAGATTGGTGCTGGATTGATTTTACCGTCTGCTACTTCACACCCTGTAATAGGCTCTGGATACGTATTCCTGCCATTGTGGCTATGGATTATCGGTATAATATCGATAGTTGTTCCTCATGAGATATCTCACGGCATAGTTGCATTTAATGAGAAAATAAGGGTTAAGAAAGTTGGATATGCATTTTTCTTGTTTTTTATACCGGCGGCGTTTGTTGAACCTGATGAAAAAATGTTAAATAAAGCGAGCTCCAAAAAGAAAATAAAAATATTCGGTGCTGGATCTCTTGCAAATTTTACGTTTGCTGCATTGTTCTTATTGACAAATTTTGTGATATCAAGTGCAGTCTTCAGCAGTTATGGAGTTTCGTATTCAGGCCTTTTGAATAATTCTGGTGCGTTCAATTCATCACTCAATGGAACAATAGTTTATCTAAATGGAGCTCGCGTGAATTCTATGAAAGAGTTTATGGGAATTATGAAAAATGTGACTCCAGGAGATTTCGTTAATGTGACAACAGAGATTAATGGAACCATGAAAAACTACACAATAAAAACTATTGAAGAAAATGGCCGCCCGTTAATCGGAATATATGGGGTATCAAATTATTATAAGGTTAGACAACAATTTGTTCCAACAAAAAATTTAATATTCTTCCTGCTCTATTTGTTTTCATGGATAGGAGTTCTCAACTTGGGAGTTGGACTTGTAAATATGCTTCCTATAAAACCGTTAGATGGCGGTCTTATAATGCAAGAATATCTAAATGGAAGGGTTAAAAACCACACTCTTGTCGCCAATATAATATCAATTATATTTGCGGTAATTTTACTTTTTACAATTATTGGACCAAGAATAGTTTAGATTTCCACGGGATAGTATGGCTGATAAATCTTGTAAAGGCACTTATGTTTTAATTATGGAGCTCGACAGAAATAGAATTATTAAAGTTGGAAAGCTTGGAACTTTTAAGTTTCCAAGAGGATTTTATACTTACGTTGGATCTGCATTTGGTCCAGGTGGTCTTAAAGCTCGTGTTGGGCGACATCTTAGAAAAGATAAGAAGAAAAAATGGCATATAGATTATTTTCTCAGATTTGCAAGGATAGTTGAAGTTCTTGCGACACCTAAAAAATGCGAGAAAGAGTTGGCCGGAAAACTTTTGAAACACGGAAAATGCGTTGTAAAAAGGTTCGGTTCAACTGATGATAAAATAAATGAAACTCATTTGATATTCTTTTCTAAGAACAACTTTCAAAAACTTCATTCAATACTCGGCTTCTCTTTAAATGAATTTCATGAATAGAAAGAGGTTGCACAAAGTGCTCCGGGCGGGATTTGAACCCACGTCTCAGCCTCGAGAGGGCCGAATCCTTGACCGGGCTAGACTACCGGAGCTTTCAATGGAATTTATTTACTTAACGTCTTTTTATTTTAAACATTTTTAAATTTGTTTGATTTCTTTTTAAGTCTTTTTCTTATTTCACTTGATGAAATCTTTTTTCCATTGCCATCACTTATGAATGGAAGAACAAATATGGTGAGCTCTTGCATTCCAAGAGATTTTCGTTTTTCGTTTATCTTTAGTGCTACATCATAATTTTCATTTGTAACTACTATTGAACGCAGATTTGGATTAGTTATAGAAAATCCATATCTGTCATTTATTTCAATTATTTCATATTTCACTCTAAGTGATTTTAAAAATTTTTCGACATTCGATTTTCTAATCTTAAATGGTTGGATATCCTTTGATTTGTTTCTTATCATTTCATCAGATGTTATCCCAACAAAAATTTTCTTTCCATAGAACGACGCTGTTTTTAAGAAATATCTATGACCCTTGTGAAGTCTATCAAAGGTCCCAGCTGCGACAACATTGTTGAATTTTTTATCTTTCATCTTTTTTATGAAATAATTTGCGATTTTTTTGTTTATTTCATTTGATTTTACACACACTATTCCTCTTTCAAATCCGTATACTACAACATCTCTCTCCTCTGACAGAATTATTGAAGGAATTACAAGAAGGTCTTCTTCGCCTATGACATGGATTATTTTTGATGAATATGAGTTCAATGCTAGTTTAATCACGCTCCACGATTCCTTTGATATCGTTCCAGGCGGATTTTCAAGTTCGAAATCGTATTTTATTTCATTTTTATTAAATATCTTTTTTGTTCTGCGAGAATGAAAATCTATTATGGATAACTTTGGCTTCAGTGATTTTAATTTTTTGAAAGATACATCACCTACTATTATGAGTCTTCCATTACCTATTATCTTTTTAAGCTCCTTCTTGATATTTTTTTCTATGTATATCCCAAATGGTTTTTTGAGCTCATTTCTGAGCTCATTTTTTATGAAAAGGTTTCTATTCATCGAATAAAGGAAGTTTAGAAAAGTATTTAAAAACTTTAATCAAATGCTAATTGGTGATTAAATGGCAAAGAAGTCTGTATTACCTAATGCAACTCTCGTGAGAATAGCAAAAGAATCCGGAGTTCAAAGAGTTGCTGGTTTTGAAATCGGAGAAGTTGTAACAAAATCATTGAGAAGAAAATTTGAATCAATTACAAAACTCTTGAAGAAAGAGAAAAAGAAAACGATGACAAAGGAAATGCTTGAAGCCGCATTGGCTTAAATTTTATTTAAATTCTTTCTTTTTTATTTCTTTTTATGGACCAAAGAGATGTATGGAATAAACTTGCATATTCTTGGAATAATTTCAGACAAAGACCACTCAAAGAATTAGATTATTTTTCAGATTATATAATAGGAAAATCGCTTTTTATTGGATGTGGTAATGGAAGAAATTTTACATCATTTCCTCACGCAGAAATATTTGGAATTGATTTTTCCAAGGAAATGATATTAAATGCCAAAGAATTTTCTAGAAGACGTGGAATACGACCTAGACTTGCTGTTGGAAATGAAAATCTTCCATTCAAGAAAAAATATTTTGATTCTGTACTGCTTTTGTCTTCTTTGCATTGCATGAAAAATAGAAGGGAGGCTCTGTCCGAATCTAAGCGAGTTTTAAAGCCCGGTGGAAATATATTAATTTCTGTGTGGAATAAATGGCAATGGAGATTTTTCCCGAGAAACATTTTTACGTCAGAGTTCTTTATAAAATGGAGGCAGAAAAATAAAATTTATCATAGATATTATCATTTGTATTCAAGGAAGGAGATAAAATCTGATGTAGAATCATTCTTCAAGATAGAAAAAATAAAAGTTGTTGGAGGGAACATATTTGTTCTCGCAACAAATCAATAAGTTTTTATTCCTGTCTCAATTGATTTCATTAAGAGTTTTATTGTGTTTTCAACATCGGTTTTGTTTATCATCTCGTTTGGAGAATGTATATATCTTGATGGTATCCCAATTGATGCTGATGGTATTCCTTTCCCCGTTATATATATTATTGCAGCGTCTGTGACTCCGCCATCTGTTGCATCAACTTGATAAGGAATGTTATTTGCCTTTGCTACATCTATCAACCATTTGTTAACTTGAGGAGAAGCTATTAATCCTCTTCCGCCAGCCTCAACGTAGTTTACTATAGGGCCTTTACCCAATTTTGGGGGTGCTTCCTTTTCTTGAACCGCTGGTGAACCGCCTGCGAGTCCAGTGTCAACAGATATTGCAACATCTGGCTGTATTCTAAATGCGGCTATCCTAGCTCCTTTAAGTCCAACCTCTTCCTGTACCGCAAAGACAAAATAAAAAGTACCTTTTAAATTTCCGACATATTTTAATTGCTTTATCATTTCTATTAAAGTGAAAACTCCTATTCTATTGTCAAGTGATTTTGATACAATGTTTTTTCCTATATCTTCAAATGTAGATTTCCACACAATAGAATCTCCAATGTGAATTCCCATCTTTTCAACTTCATCACGTGAATTTGCCCCGACATCTATAAAGAATTCTTTAAGTTTTAACGGTCTCTTCATCTCTTCTTCGTCCATTATATGAGGTGGTTTTGATCCAATTACTCCAGTGACTTCTTTATCTCCAAGTATAACGACCCTCTGGTTTATAACTGTTGGTGGCCAAAATCCTCCGACAGGAACGAAATATATAAATCCATTTTCATCTATATATTTGACAACAAACCCAATTTCATCCATATGAGCTTCGAACATATATATGGGATGTCCAGAACCAATTTTACATATAAGATTTCCTATGTTATCTATTTTGACTTCATCACAATGATCTTTTACTTCATTTATTATAATTTTTCTCACTCTTTCTTCATTACCAGAAGCTCCATATTCTTCACATAATTTTTTTAGAACACTCAATTCCATATAATCACCTTACAAAACTTGGTTTAAAATCTTAAATATCTTAAATTCAATTATAAAATTACTATCTGTGCGAGGGTAGCCAAGTTAGGTCAAAGGCGCTAGGCTTAGGAGGGCGAAGCTCAGAAAGGTATCGTTAAGATACCTAGTCCCTTAGTGGGTTCGCCGGTTCAAATCCGGCCCCTCGCATTTTGTTGAATTGCAGATATGGTATTTATTCTATTATTGTATTTATTTTTGGGAGATTTCCAAATTCTGTGTAGAAATTATAAGCTCCGGCATTTAGAAAAACTATTTTATCTCCAACATGCTTTTCATTCTCGAAAAATACTTTATACCTAAATATATCTAATGAATCTGGTGAGCATCCTTTCAATAGATATCTATATCCATGATCGGTTTCTCCTTCTACTGGGAGTCGTATGTGAACAAGAAATGTATCCATGTATGCATTGTATATTGAACAATCTAAAATTAGCGTTCGTTCATAAGAGTTTATTATATTTGAAACGAGCTTTATGGCCGGAGCCGCTATAAATCTTCCGGGCTCCATTCCAAATTTGACATTTTTGTCGTGAAGAAAATCTCTAAATTTTAGTATTTGATTAAGTATGCTTTTTATGTCCGGCTTTGAATTATAATATTTTATGGGAAGACCCCCACCTATGAGAACATTATCTATTTGATTGAGTGTACTTCCAATGGAGTCTGAAAATTCATCTACAAGTGACCATTCTCCAACATTTTGCGTTTTTCTATGAAAATGAACTCCAAGTTCATTTATATTTTCATTTTTTCTTAGCTCAGGAATGAGCTCATTTATCCTATCCCATCTGATTCCGTAAACAAAATACTTTCCAGTGTATATTGTATGTTCTCGAACTTTCATCCTCAGCAATAAATTAATTTTATTGTCCAACGATAAGACATGGTTCATATCATTTTCGTTATCAACTATGAATTTATCTATTCCGATATCATAAATATTTTCAAGCTCTTTCATACTTTCTCCTTGAACGATATAAGTTATTCTCTTTTTATTTGAAATTTCATCTGCATTACTTAAAGAGCTCAATACGAGCGGTGCATTTGTTTCTTTTTCTATTATTTTTCCAACTTCTTTGTTAGTTTTGTAATTATATCCAACTATGTCTGCATAATTCTTCAAGAGATTGTATTGTTCCAAAACTTTTTTGGGATTTAAAATAAATACTGCCACGATATCATCTCATATTATTTTCTCATCTCTAAGTTTGTCCAATGAATACGTTATCGCGATGGGAAACATTATTGTTGCATCTCCTATAACCGTTACAGAATCTGAGTCGTCTTTTATTTTCCCCCAACTCTTAGCTTCGTTTGTCGTAGCTCCACTCATGCTACCTGATGTATGACGTGCTGTAGTTATGTAAACTGCATAATCAAAGCCGCCGTTTATAAGAGCTCCTAAAAGTGCGTAATGTTTTGAAGTTCCCCCGCCGAGTGCAATTAAACCCTTTTTATCATCTTGGTCAATTGAAAGTATTAAATTCTTAAAATCGTTTACTACATCTACAACAAAATCTGGATGGTCTTGCTTTATCATGAAAAGATGAAATCCAATTGCTCCATCAACTATTGCAGGGCAATAGACAGGAACATTATTTTTTGCAGCTTGGTAAAGAAACGAGTTTTCATCGTTTAAATTTTCTCCAAACACCTTCAGCAGTTCCGTTCCAGATATGGAATGCTTTTGTTTGTATATCTTTTCAAGTAGTCTGATTATGAAACCTTCAAATCTCATATAACTGTCATTTGTTATGGCCAAGTTACCTATTCTATTGATTCCTCTGTCGTGGAGCTCGATATCATCTGCGTTAAATCTCGTTATTAAAAATTTTTCTCCAAGAGATTTCATTATATCTTCTTCTATTGCTCCAGCAGTTGTGACTATTGTGTCAACCATTCCGAGACTTATAAGTTGTGCAAAAAGACCTCTTAGCCCCGAGGTTCCCATGTTTGAAGTAAATGTTAATATTATCTTAGCTCCTTCTTTTTTCATTTTATAAATTATTTCTCCAGCTTTGTGGAGCTCTATACTTTGAAATCCAAGTGATTCAAATTCTTTTACCATATCACTAACTTTCATGTGAGGCTTCCATTTAAAATCTTTTACATATTCCATAAAATTCACCAATTAACTTTTTAATACAATATTTTAAAAATGCAAAATTAAGCTATTATGCAATTATTTATATTTGTTATCTATATCTTCTTTTATGGGCCTGTAGCCTAGTCAGGATAGGGCGTCTGGCTTCGGAGAAGCCCTCTT
>CAYYKR010000015.1:6766-16097 GCA_964469235.1 uncultured archaeon | reverse complement strand
TTAAAACTGCTAAAGGAGAAAAAGAAAGAGTCGTGTTTTTACATCCTAAACTAAAGAGTATGTTAGAAATTTATGGTATTTGTAAGCAAGGCTTAATTTTGAGATCACAGAGAGGTAAGAAATACAAAAAAGTAACTCCTCATACTTTAAGACATAGCTTCGCAACACATTTACTTGAGGCTGGCGGAATGTCGATAGCTAATGTTGTGCCGTATCATTTCCATATCATTTTATTTAATTATTATTTAATTATTTAATGGCACGATTTCTTTCTTCGAAAACAAATTTAAACACTAACTTAAATCTTTTATCATGGTACAAAAAGCTCACACTGTTCGCGGTTCAATAGGAATATTCGCATTCGACGATGATGGAAATCTCATAATGTATAAATTGTTTAGTAGTTTTAAGGATTTCTTGAAGGAAAAGCTTGACCTTGAAGATTATAAAATTGTAGAAGATGAGCTCGCAAAGAAATTTTATAGAGAGAAGATGAGGGAGCTCGCTCTCGGATTAAAGTTTGATAATGAGGAGAAGCTCAACGAATATTTAACGAGATTTGGTATAGACTATACAAAATATAAGATGAAGCACAATGCAAGTAAAGATTCTATACTTGTTCAGGCAGTTAGGACATATGAGGATTTGCAGAGTGAAATAAATGTAATGGCTGAGCACTTTTACGAATGGGTAATTCCATATTATCCTGAAATAAACGCCGATCCAATAAAATCTGTCAGATTGTTTCATCAATATAGAAAAAGAGAAAATATTCCTGATTTCTCTTATACCACAGGAATAGATTTGAACGATGACGATTTAAAAATAATAGACGACTATGCAGATTCAATTTACGACAGCATTCAAACACTTGGAAAAATAGAAAGTTATATTAAAAAATTGACAAGTGAAATAGCACCAAACATGTCAAACATAGTTGGTCCACTTATAGCAGCAAAGTTAATTTCAAAGGCCGGCTCTCTAAAGAATATTGCATCTATGTCATCTTCAAGTATCCAGCTTCTCGGTGCTGAAAAAGCTCTGTTTAGATATCTTAAGAGTAGAAAGAGAACATTACCACCAAAGTATGGAATAATATTTTTTTCATCCTATATTCAAAGAGCTCCAAAATCTATACACGGGAAGTTAGCAAGAATAATCTCATCGAAGCTTTCAATCGCAGCAAAGATAGATTATTATTCAAATAGATTTGACAAGGAATTAAAAGAAAAATTTGAGAGAGAAATTTCTGAGGCGATGAAATGAAAATAAAAGAAATTTTTCCAAACATTTTCAGGCGCGGAAACGAGCTTTTGACAATAAATCTCACACCTAGAAAAAAAGTTTATACTGAAAAATTAATTTTGATAGGGAACAAAGAGTATAGAACATGGGACAAAACAAAATCCAAACTTGCTACTGCAATATACAATGGTTTAAAGGAAGTTCCCATAAAGAAAGGATCAAAAGTGTTGTATCTTGGTGCATCTACAGGAACTACAGTGAGTCATGTTTCTGATATAGTTGAAAGAAAGGGAATTGTGTACGCTGTTGAATTCGCTTCGAGAGTTCTCAAAAACATACTGAAAGTTGCAGACAGAAGAAAGAACATAGTTCCAATTCTGGCTGATGCGAGGAAACCGGAGGATTATTATTGGGTTGAAAACGTTGACATAGTTTATTGTGATGTTGCACAGCCGGACCAAACAAAACTGGCAATTAACAATGCAAATTACTTTAATGCCAGATATATAATGATAGCAATAAAATCTCAGAGTATCGACGTTACGAAGAAACCCGATGAAATTTATAAGCAGGAATTGAATTTATTAAAGAAGAATAATTTTAAGATAATAGATTGGGTAAAGTTGGACCCGTATGAAAAAGACCACTGTTTTATTCTCGCTGAAAGAAATTAAATTTTATTGACTTCTTCGATAAATCTACTTTTAAATTCTTCCCAATACTTTTCTGGTATCGTAGCTCCGGCAGCTGCAGGATGTCCTCCAGCACTGGTGTTTTCCATATCTCTTGCAATTCTTTTTAGTATAGAACCAACATTGTATTTCTTATACTTTGCTCTTGCAGATAACTTCACTTTCCCCCTTGATTTATTCCAAACAACTATAACTTTATTTGGATATCTATCACTTATTATTGATGATAGAGGGGATCTAAAATTATATTTGGAATTGAATTCATACAGAACGACATTACCAAACACCTTTGCAGATTTTTCTATATCTATTTTTAATCTTTCTAATTCATCTTGGATTTTTTGGTACGCCTTTAATAACTTGTCCGCATATCTACCTTCAATTATATCATCCGGCAATTTAGCTCTTGTGAATATTTCAGCCATTTGCTCGCATGAAATACTCTTTGTTGCTTTTGCCGCTGCAATCATATCAGAAATCTTTCCAAATTTGGATGATAGGACACTCTTTTGGTCAATTTTATCCAGATAACATCTATATTTTTTCTTTGCTTCTTTCAACAAATCTTTTGAATATGTTATATCATAATCTGATATTATTCCAATTGCAGATATCCAAAGAGAGTCAGACATATCCACTATCTTTGATGTTATTTTGTAAACAAGATAACTTGCAGATTTGTAAACATTTTTATCGTACAGTCTTGGATTGTAATATGAAACTTTTCTGGATGACGGACTTCTATTAATTTCGTGATGGTCTATTATTATTAAATTCGATATTGATTCAAATTTTTTAATCAATTTCAAATCACTCCCTATTGCAAGGTCTGTGAATATTATCTTTGATGGTACCGTTGTTTTTACCCTGTCTATCAAATTATTGTTAGGTGGCATTGGTTGAGTTATTAATAAGTCTGCAGGCTTTCCTCTCCATTTTATTAAAAATTTATTTAGTAATGTTGCAGAACATACACCATCTCCATCATTGTGAAATATAATCACTACTACATCTTTCTTATTTATCTTTTTCAAACTCTCTATGACTTTTCTCATTTTATCAGTTCCTTTAAAATTATTTGATTTCTTAGTATATCTATTTCGGTGTCTATTAAGTCTGAATATCTCAATATGTAGGCTTCGATTGTCAACGGTGGATTTATTTCACTTCCTCCATGTGTTGATACACAATGTATAACATCTTCAGGAAAATTATACTTGTACAATTCAGCAGCTGCCCAAACTCCATGGTCAAGTAAAACTCCGGAATGGTTTACTCCATCCTTTCCCATGTAGAATGTGTGAACTTTCATTATGTCATGAAGTATTGCAGCTGATATTAATGTGTCCATATTTATTTTTATGTCCGGATAATTTTCTTTTAACGACTTTGCGATATGAATACATAAATTTGTCACAGATTCTGTATGAACTATTAATCCACCTTTGTACCCGTGATGAAAGTTTTCAGGTCCCGCGGGAGTATTTTTTATATCTGTTCTTCTATATTTCTTGAAATATTTGTTAGACACTGGTAGCTCCTTAACGAATTTCTTTACCTTTTCTCTGAGCTCTTTATTTTTTATCATCTTTATGTATTTTTTAAATGGTTCCATACAGAATAGTTTAGGGTATAAATATTTATTCTTTACATATTCAAAGAAAAAAGAAAGGTTTAGATTTTTTCAATTTTTATTTTTATCTTATTTCCAATTATATCGAATTCCCTTCCGTCGTTTTCTCCGTAAATTACTTCCTGAGCTCCGACAAAATCTTTGAAATCATTTTCAATAGATGCCAATTTTTGTTCACTCAAATACAATTTTATTCTGTCTTCCACTTTTAGTTTTAACTCCTTTCTCATGCTTTGTATCTTTCTAATGAGCTCCTTTGCCAATGCTTTTTCCATGTCAATTGAAGTGTCTATGTAAACTGTTCCGGACGAGAAGCTCTTCTTTTTCATATCTTTGTTTATGTAATCTTTGACTATCTCCACTTCATCTACATTGCATATATTCTCTATAACTTCTTTCATAATGTTCAAATCTATATGTGTTGAAATTACGGCCTTTTTAAGTGGCCACCTTAATTTAACTTTGTTTTCCTGCCTCAAACTCGTCACGGCATCGAATATCTCTTTTACAACTTCCATTTTATCGTTAATGTTTTCATCTATCATATCCATGGATGGAAAATCTTCCATGTGAACCGATTCTTTTTCTTGCTTTATTGAATTTAAATTCTGATATATATCTTCTGCCAGGAATGGAGTAAAAGGTGCAAGTAATTTTGATAATTCTCTCATAACTGTATACATTGTATAGAATGCTCCCTGCTTGTCATCTTTTGTGTATATATCTCTAACACGCGGTCTTATCAATTTTATATACCATCTTGAAAAATCGTCTATTGCAAAGCTAAGTATAAGTTCAATTGCTTTGTTTGTTTTGTATGAGAGTAAGTTTTTCTTAACATCTTTTTCGAGTTTTGACAATTTTGAAAGTATCCACTTATCTTCAATTTTTAGATTTTCATTTCCAGAGCTCTTTACATAGGTCGACACGAACTTATTTGTATTTCTGATGATATTGAGAAGTTTCGATATGTTGTCAACCTCTCCCCAATTGAAGTATATATTTTCCCCAGCTGGTATTGAAACAAGATATGCTCTCAACGTGTCCCTGCTGTATTTTTCTATTACATCTTCAGGCTTTACATTGTTTCCAAGGCTCTTACTCATCTTTATTCCGTGAGCATCTAGCATGAATCCATGAAGCATTATACTCTTAAATGGAGCTCTGCCAAATGTCATTACACTTGTTATTATTTGTGAATTCCACCATCCTCTTATTTGGTCTGGACCTTCTATGTTTAAATCCGCCGGCCACCATTTTTCAAGCATTTCTTTGTTTGATGGATATCCAAGTGTTGCCCACGAGGCTACACCAGAATCAAACCAAACATCCATTACATCCGGAACACGTTTCATTTCAGCTCCACATTTGTCACATTTTATTGTAACCTTGTCGATGTCTGGTTTATGAAGGTCATCAAGTTTTACACCGAGCTCTTCCATAGAGCCAATGACCTTTATATTTCCACATTTCGGGCATTCCCATATTGGTAATGGAATACCCCAATATCTTTGCCTTGATATTGGCCAATCTTCCAGCGATAATAACCAATTTTCAAATCTTTTCTTTGCCCAAGATGGATGCCAATTAACCTTTTCATTCTCTTCCAACAGTTTGTCTCTTATCGATGTTACTTTGAAGAACCACTGAGGAAGAGATATCATTATAAGTGGTGACCCGCACCTCCAACAAACTGGATAGTCGTGAGTTATATTTTCCTTGTGTAGGAGATAACCATGCTCGTCCAAGTATGATATTATTTTTTCATTTGCTGACCTTACAAAAACACCAGAAAATTCGCCGCAGTCATCAGTGTATGTACCATTTATCTTTACAGGCGAGAGGAGAGGTAATCCATTTTCCTTTCCAACTTTGTAATCTTCTTTACCATGTCCAGGAGCACAATGAACTAATCCAGTACCGTCTTCTGCTGAAACATATTGCTCGCTTAGAACTATTCTATGTCCATTTTTCAAATTTTTTTGAATTTCGAATAAATTTTCAAGAGGACTTTTATATTTCAAACCTTCTAGATTCTTTCCGGGAAAAGTTTCTACGATTTCATAGCCCTTTCCTATTTTTTTCATCACGGTTTCTACTAGAGATTTTGCTATTATGAAAAATTCATTATCAACTTTTATCTTACAGTACTCCAATTTAGGATTTACCATTACACCTGTATTTGCTGGTAAGGTCCACGGTGTTGTCGTCCAAATTACTATGTATTCATTATCTTTTCCTTCTATAGGAAATTTAACATATATTGATGTGTCAGTTAATTTTTTGTATTCTATCTCATTGTAAGCCACCACAGTTTCACAGTGCGGACATATATGAACAGGATACACATCCTTGTAGAGAAATCCCTTTTCATACGCTTTTTTGAATGTATGCCATGCACCTTCTATGTATTCGTTTGTAAGCGTCATATAAGGATGAGTCCAATCCATCCAAACTCCAAGGTCTGCAAATTGATTGTTCATTATGTCTATGTATTTTGTTGCATATTCCCTGCATTTTTTAATGAAATTGTCGACTCCATATTTTTCTATATCTCCCTTTGCTTTGAATTCGAGCTCCTTTTCGACTTTATTTTCTATCGGAAGCCCATGCGTATCATATCCGGGTTGGTCACGAACATTAAATCCAAGCATTCTATAAAATCTTATGTAAACATCTTTCAGAATTTTATTCCAGGCAGTACCAATATGAATTGAACCCGATGCGTATGGAGGTCCATCTAAAAAGTAGAATCTTTTTCCACCCTTTCTGAGCTCCTTGACCTTGTCATATATTCTATTTTTTATCCAAAATTCCATTATTTCTTCTTCTTTCATAGGCACACCCGGATTTATTTATGTTTGTGTGAAATCTTTTAAATGTTAAAGAATAACCAAATTCACGAAAATTTATATAATCATATGAGCATTCAATGATTTGATTGGTGGTAAGAAACATTTAAAAACATAACGATATATTATTGTTGTTAGATTTTACCAATTGAAGAGCAAATCCAAATTTAAACGATTGAACTATTTGGATTGTAATTGATTAGATTTAGGAGACAGTGATTTCATGCCAGAATGTGAAATATGCGGCGCAAATGTCAAAAAGTTATATAGAGTTGAAATAGACGGTGCAATTCTAAATGTTTGTAAAGATTGTGCAAAATTAGGCAGACTCTTAGATGAACCAAAGAAATTTAGAAGGAAAAGACGACCACTGATAGACGGCGGAAAAGAAATAGACGAAGAAATTCTTGATTCTGAATATGCATCAAAGATAAAAAAAGCAAGAGAGCTCCTTAAGTACACAAGGGAGAATTTAGCAAAGAAACTTGGCGTAAAACTCTCTTTCTGGGAAAGAATTGAAAAAGGAGAGGCAAAACCAACAATAGAAATTGCCAAGAGAGTTGAGAGAGTTCTTGGAGTTCAAATAATTTCGCGCAAGAAGGAGACTACAAAAGAAGATCTAAAAGTTACCGTGGAGAAGCTCAAAGAGAAATATAAACCACAAAAGAAAAGAAAGAAAATTAAGCGTAGAAAGGCAAGCGGGGACATTCCAAATGAAGAATTTGATAATGCAGAAGTTAAATCGAAGCCACTGCCACCGTTAACAATTGGAGACATCGCAAACATAGTTGTTAAAAAGAAGAAAAAAGAGTAATTATTTAGTTTTCTCTAATTCGATAAATTTTACACCTTCATTTTTATTTTTAATTAAATTGTTCACGAAGACACGAGTGGAGCTCAAGAATATCGTTTCAACTATTACAATGTATACAACTTTCGATATGAAAATTGAATATGGTATGTTCATTTCTATGGCAATTTGGGCAAGGACAGCAGCAGATATACCACGTCCAAAAACAGAATTTATCAATATCTTATCTTCCCATCTAATTCTACTTACTAATACAGACGAGATATTTCTTATTATCATTATGGAAACTGATATTATGGACCCAATGACAAGTGCTTTATAATCCGAAATGTCAAACATAAGACCTATGTAGACAAAGAAAAATGTTTTTATGAAAAATGTTATTTGGTCATAGAAATTTCGTTCACTTGGCTTTGTTACTGAAACTCCAAAATTAACATTTTCTTTATTTAGTAAAAATGTCACATATTTAGAATTTTTGAGCATTATACCGAAAAACAGAGCTGCCAGAGCTCCATTCCCATGAAGATATTCTGTAATTACGTAAATAAGGAGTAAAAATGATATTGTATCCATGTAAGTTTTATGATTTTTGAAAACATCAGAGACGAGTATTATCCATATTATTCCTCCACTTATTCCAATTATTCCAGCAATTCCAAACAATAAAGTTATTCTCCATAAAATATTCAATAGACTAAATGACTGAAATTTTATAAATTCTAGCATAGCCATTGAGAACACTATGCATAAAACATCCGTTAATGCTGATTCAATCGTAAGAAGTGAGTATGAATTATTTTTAATTCCAAGCCCCTTTAGAAGTGGTATGACAAAAGATGATGATATTCCGCCGAGCATAAAACCCATCAATATAGAGATTGATATCGGAAGTCCAAAGAAATTCATTATTATAGCAATTACAATGCTTGATACTAGGAAATTTGTTATTGTAATGATCAGACTTTTTGAAATTTCGTTGAACATAGAATTAATATCTATTGAGAATGCTCCATCAAAGAGTATGAATATAAGTGCAAATGTTGTGAATAGAGGAACAAATGGGTATATTGAATTTAAATTCACATATTTTAGCCCAAATGGACCCAACAAAAACCCTAGTATTATTAAGGAAAGAATATCCGGAATTTTAAACTTTTTTTCTATATATTCGGCTAGAAATCCAAAAAATATTATTGCACTTATTATAAGCAGAGTAAAGGTAACATCCATAATATTAATTGTATCTTTAATATTTAATAATTCTCTGCAATTTCATTCATTATTTCAAGTAAATAAATCCACAATTTTTTCACAGTTGAAATCTTAACATTTTCATCTGGGCTGTGTGGATGATTTATATCAGGGCCTATTGATATCATCTCTTCAATTCCAGTCTTCTTTCTTATTATACCAGTTTCAAGGCCACCGTGTATAATTGTAACTTTTGGACTTTTTCCATAGAGCTTTTCATATGATTCTTTTGCAATAGAGACCAATCGCGAATTTGTGTCAGATTTCCAGTTTGGGTATCTATCGCTTTCAATTGTTGTGGCTCCGGATAAATCTGAAACACTTTTTATGACGTTGGATACATAATTCAATGAAGAATCTGAAGAGCTTCTGGAATTCATGACGACATGAAATTTATTTTCTGATTTTATAATTTCAATCTTTGCGAGATTTGTTGATGTTTGAACGAGTCCTCTTATCTCTTGATCCATTTCAAATACTCCATGAGGAAGTGCCATAAGCATTCTTATTACTTTATAATTGGATTCGTCATCAAGGGTATTTTCGATGTATGCATCTTCAACAATGATGTTCAATTTTGGTTCCGATTTTCTATACTCTTCTTTAAGTGACATTTCCAGGTCTTTTATCTTCTCTTTTGATTTTTCTATATCACTTACTACAACTTCTGCTACAGCTTCTCGTGGAATTGCGTTTGATTTGCTTCCGCCGTAAATATTCCCAATTTTTGCATCTATATTATAGAGTATTCTTGCAAGTAGCTTTATTGAATTTGCTCTCTTTTTATTTATCTCTTCTCCAGAGTGTCCGCCCTTTAGTCCTTTCACTTGTATTTTAAGACCCT
>CAYYKR010000015.1:0-6666 GCA_964469235.1 uncultured archaeon | reverse complement strand
ATTTTTTCAAAAGATTCTAGATGGGGACAAAACATTTGAGCTCCGTCTTGCAGATTTTGAATGCAAGCCAGGAGATATTTTGGTTTTGAGAGAATGGGATCCGGAAACAAAAGAATATACAGGAAGAGTTCTTGAGAAAAAGGTAACTTATGTTGCTAAAACTAAAGATGCGAAGTTTTGGCCCAAAGAAGATATTGAAAAATACGGATTTCAGATAATTTCATTCAAATAGATGTTACATTTTGAACCATTATTTTATTTATTTCTCGACTTTCAAGTTTCTTCATCAAGTCTTTTCTCTGTAAAGGCTCGACGATAGTTTTGGTAATTTATTGGTAAATGATTAGTTTAAATATATATTTATATATTAATAATTATAAATATATAGCGTTGAAGTAATGTATATTAAAAGCATGAGAAAAAGTATTGAATATTGAAGGTTTGCAAGATGATTTGAATGAAGATTAAAATTGATTATCATAAATTAGGGGAAGTAAATAAAAAAGCATTGAGAAGTTTGTCCAGCATGATTCCGACGCTTCTTGGAATTTTATTGCTCATAGCTATGATGAGAGTTTTTATTCCAAAGACTTTTTATTCAAAAATGTTCACTGGAAATCTGTTTTTTGATTCTATCATAGGTAGCATTGTTGGTAGCATATCTGTAGGAAGTCCTGTCACGGGCTATCTTTTAGGAGCAGGTTTTTTGAAGGAGGGAATAAGTCTAGTGGCTGTTACAGCTTTTCTCGTTGCTTGGGTAACAGTTGGATTGATTCAATTGCCACTTGAGTCAACCATAATGGGAAAGCGTTTTGCTATATTTAGAAATCTAATTGCATTTTTGATGTCCTTTATTGTTGCGATAATCACTGTACTCATATTTAATTTGCTGCACTGAGATTGTGAGAAAATGGAAAACATAAATGAAAAGAAAGGCCTTCCAGATAAAGGTTCAAGGCAAGGTCTTAAGAAAAAGCCTAAAAGCTCGTTAGGGAGATGGTTATTCTTCTTAGTAATGCTTGCCCTTTATATTTTAACAGTTTTTGTTTCAAAGGAAAAGGCAAATATTACAATGCACATTTTCTTGAAATTGCTCGTCGAAATATTACCCATTATATTCATTGTATATTTATTTCAATTACTTCTAGATTACTTTGTTAGCAACAAAAGATTAAAGCAATTTATGGAATCCAATAAAGGAGTTAGAGAATGGATTATTGCAATTGTTGCTGGTATATTATCCGTTGGACCTGGTTACGCTTGGTATCCTCTTTTAAAGAACTTGAAAGACAAAGGTGTTAAAGATAGATTCTTGGTAGCGTTCCTATACAACAGAGCGATAAAGATTCCATGGCTCCCAATGTTAATATTTTATTTTGGATTATCGTACTCAATAATTTTGTTGGTTGTAATGGTTGTCGCATCAATACCTATTGCAATTATTACCGAGAAAATTGTTAATAAATAATTTTGTAAGTCAATTCTGCTGATTTACTTATCATATATTCTAAATAAATATACTATAGTTATGATGGTAAGTCCTCACAACTTTTCAATTTTAAAGTTTGCTGAAAAATAAAATTAGGTGATTTTTATGAATTTGAATCCTTTGAAGGGAATGAGGGACTTTGCCCCATCTGATATGATTATACGTCAATATGTTATGGATAGAGCAAGGAATATATTTGAAAAAAATGGATTTGACCCACTTGAAACACCTGCCGTGGAATCTTTGGATGTTCTTCAAGGAAAATATGGAAGCGATGAAAAACTTATATGGAAATTTAAGGATCTTGGAGAGAGAGATGTTGCCTTAAGATATGATTTGACAGTTCCTCTATCAAGATTTATATCTAAGATGAAAAGAATGCCAATGCCATTTAAGAGGTATCAAATGGGACGAGTTTGGAGATATGACAATCCTCAGAAGGGAAGATATCGAGAATTCTGGCAATGTGATATAGATACGGTTGGAACGACAGATGTTTATTCGGACGCAGAGATTCTAAAAACAATATATCAATCTTTAAAGTACATCGGGTTTGATGACTTTGTCATTAGAATAAACAACAGAAAGTTGTCAGATGGAATACTCGAATATGTGGGGGTAAAAAAGGAAAAGGTTATGGATGTTCTCCGTTCAATAGACAAAATTGATAAATTTGGGAAAAAATATGTAATAGATGAGCTCAATCAAAAGGGATTTGACGGCAGCAAAATAATAGAGATAATTTCCGGAGATATATCAAATCTCCCTGAATTAAATCAAATGGGCAAGGATGGACTCAATGAGCTCACGAAAATTGTGGATTATCTAAAATCTATGAAAGTTCCCACCAAGAACTTCAAAATAGACTTGACAATTGCCCGCGGGTTGAATTATTACACTGGAATGGTTTACGAGGCAAGTATACCAGAAAGTGATATAGGAAGTATATCCGGTGGCGGAAGATACGATAATCTCATAGGGCGTTTTCTCGGAAGAGACATTCCAGCAGTCGGTGGAAGTCTTGGATTGGAAAGGATAGTTGATATACTCAAGGATAGAAAATTCCCAAAAACTAAAAAGGACATACTACTTATTCCCGTTAAATTAGATAAGAAAGATGTCATAGATATCCTTGAGAATTTGAGAAAGAAATACAACGTCGATGTGTCATTTAAGAAAGACATTTCAAAGGGGATACAGTATGCTCAATCAATTGGAATAAAATACGTCTGCTTTGTTGGAAAGACGGAGCTCGACAAAGGCGTTGTGAGAATTAAAAATCTCGAAACGGGAGAAGAGAGAGAAATGAACACTGATAATCTTGAACTATTTTAATTTTTTCTTATAACTATCATTCCTTCTCTGAGAGTCCCAACCTTTTCTCTTTGAGGAGTTGTTGCAATTCTTCGGTTTCCAACAATAATTTTTTCTACTTCAAAATTATATTTTTTGGATAACTCAGACACTTCTTCTAAGACATCTACAACTCTTTTGTTGACAAGTGCATCTCCTATAATTATATATGCTTTTGAGCCCTCTTTCAAAACTCTGTGCATTTCTTTCAATGACTTTTCTATATCTTTAAAATAAGATTTTTCTATATCATCAGAATTCAATCCAAAGAAAGATCTCAGTGGAGGTTTTGGACTCTCTGAAAAAAACAACTCATTTTCAATTCTGTAGACGTTTTTGTATTCAATCTTATTCAAATATGGGGGAGATGTTATTATTGCGCTAATTGACTCATCTTTAACGTTTAAGTTTCTAGCATCCCCAAAATCTACTTTGGCAATGGCATTTGTTTTGGGAAACTTTTTCAAGTCATTTATCATTTTTTTAGACGTTCTCTTAAAGAAAAATCTGAATGGAGGAACTTTTCGTTTTCTTATTTTTAAAACGCTACCATCTTTGTAGATATAGCTGCATCTTATTGCAGATGTTATGAGAGCGAGAGTAAAGAAATTTCTCGCTTTTTCATCTTCAATAGAATTTACAATTTCTCTGAAGAATATTATGTCTTCAATGGTATATATTGAGAACCATTTTTTAATTTTCTTTGGAACTTTTTTTGGTTTTTGAAATTTGTGTGAAAATATTTCTTGTTTGTACTCTCTCAATTTTTCTATATCATAATTTTCTGTTTTAACTTTTGACGCCAGAACTGATATTGGCATTACATCAAATCCAATTGAATTCATGCCGAGCTCCTTCGCTGCAAGGAGTGTTGTACCACTTCCACAAAATGGATCCAAAATCGTAGCTCCTTTATTTAATTTTAAATTTTTCAATATGCTTATTACCAAATTTCTTGAGAACCCCTCTTTATAGTAAAACCAGTTGTAAATTGGCAATTTTTTATTTGGAATGAATGTAAAATCCTTCCCTATGGTTGGGTCATATACAATTTTATACATAAAATTAATTGCTCTAAATGAATTTAAAATTCTCATCACAATAAGATATTATGAGCGATAAAAATAGGTTAAATGGAAGAAAACGTAGCAATAGAATAGTACCTGACACATCAGTAATAATAAATGCAATACTCACCGATTTAATTAAAAGTGGAAAATTGAAAAATTCTGAAATAATAATTCCCGAGCTTGTAACCAGTGAGCTCCAAGCTCAGGCATCGAAAGGAAAAGAAATAGGATTCAAAGGGCTCGAAGAAATCAAAAAATTACGCGAATATGAAAAGAAGAAAATAATAAAAATTACTAAATTTGGAAGGCGTCAAACATTAGATGAAATAAAACTTGCTAAATCGGGACGTATAGACTCAATGATAACCGATGTTGCAAAAGAATACAAAGCAGTTTTGTACACATGTGACTATGTTCAAAAACTTGCTGCCGAAGCCGAGGGAATTGAAACTAAATATTTTGAAACATACAAAAAGGCGTCCATGAAAAAAATAGAGGAACTTATGTCTAAGGATACAATGAGTTTACATTTGAAGGAAAATGTTCCTCCTATGGCAAAGCGAGGAAAGCCGGGGAAATTTAAACTCATAAAAGTCAGAAATGAACCAATGACTAAGAGAGAAATTAATGATATAATCTCTGAAATAAACACAGCAGTTAGATATGATGAAGCAGGATTTTTTGAATTTGGATCACATGGAGTTACAGTTCTTCAACTTGGTCAAATGAGAATATCAATTGCACGTCCACCATTTTCAGATGGACTTGAGGTTACAATAGTTAGACCAATAGCAAAGGTTAGTCTCAATGATTATAAATTATCAACAAAATTGAAAGAGCGACTTGATGAGAGGTCGGACGGAATTCTGATAGCTGGCCCGCCAGGTTCAGGTAAAAGCACTTTTGCATCTTCTCTTGCTGAATTTTATCAAAATAAGGGAAAGATAGTTAAGACCTTGGAATCTCCAAGAGATTTGCAGGTGGGTCCTGAAATCACACAATATGCTCCTCTGGAAGGTGATTTTGAAAAAACAGCTGACGTTCTCCTTTTAGTGAGACCTGATTACACTATATTTGATGAAATACGAAAAACTTCTCACTTTAAAATATTTTCTGACTTGAGGCTTGCAGGTATCGGAATGGTTGGTGTTGTTCATGCTACTGAGCCAATTGATGCTATACAAAGATTTATGGGAAGGGTGGAGCTCGGTCTCATACCTCACATAATAGATACAATAATTTTCATAAAGAGCGGAGAAGTGAAAAAAGTTTACACTCTCAGGCTTGTTGTTCGAACTCCAACCGGCATGACTGAAAAGGATTTGGCAAGACCCTTGGTTGAAGTAAGAGATTTTGAAACAAATGAACTTGAATACGAAATTTACACTTACGGCGAAGAAAACGTTGTCATACCTATAAGCAAAAGTGAGCAGACTCCTATTCAAAAATTGGCGCGAGAAAAAATTTACGATGTAATCAAAAGGTTCGATAGAAGTGCTGAAATAATTTTTGAATCGGACAACAGGGTTCTTATAAAGGTTGATAACTCAAAAATATCTAAGTTGATAGGAAAGAAAGGAAATATGATACAAAGCATAGAAAATAAATTGGGCATGTTCATAGACATAGAACCAAAAGTTTCAACATTTGGTACAGAAGTTCCATTTGTAGTTGATGAAACTGGGAGCAGTATAATATTCAAGTTTAAGAAAAATCTATCAAAGAAAAATATAAACTTTTATTCCGGAGAGGATTACATATTTTCTGCAACAGTTGGCAGGTCAAATCAAATAAAAGTTAATAAGAACAGTGAAATAGGAAAGAAACTTCTCCAATCTATAATTAAAAATAAACTTATGGCGTTTGTATGATGAAAAATAATGAATATTTGATAATTGCTTTAATTGTAGCAATTTCTTCGGTAGGCTTTTCTGGACAGATATTAATTTATCCGAAGTCAATAGATGTTGTTAGGGGTTCTAATGTGTCTTTCTCTGTGTTTGTTTCCAACACCGATAATACTCAGCTAAAATACAGTTCATGGATAGTTGGGGAAAAATACAGTTGCTATCCGGAGTATAAGGCTTTAAAAAATAATGAAGTCGGAGAATTTTCATTGACATACTTTTCACGAGATATTCAAATTGGAAAAAAAGCCATATACGTTTCTGCAACAAAATCCTCTCCTGTGAAGATAGACGTTACAATACTTCCTAATGAACGTGATAAAAAAATTATAAATGATACATTTTGGTTCTATGTGGATAGAATGGATAAAATTAGAAAGTACATATCAAACGATAGAAATGCATCATCAAATGGGATGTTTAGTTTAACAAACATAGTTATTGAAAAATTATGGAATATTGATGGAGACATAAAAAATGGGAAATATTACGATGCTTATAGGAAATTGAATGATGTAAAGCCACAAATAGAGGCTCTTGAAGATTATACAAAATCTCCTTCTGGATATGAAAAGATTAGCGCGCGAAAGATTTTAATAATTCTTGCAATGGCTTTGAGCTTCGTTATGATAGTTATAATAATTTTTGAGCTCGCCAAGCATTTTCTAAATTTTTAAACTTTCTTATAATCTTCAATTAAGATTTAATAAGATTTTGCATGAAATCCAATTATTTAGTAGCCCCCGTAGCTCAGTTTGGATAGAGCGCCTGCCTCCTAAGGTGATCTGAGCTTAAGCAATGAAGAGGAGAGAGCAGGAAGTCGCGAGTTCGAATCCCGTCGGGGGCA